>JBEKBO010000034.1:0-37258 GCA_050015355.1 Candidatus Korobacteraceae bacterium | reverse complement strand
GGCGCAGGCCTGCTCGCGGCTGAAGCGCCGTTCCACCTCGAGCAATGTCCTCGGGTAATCCTCGCTCACAGCCCCGGACACTACATCTTGCGTTCGGTGGCGTCAAGTAAATACCCCCATTGATCCGAATCTAACTTCCCGACATACGATTATGGCGTTTTCCCTCACATCAAGTGCGGATTCTTTTCCTGCTCCGGCGCCAGCACTCCTTCCGGCATAGCGCCACCGTTGTACTCAGCCAGCCGATTCTTCCATTTCAGGAAGTCCGTGATCGTTTGCGGCTCAATGCGGATTTCAACGCGCCGCAGGCTCGCCAGCAGCAGGTTCATCTCATTCATAAAGCCGCCGGGCCGCCGCAGGTTTTTTTTCGATTTCCTGCTCACTACCATTTCGCGGGCATGCATCTCCAGCAACCCCCATCCATCGGGCAGTTCCTCGACCCGCAATAAACCGCGCGGCGCCACATAATAGCGTTCGCAGCCCAGGGCGATCTCGGCATCCGTTCGCCACTGTTTTTCGCGATCGGTGAGGAAATCGGCGCGACTCAGCTTGCACTCGACGAGCACGGAGTGGCACTTTCCTTTCCAGCCAATCGCATCCGGCATTTCGCCGCTCGCGCAGCCTTGCTCGCTAAGCACAATTCCGCATCGGTACCGCCGCAGCCAGGCGATGGCGGCTTCCACCAGCTTTGCGTGCGTCATAAGTAGTTTGTAGCCGAACCCGGAGAGAAAATCGAGTGACTTGCAAGGGTCATGCGGCAGCTCAAACCCTCCGCCCGGCCTCGACGGCATTTCCAGCCCTCGCTGAGCGCCGATTCGCAGCCGGGAGACTTGCGGATGGCCGCCTGTTTTCGCGAATGTGGTTAAACCGGATTCGCGGAAGGTGTACCCCGCGAAGAAGCCGGGCACACGGCGTCTCCAGCAAACGCTGCTTTTTGGCATTTGCTGGGGTGATATCCAAGCACGGCGGTGATACTTAGGTGATACTTAGGTGTATACCGACTGGGGAATTGTTCTATACCCGCGCCGGCCAGCGCTGGGTTTGATAGAATTTTTCTACCTCCTATGACTCAAGAGACGCAGTTCTGTGACGTGCCTGCCGCGATTGAAGAAATTCGCGCCGGTCGAATGATCATCGTCGTGGACGATGAAGACCGCGAAAACGAAGGCGACCTGACCATGGCCGCAGAGAAAGTCACCCCTGAGGCGATCAACTTTATGGCGAAACATGGCCGTGGCCTGATCTGCCTGGCGATGACGGAACAGCGGCTGGACCAGCTTCGGCTCGGCCCCATGAGTGCCGAGAACACTTCCAACTTCGGCACCGCGTTCACTGAATCGGTCGATGCGCGCGACGGCGTCTCGACCGGCATCTCTGCCTTCGACCGCGCCCAGACCATCAAGGTGGCTATCGATCCTGCGACGCGCCCAGGCGATCTGGCCCGTCCCGGACACGTCTTTCCCTTGCGCGCTCGCCAGGGCGGCGTGCTCGTGCGCGCTGGACAGACCGAGGCTTCCGTCGACCTGGCCCGCATGGCAGGACTCGTTCCGGCGGGCGTCATCTGCGAGATCATGAATGACGACGGCACCATGTCCAGGGTGCCGCAACTAAAAGAATTCTGCCGGCAGCACAAGATGAAGATGCTGACCGTGGCCGAACTCATTCGTTACCGGCTGCAAACGGAAACCTACCTCGTCCGACTCGGCGAGGCGGTCGTTCCAACCCGTTACGGCGACTTTCGCATGATTGCCTACCAGTCGCAGATCGACGGCCAAGCGCATGTTGCGCTGGTGAAGGGCGAAGTGGAAAAAACCGGCGATCTCCCCACACTGGTGCGGATGCACTCGCATTGCCTTGCGGGAGATGTCTTCGGCGCCACTTCGTGTGAATGCCGCAACATGCTGGACCAATCGATGAGAATGATCGCCGACGAAGGCCGCGGCGCCATTATTTACTTGCACCAGACTTCCAAGGGCTTTTCCGTCGAGCAGTTGGGCGGGAAAATCACGCTGCAATTTCATCGCGACATTCGCCTGGCAACGCTCCCCGATTCGCAGCGGAAAACTCAACGCGAGATTGGCATCGGCGCTCAGATCCTGAGCGACCTCAAGCTCAAGCGCCTGCGCCTGCTCACCAATCGCCCGCGCAAGGTGGCCTCGCTGGAAGGCTTCGGCCTGGAGATTATCGAGCAAGTGCCGGTGCCGGTTGCCGCGGCGGCATGCCAGGATTAAGAAGCAAGTTTCAAAGAAACAGGTTGCAAAGTTTCCGAGGTTTCAAAGTTTCGTGCATTTGCTTTCGAAACCTTGAAACGCTGAAACCTTGAAACCTTTTTCAATCCGAAATCTGAAATAACCTCAGTATCCCTTCTGCTTATCGACCAGGCCGAGCAGCGGTTCACCGGCAAAATAGCGGCGCAGATTATCCGAGTAGAGTTCGTACTGGCGTTCCCACAGCAGGTCGTCAAACCCGGCGACGTGAGGCGTAATAAGGATCTCAGGCACGTCCCACAGCGGCGAGTCTGGTGGCAGTGGCTCCTGTTCCATGACGTCGAGTCCGGCGCCGGCGATATGCCCTTCGCGGATGACTCGCACCAAGGCCGCCGAGTCCAGTTGAATGCCGCGACCCACATTAAACAGGCAAGCGCCGCGCTTCATCTTGCGGAGCCGCGCTTCATTGAACAGGCCCGTGGTCTTTTCGGTCACGGGCGCCGCCACCACCACAAAGTCGGCCAGCGGCAATGCTTCATCCAGTTCATCGAACCCAAATACCTGCTGTGCGGGCTCGCTGGGACGGTTCGGATGCTCCCGCACGGCGATGACGCGCATTCCCGCCGCGTGCGCCATTTGCGCCAGCGGACGCCCGATCGCACCGAAACCGACGACAAGCAGCGTTGAACCGCGCATTTCGCGCGGATGAGGCACTTCATCCCACAAGAGCTCCTGCGCCCACACGTGCTTGCGTTGAAAGTCGCGGACTCGATGCAGTTGCCTGCCGACGGCCCATACCAGGCCCATGGCGTGTTCGGCCACCGCGGGGCCATGCACGTCGCGGGCGTTCGTCACCACCACATCGCTGGCCACCACTTCCGGCAGCAGCAGCGCATGCACGGCCGCCGCGGTCGAGTGAATCCATTGCAAGCGGCGGGCCGCCTTGAATTGCTCCGCCCTCATCGAAAACGCAATCATCAGATCCGCGTCCACGATCTCGGCCTTGAGGCCGCCGTAGCCATCGAGTTGCACCACGTCGAGCTGAGGGAAATCATGCCGAATGCGATCGGCAAACGATTTCGGAGGTATCCAGAGATGAAAATGATGATGCACCGCGATGACAAGTTTCATTTGCATGATCCGTGTAGTTGAAAACAAACTCGGGAAAAGCATTTTTGCGCTAATGCCAAACGGCCTACGCGTTCTTCTTGATCCGCAGATCGCGCCCCGTCATCTCCTTTGGCTGCGGAATGCCCAGCGCACCGAGCACGGTTGGCGCTATGTCCTGCAATGCGCCATCCCGGCGCAGTACAAACTGGTTCGCATCTTCAGCGATATAGATGAACGGAACTGGATTGGTGGTGTGTGCCGTATGCGGTCCGCCGGTTTCCGGATCGATCATTTGCTCGGCGTTGCCATGATCGGCGGTCACCAGCATGATGCCGCCGCAGCGCTTGATGGCCGCATAAATCTCGGCCAGACAGCCGTCCACGGTCTCGACAGCTCGGATGGTCGGCGGAATCTTGCCGCTGTGCCCAACCATGTCGGCATTGGCAAAGTTCGCGATCACCACGTCGAACGTTTTGTCCTCTATGGCTTTTACCACGGCTTCGGCGACGCCTTTGGCACTCATCTCCGGCTGCAAATCGTAGGTAGCCACCTTCGGCGACTGAATCAGCACGCGTTCCTCGCCCGGAAACGGCTTCTCCACTCCGCCGTTGAAGAAGAACGTGACGTGCGCGTACTTCTCGGTTTCGGCGACCCGCAGATTGCGCATGCCAAGGTTGGCCATGACGTTCGCCAGAATGTTCGTCAGGCGCTCGGAAGGCACTACCACGGGCAGCTTGAACTTGGCGTCGTATTCGGTCATGCAAATGTACTGCAAATTCTTGGGCACTTCGTCGCGTGGAATCGCCTGGTCCAGCGCCGCGGCATCCGGGAGATCGCGCCCGCCCTCGGCCGTGATGCCGCTCTCGCGAGCCAGACAGCGCGTAATCTGCCGCGCCCGGTCGGCGCGAAAATTAAAATTGATCACGACATCTTCATCGCGGATCGTACCCGCCGGTTCGCCGCGCGGGCCGGTACAAACAAACGGAATGACAAACTCGTCGGTGACGCCGTGATCGTAGGAATCCTTCATCCCCCGCACCGGGTCGGCATAGGTGGTTTCGGCCTTGCCGTGCACCATGGCATCGAACGCCTTCTTTTGGCGATCCCACTTGCGGTCGCGATCCATGGCGTAATAGCGGCCATCAACGGTAGCGATCTTGCCGATGCCGTACTCGCGCATCTTCTGCTGCAACTGCTCGATGTAGCCCGCGCCGGAGTCCGGCAGCGTGTCGCGGCCATCCATAAAGCAGTGTACAAAAGCGCGCTCCACGCCGTTCTGTTTCGCCATCCTCAAGAGCGCGTAGAGATGGTTCTGGTGCGAGTGAACGCCGCCGTCGGAGAGCAATCCGCAAAAGTGCAACCGCCGTCCATTCGCCTTGGCGTGTTTCATGGCGTCGAGCAGCACGGGATGCCTGAACAATTCGCCGTTCTCGATCATCAGATCGATGCGGGTAATGTCCATGTGAACGACGCGGCCGGCGCCGATGTTCAGGTGCCCGACTTCGCTGTTGCCCATCTGCCCGTCCGGCAGCCCGACGAAGCGCCCGCTGGTGTGAATCAGCGTGTTCGGATACTCGGCGAGCAGCTTGTCATAATTCGGCTTGCGCGCCAGCGAAATGGCATTGGCATTCGAGGGCGGCGCATAACCCCAGCCATCGAGGACGATCAAAACGAGAGGTTTGGGCTTAGGCATTTCAGATTTCAGATTTTAGATTTCAGATTTCAGATTTTAGATTTCTCCGCGATGCGGTGAGCCGTGACGCTGCGAATATCTTCACGAGCTCACCTGCTTCTCGAAGGAGAGGCTCGACATTCTGCCCGGAGGTGATCGACGCCTCATCCAGCAAAGCAAAGTTTCAAAGTTTCTGAGATTTCAAAGTTTCCCAACAGACCTTGAAACTCTGAAACTCTGAAACTTTTTTCAAGCCCTATGCCCCTGCGCTCTCCATCAGCTCGCCGTTATAGTTCAGCGCCGCCAGTCCGAGGAAGTTCGCCGCGGCTCCGAGCTGTTCCTCAATGCGCAGCAACTGGTTGTACTTGGCGATGCGGTCGGTACGCGAGGCGGAACCGGTCTTGATCTGGCCGACGCCGGTCGCCACCGCCAGGTCGGCGATAAATGCGTCTTCGGTTTCGCCGGAGCGGTGCGAGATCACGGCCGTGTAGCCGTTGCGGCGCGCCATCTCGATCGCCTCCAGCGTCTCGGTGATGGTGCCGATCTGGTTCAGTTTGATCAGAATCGAGTTGGCCACGCCCGTATCGATGCCGCGAGCCAGCAGCGCCGTGCTGGTCACGAAGATGTCGTCGCCGACGAGTTGGATTTTGTCGCCGAGCTCGTCGGTCAGCATCTTCCAGCCGTCCCAGTCGTCCTCGGCCAGACCATCTTCAAGGGACACGATCGGATATTGGCGCACCCAATCGGCATAGAACTTCACCATCTGGGCCGCGCTTTTGCTGGATTTATCGCTCTTCTTGAAGATGTATTTGCCATCGCTGAAAAACCCGCTCGCCGCCGGGTCCAGCGCAATCGCAATCTGGTCGCCCGCCTTGTAGCCGGCCTGCTGGATGGCCTCGAGAATCACCTCGATCGCTTCGGCATTGGCCTTGAGTGAGGGAGCGAAACCGCCCTCGTCGCCGACCGCGGTGTTATAACCCTTCTTTTTCAGCACCGACTTCAGGGCATGAAACGTCTCAGCGCCCCAGCGCAGCGCTTCGGCAAACGACGGCGCTCCGACCGGCATTACCATGAACTCCTGAAAATCCACGTTGCTGTCGGCGTGCGCCCCGCCATTGATGATGTTCATCATCGGGCACGGCAAAATGTTCGCGGTCACGCCGCCCAGGTAACGGTAGAGCGGCAGGTCATAGTAATCGGCAACCGCGCGCGCCGCAGCCATGCTTACGGCAAGAATCGCATTGGCGCCGAGTTTTCCCTTGTTCTCCGTGCCATCCAGTTCGATCATCTTGGCGTCGATCTCAGCCTGGCGCGAGGCATCCATGTCCATCAGCACCGGAGCGATCACCTCGTTCACGTTGTGCACGGCGTTGAGCACGCCCTTGCCCTGATAACGCGACTTGTCGCCGTCGCGAAGCTCCACGGCCTCGTGCTCGCCGGTGGAAGCGCCGCTGGGAACGATGGCGCGGCCCTTCGCCCCGCTTACCAGAGTCACTTCAGCTTCTACCGTAGGATTTCCGCGTGAATCCAGAACTTCGCGCGCATGAATCAGTTCGATTTCCGTCATAACAATTCCCTTCTATAGATCGGCGCCTCGGCGCCGCCCGTGCAGCTTCAATTGAGAGTGCAGGTTAAATCAGACAGCTCTAGCTTAGAATTCTGATTATAGCCGTTCACCCCGGTCACAGCTTCAGAGTGAGCGGCGGAAATACGGAGTGTAAGGAACGACCGGCCCCGGCACGCGCCATAGTTGCGCGTGTTGGGGTGGTAGTCACCTTCCAACCAAGTGCCGCTCCGGATAGTTTGGATGTTGTGACTCTCTAAGCGATATTACTCGCAATCGCTATAGCTTCAAACCGTACATGTTCTTCCGCGGCAGCTCCGCTGTAAGCAGGTGACAACTCAGATACTGCCACCCTCACTTTTGCTGGAGATAACCGGAGCGCTGGGTTATTCTGTTGGCCAAGCCAGTCGCGAAGGGTGTGAGAAACACGATCGCGAGCAAATACTATAGATTATGTGAAATCTACCTAGAAGGCATCTTTCCGGGCTTTCCTTTACACTAACTATTGAGTAGCCGCGTCGAGATGCTCGAAAACAAAGGTGATTCTATGAAGGCAGTCTTGTTTGTCGACGACCACGAGGTGCTGGCGCGATTGAGTTGTGAAATTCTGGAAATGCAAGGCTACCGGGCAGTCTCTGCCTACAGTGCCGCCGATGCACTGGATAAGTTCGCCAAAGAGAGGTTCGATATTCTGGTTACGGATTTCCGCATGGAAGGCATGAATGGCTTGGAGCTGGCGAAGCAAGTGCACCAGAAAGATCCAAGCGTTCCGGTCATCATCGTTACCGGTTATGGTCCGGTTGACGGCGGCAAGGATGTGAATGCCTGCCTTCAGAAGGAGCAGCTCTTTCCTGCCTTGCTGGAAAAAATCAAACTCTACCTCGGCGAAAGCGAAGCTGCGGAAACAGTGCGTACAGCTTAGACTGTTAGACGGTCGCAATAATCAATCATCGACAACGGACGCCTCGCGGCGTCCTTTGTCATAAGCAGCAGCGTGCGATGGTGCCTCACGTCACCCATCGGGGTCCTCGGCGAGCTTCGCTCGCTGGGCGCACACTCGATACCGGTTCCCCAGTAGGTATATCCCGAACATATCAGACTGTCATGGCGGGCGAAGTCGAGCTACCTTTTGTTTCTTACTGCTGAAAAACAAAAGGTAGCTCCACTCCGCGCCACAACAGCTTCTTACTTATCCCACTGGCGCTCGGCGCTCCGGTCGCCATGACATTCCCCTTGGGAATTTATCAGCGCGTTTTTCAGCCGATCAGGGCTTGGCGTCGGAGAACACCGGCCCCGGCTCCGGGATCGCCGCGCCGTCATGGCGGGGATCGCTCGCTCCAAAGTGCACGCCGCTGCCGTCGCTCATCACCGCCTGGCCGAAGCCGAACGTGTTCGTGCGGGCAGTCTTGACCTGGATTTCGTGCCCCATCTGTGTCAGTTCGTCGCGCACCGCCTGCGGCACGAGTTCTTCTATCTGCACGTCGCAGCCCTCAAAGGTCGACTTGGTAAAGCGTCCGGCCTCCAGCGCCTGCTGCAGGTTCATGCCGTAATCGACGATGTTGGCCACGAACTGCGCGTGCGCCTGCGCCTGGTTCCAGCCGCCCATGATGCCGAACCCGATGCGCACATCGCCCTTCTGCATGAAGCCCGGAATAATCGTGTGCAGCGGACGCTTGTGCCCGGCCAGCAGGTTTGGACTGCTCGGGTCGAGCGAGAACAGCGAGCCGCGGTTTTGCAGCATGAAACCCGTTCCGCGCGGCACTAGCCCGGAACCGAAGCCCATGTAGTTGCTTTGGATGAGCGAGACGATGTCACCTTCTTTGTCGATCACCGTCATGTAGATCGTGTCGTTCCCCTTGCCGTCGGTGACGCCTGCAAGACGCGAGGGCTGCACCGAGGCCTGGGCAAATTCGCCGATCAGTCCGGCGCGCTCGGCGGCGTTCTTTTTGCTCAGCATCTGCTCCACCGGCACCTTCGCCATGCGCATATCGGCCGTATAGCGCAGCATGTCGGCATAGGCGAGTTTTTTCGCTTCAATCATCACGTGCAAGGCGCGCGCGCTGTGGAAGCCGTAGTCGCTCAGCGGGAACTGTTCCATCAGATTGAGCATCATCAGCGCGGCAATTCCCTGGGTGTTGGGCGGTATCTCGTAGACCGTCCAGCCGCGATAATCCGTCGAGATCGGAGTCACCCACTCGGGCTCGAACCCGGCGAGGTCTTCCATCGCCATCGCCCCGCCCTTTTCGCGCGAGATGGCAACTATGGCCTCGGCCGTGCGCCCCTTGTAGTAGCCATCGCGGCCATAACTCGTGATCAGCCGGAGGCTCGCCGCCAGATCGGGATTGCGAAACACTTCGCCCGCTTTTGGCGTGCGCCCGTCGATCAGGTACGTCGCTGCCGCATTGCGCTCCGAGCGCAGCAACTCCAGCGCATTGTTCCAGAGCCCGGCAGTCACCTCATTCACCGGAAATCCCTTGTCCGCGTAGTAGATGGCCGGCGCCAGCAAAGTGGAAAACGGCAGGCTCCCAAAACGCTCGCGCAGCGCTGCCCAGCCGGCAACCACGCCCGGCACGGTCACGCTATACACGCCCCGCACCGGCAGCTTCTCGATCCCTTGCGCCTTCAGAAATTCAGGAGTCATCCGCTCCGGCGCCCATCCGCTCGCATTCAGTCCGTGGAACTTGCCCGTCTTCGATTCATTGATAATCGCGAACAGATCTCCGCCGATGCCATTGCCTGTCGGCTCC
Organism: Candidatus Korobacteraceae bacterium; assembly: GCA_050015355.1. Lineage (GTDB taxonomy): Bacteria > Acidobacteriota > Terriglobia > Terriglobales > Acidobacteriaceae > CAWBRT01. The sequence continues at coordinate 27,958 of JBEKBO010000034.1, read as the reverse complement.
ATCACGCCAACCACCGCGTTGGCTCCAATGGCCGCGTCGATGGCGTTTCCGCCACGTTGCAAGATTTGCACTCCGGCCATCGATGCCAGCGGTTGACTGCTGGCGACAATGCCGAATCGAGTGGCAATTACCGAACGCCCCGTCTTAGGCGGAGCCGAGCCGGCAGCCGTGGTACCGATGAGAGTTGCGTCAATCACGAACACCTCCAGTGGCAGTGCAGATGGAAGTAGTAATCCTACAATCATCTTGTGCGGGAAGAAAGTCATTCTACAAAAAGAGCTATCAAGAGCACGCGGGACGACCAGCACGCTCCCCTTCACACCTTGCGCGGGCTGAGCGTAATCTCACATACAGGAGAGCCGCATGAAAATCCGCATCATTGTCTTTGATGGAGTCGACGAAATCGATTTTATCGGCCCCTATGAGGTTTTCCGCCGCGCCGCCAAACTGGCCGGCGCGAACACCGCGGGCGCGTCCGCTACGGTGGACGTTCGCCTCGTGACCGTGGAGCCGCAAGCGCAGGTTACAGCCGCGAACGGCTTGCGCTTTTTGCCGGACGGAGTGCTCGAGGATGCAGCCGATCTGCTCGTCGTTCCCGGTGGAGGCTGGGCTGACCGCTCTCCGCGCAGCCTGTACACAGAGGTGCAGCGCGGCCTGCTGCCGAAAAAAATTGCCGCATTGCATCCGCGGTGCACGATCCTGGCAGCGGTTTGCACCGGAGCCATGGCCTTGGCGGCGGCCGGACTGCTAAAGGACCGCCCTGCCGTCACTCACCGTTCCGCCCTTCATGAGCTCCGTTCGGCGGGAGCGCAGATTGTCGATGCGCGAGTCGTCGATGACGGCGACATCGTGACTTGCGGAGGCGTGACCTCTTCCATTGATCTTGCGCTCTGGCTGGTCGAGCGCATCTGGGGCGCGCCAATGTCCGCCAAAATCGCCACCGGCATGGAGTACACTCGCAACCCCAGCCTGCACCGCTCAAAACAGGCTGCGGGATAAGTTGAGGCGTTGAGGCAGCGTCTGAGCGGGGTCCCCAGAGCTTGTGACTTTTTCGGACGGTGCCCCATATCTGCCGCAGTTAGCAGATGTGGGACTTTGGGCACGAGTCGAACTACCCCACGTTAGCCAAAAGCGGGCGAACGTGGGGCACCAAGCCGCAAGATTCCTCAATAAAACCCAGAGCGGCGCGGAGCGGGATAGTTTCCTGGGAGTACGAGGTCCTTCGCTTCGCTCAGGATTTCGGCAGGCGGCTCAAACGCCGCCTTAACGCCTCAACTTCGCTTCTCCACCCCAGCAACGGCAAAAGCGGCCGTCGCCGGGGCCCCGGATCGCTCAGCATGAGAGCACTGGATCCATTCTACTGTGCCCTTCGTCCGGCGTGAACCCCTGCAACCGCCTCGCGCCGCATGGATTCCAATGGAGTAGCCCACATGGAGTAACCCCCGATGAAGCGTGGAATCGTCGCTGCGGTCATGCTGGTAGTCGCTGCTGCGTTGCTGTGGCTCTATCAATATCGCGGCTCTGCGACCCCGGCTTTGCAGGCCGCGACAACCACACAGGCTTCCGTTTTCATGGACTACCGCTCGCAACGGCCGGGAGGGGTCCACAAGATCACCATCTCCGACCTGCCTGAGCCCTATGCCACCGCTTCGGCTGAAAATGGTCCGGACATCGTACGCCGCCCGCCCAACGCGTGGCCCCAGGCCCCAGCCGGATTCAAGGTGGAACTCTACGCCAGCGGACTCAATTTTCCGCGCCTGATACGGACCGCGCCCAATGGCGATCTATTCGGGGCCGAAAGCCATGCCGGCGAGATCAAGGTTTTCCGTGGCATCACTGCGGATGGCCGCGCGCAACAGACACAGGTTTTTGCCACCGGACTGCGACAGCCTTTCGGCATTAACTTCTATCCGCCCGGCCCGGAGCCGAAATGGGTTTACGTAGCCAACACTGATTCGGTGGTCCGTTTCCCATACCAGAATGGCGATCTGAAGGCCCGTGGCAGGGCGGAAGTAGTGGTCAAAGAAATACCCGGCGGCGGGCTCCTGCGCGGCGGCGGCCACTGGACTCGCGATATCGCATTTACCAACAATGGCAGCCGCATGTTCGTCTCCGTCGGTTCGCACTCAAATGACGACGACACCGACGGCAACGCGGCGGAATATCATCGCGCGGACATTCTGGAATTCAAGCCTGACGGCTCCGCCCCGCGCGTCTATGCCTGGGGCATTCGCAACGCCGTGGGCATAGCCGTCCATCCCGGCACCGGCGAACTGTGGTGCTCTACCAACGAGCGCGACCGGCTCGGCGACAACTTGGTCCCCGACTACATCACCCACGTCACCGAAGACGGCTTTTACGGCTGGCCCTGGTGGTACATGGGAGGACATCAGGACCCGCGCCACAAGGGCAAGCATCCAGAACTGAAGTCGAAGGTGATCACCCCCGACGTTCTCATCCAGCCCCACGATGCGTCGCTCGAAATGACGTTCTACGAGGGGCAGCAGTTTCCCCAGGAATACCGCGGAGACATCTTCGCCGCCGAGCACGGTTCCTGGAACCGAAGCATGCTGACCGGCTACGAAGTCATTCGCGTTCCCATGCACCATTCGGGCCGCGCCTCGGGTGAGTACCAGGATTTCCTGACCGGCTTCGTTACGCCCGAGGGACGGGTCTGGGGACGCCCCGTTGGAGTTGCGGTGGCCAAAGACGGGTCGCTGTTCATCAGCGACGACGCTTCGAAGTCGATCTGGCGCGTCCATTACATAGGCAAGTAACGGCCCACGGCATCGACGTTCAGCGCCGGTAATGCAAGACAAGATTAAGACTAGAGCCTGTTTCATAACCGCTTCATAAACAGTTCATTGACCGGGCGCGGGTTGCGCGTCTTCGCCGTAACACTTCCGTGCGGTCAGCATTTGAGACGGCGTCTTACTTTCCCGGATTGAACGGGATTGGCACGAATCTAATACGCGTTTGAAGAATTATGTTCTGGAAATCGGCTCCTGGTAAGGATTAGTCTGGGAGTGCAATTCTTACAATCGGGGTCCCTGGCACGCGTGTGGTTGCGCGTGTTGGGGCAGAACTTCAGACCGGCACCTGAACTTATTCCAGAGCGGCTACTCACCGTTGAACCGAGGTTGGTCAGCGTGGTAGCATAGTTCGCCTTCGTGTGTGGCTGCTCTGGCGAAATGCGGAGCTGGCTGCACAGGTCCCAACGCGGCCAAGCTCAACATTTCATGATGTGGAAGCGCGTTCCGGGTTTCCGGTAATTTGCGCCGTCGGCACGCTGTCCCGTGCCGCGCGCTTGTGTCTTGACCGGATTGGTTGGCTCGGTTTGGCTTCCTGATTCAGCCGAACCTCCGCCACAACAATTTGGAACTTCGGAGGAACCCATGCAGACTTGGCTCACCCTGAGCCTCATCGGCGTTTGCGCGATGATTGCGGCCCAGCACTCCCGTTCGTTAAACCTCCTTCATCGAGCTTTTGCCTTCGCCGGTGGTAAGGCGGGGTCCCCAGCAAGCCAGAATTCAGGCTTGCTGGGGTGCTCTAAACGGCTTGGCTCGATTGCCTCTGTCCTGCTTTTGGCTACCGGTTCAGCCCTGGCTCAACACAAGGGTGGTGAAGCGAGTCTTAAGCTTCCCGACCTGTCCAGCGTCAACTTCCTGGGAATGAGCGGCCACAATATCCTGATGATTGGACTGCTCTTCTGTGTCTTCGGGCTGCTCTTTGGACTTGTCATTTACATGCAGCTCAAGAATCTGCCGGTGCATCGCGCCATGCTCGAGATTTCCGAGCTGATCTATGAGACATGCAAAACTTATCTGATCACGCAGGGCAAGTTCATCCTGGTGCTGTGGGCGTTCATCGCGGTGATCATCGCGATGTATTTTGGCTGGCTATCGCCCGTACCGGATAAACCGGTCGGTGTCACGCTTCCCATCATTCTGTTCTTCAGCCTAGTCGGCATTGGCGGCAGCTACGGCGTCGCGTGGTTTGGAATCCGCGTCAACACCTTCGCCAACTCCCGTACGGCGTTTGCCGGATTGAAAGGCAAGCCGTATGAGATCTATGTCATTCCCCTCCGGGCCGGAATGAGCATCGGCATGATGCTGATCAGCGTCGAACTGCTGATCATGCTCCTCATCCTTCTCTTCATCCCCGGCGACTATGCCGGTCCCTGCTTTATCGGCTTCGCAATCGGCGAGTCCCTAGGCGCGGCCGCTCTGCGTATCGCCGGCGGAATCTTTACCAAAATTGCCGACATCGGGTCTGACCTGATGAAGATCGTCTTCAAGATCAAGGAAGACGATGCGCGTAACCCGGGTGTCATCGCCGATTGCACCGGTGACAATGCCGGCGATTCCGTCGGACCCAGCGCCGACGGCTTTGAAACCTACGGCGTAACCGGCGTAGCGCTCATCACTTTCATCCTGCTCGGCGTAAAGAATCCTGCGGTGCAAGTTCAGCTTCTCGTCTGGATCTTCATCATGCGCATCATGATGCTGGTTGCCAGTTCGGGCGCTTACTTCCTGAACGGCGCCATCGCGCGGGCCAAGTACCGCGACGCCGATGAAATGAACTTCGAAGCACCCCTGACCTCGCTGGTCTGGATCACCTCGTTCGTCTCCATTATCCTCACTTACATCTCCTCGTATCTGATTGTTCCGACTCTCGGAGGCGACGACACTCTGTGGTGGAAACTGGCCTCGATTATCTCTTGCGGCACTTTGGCGGGAGCGGTCATCCCCGAATTCGTCAAGGTCTTCACCTCGGTTGAATCGCGCCACGTCAAGGAAATCGTTACCTCCTCCGAGGAGGGCGGCGCTTCGCTCAACATTCTTTCGGGCCTCGTCGCCGGCAATTTCTCGTGCTACTGGCTGGGCGGCTCCATGGTCGTCCTCATGGCCATTGCCTACCAGTTCTCCTTGTACGGGTTATCAAGCCTGATGATCGCCGCCCCGGTGTTCGCTTTCGGTCTGGTGGCTTTCGGCTTTCTCGGCATGGGCCCGGTCACCATCGCGGTCGATTCCTACGGCCCGGTCACCGACAATGCCCAATCGGTGTATGAGCTTTCGCTGATCGAGCAAGTCCCCAACATCAAGTCCGAAATCAAGAGGGACTTCGGCTTCGACGTCAACTTCGATCGCGCCAAGGATCTGCTGGAGGCCAACGATGGCGCCGGCAACACCTTCAAGGCGTCAGCCAAACCCGTGCTCATCGGAACCGCCGTTGTCGGTTCCACCACGATGATCTTCTCCATCATCATGGCCCTCACCAACAAGCTTAGCGAAAACATCGACAAACTCTCCCTGCTGCACGCGCCATTTCTTCTGGGCCTTATCACCGGCGGCGCAATGATCTACTGGTTTACCGGGGCCTCGATTCAGGCGGTCAGCACCGGGGCCTACCGCGCAGTGGAGTACATCAAGGCGAACATCAAGCTGGAAGGCGCCGAGAAAGCTTCTGTCGAGGACAGCAAGAATGTGGTCGAAATCTGCACCCGCTACGCTCAGAAGGGCATGTTCAACATCTTCCTCGCCGTCTTCTTCGGAACTCTCGCCTTCGCCTTCACCGAGCCGTTTTTCTTTATCGGCTACCTGATATCGATCGCCATCTTCGGACTCTACCAGGCCATCTTCATGGCCAATGCCGGCGGAGCCTGGGATAACGCGAAGAAGGTAGTCGAAGTCGAACTGAAGGCCAAAGGCACTGACCTGCACGCGGCCTGCGTGGTCGGCGACACGGTGGGCGATCCTTACAAGGACACCTCTTCGGTCGCCATGAACCCGGTCATCAAGTTCACCACCCTGTTCGGACTGCTGGCGGTGGAGCTTGCGGTTTCACTCACTGCCCATAGCGCCGTGCTGACCCACGTGCTGGCGGCGATCTTCCTGGTGATCTCCATGAGCTTCGTGTACCGCTCGTTCTATGGCATGCGGATCGGCACGCTCACGAGTGCGAAGGCCGCCAAGCAATCCGCCGACTAGAGCTGGTTGCAATTGGTAAGTTCGACGGTAGTTTCGGATGCCCCACATTCGCCAGTTTTTGGTTAACGTGGGGTATTTTCTTCGGGTCAGCCTAGACGGTGGCCCGCCTCTGCGACGGTGCCCCACATCTGCCGCAGTTAGCAGATGTGGGACTTTGATTTCGATTCACTGGGCAGAATCAGTCTGCTGCCCCGCGTTCGCCCGCATTTAGCTAACCTGGGCTGTTCCGCCGCAATCATCGCCACTTCTGGTATTCTCTCTCCCATGGATCTCGTGGCCCTGACCCGGCAACTGGTCGACATCGAAAGCACTACCGGCAACGAGGCTGCAGTCGTTGAGTTCCTCGCAAATTACCTGTCCACCGCGGGCTTGACGGTCGAGCGCATGCCGGTCGAGCGCCATCGCTTCAACCTCTTTGCCCGTTGGCCTGAGGATCCCTCGCCCGCTGTCGTCTTCTCGACGCATACCGACTGTGTGCCGCCACTCATTCCCTCCAGTGAGGATTCCACGCGCATTTCCGGACGCGGTTCGTGCGATGCCAAAGGCATTCTTGCCGCCCAGGTTGCGGCCGCGCTGCGCCTGCATCGTGAGGGCACCTGCGTTGGACTGCTTTTTGTGGTCGGCGAGGAGCGCGACTCGCTTGGCGCCGCGGTCGCCAACCAGAACCCGCGCGGCTCACGTTTTCTGGTGAATGGCGAACCGACGGGCAACTGCATTGCGCTCGCCGCCAAGGGCGCATTGCGCGTCGAAGTCGTCGCCGGCGGCAAGATGGCTCACTCGGCTTATCCCGAACTTGGCGAGTCCGCCATTGACAAGCTGCTCGATGCCCTGCAACTGCTTCGTTCCATGTCCCTGCCCGCCAATCCGGAGATTGGCGCAACCACCATGAATATCGGAATCATCGAGGGTGGCCGGGCAACCAACATGATTGCCGACTTCGCCAAGGCGCAGCTTCTGTATCGCCTGGTGGCTCCGTCGCAGCCGCTTCGCGAGCAGATCGTCGCCGCCGTTGGCGAGCGCGCGCAGGTCGAGTTCGTGCTCGATATTCCTTACATGCGCTTCCGCACAATTCCCGGGATACCGACCATGACTGCCTCGTTCACCACCGACATTCCGGCTCTCTCGAATTGGGGTGAACCGGTGCTGCTGGGTCCGGGGAACATTTTGGTAGCCCACACCGAAGGCGAGTACGTGGAAAAATCTGAGCTGGCGGAAGCCGTCGACCGCTACGTGCTGATTGCACGCGAACTGCTGCGCTCCTGAGCGCAGACACGGACGGCCGCGCTGGGCCAGGCGCACACGGCGCGCGAATACCGCGGATGTTCAAACCAAACACGAGACATCCTTCTAGCGGTACACTTAACTGCCATGAGCACGAGCCAAAACCTGCTGGCGCAGTCGTCTTCCCCCTACCTCCGCTCCGCCATGCATCAGCCTGTGCGCTGGCGGGAGTGGAGCGACGAAGCATTTGCCGAAGCGCAGCGTGAAAACCGGCCCATCCTGCTCGACATAGGGGCCGTATGGTGTCACTGGTGTCACGTCATGGATCGCGAGTCCTACGAGTCCCCCGAGGTGGCCGAGATCATTAACGCGCACTTCGTGCCCGTCAAGGTTGACCGCGACGAGCGTCCCGACGTCGATTCGCGTTACCAGACCGCGGTGGCGGCAATCAGCGGACAGGGAGGCTGGCCGCTGACGGCGTTCCTCACGCCCGAGGGCAAGCCTTTCTACGGTGGAACCTACTTCCCTCCGCAAGACGCCATGGGCCGTCCAAGCTTCCGCAAAATCCTGCTGGCCATTGCCGAGGCATTTCGCGAGCGCCGCAACGACGTGGAAGAGGAAGCCGGCAAACTCATGCACGCACTCTCTCACGCCGAGGGTCTGTTGGGACGTTCAGGCGCATTTTCGCCGCGCATCGTCGAGCAGATGGTGCAGTCCGGGCTGGGCGTGTTCGACCGCCAAAATGGCGGCTTCGGCACCGCCCCCAAGTTTCCTCATCCGCCCGCCATCGATTTACTCATCGACTGGTATGTGCGCACCGGAGAAGAGCAAGTAGGAACCGTCGTCAGCACGACGCTGGAAAGGATGGCGCGCGGCGGCGTCTACGATCAGCTTGCGGGCGGCTTTCATCGCTATTCCGTCGATGAACGCTGGTGCGTTCCGCATTTCGAAAAAATGTCCTACGACAACTCGGAGCTGCTGAAGAATTATGTCCACGGCTACCAGGCGACGGGCAATCTGTTCTTCGCCAGCGTGGCGCGCGACATCATCCGCTGGATGGACGAGTGGCTGAGTGACCGCGAGCGCGGCGGATTCTACGCCTCACAGGACGCCGACATCGACCTGAACGACGACGGCGATCACTTCACCTGGACTCGCGACGAGGCTCGCGCGGTTCTCGATGACGACGAATTTGAAGTTGTCAGCCTTCACTATGACATTGGAGAAGTTGGCGAGATGCACCACAACCACGCCAAGAACGTGCTTTGGGTGCGAACCCCAGCCGAGGAGATCGCATCCCGCAGCGGCCGTTCGCGCCAACAGATCGACGCGTTGATCGACTCGGCAAAGCGGAAAATGTACGCGGCTCGCCTCCGCCGTCCCATTCCCTACATTGACAAGACTGTCTACGTAAACTGGAACGCGCTCTGTATCTCCGCCTATTTGCAGGCGGCGCGCGTGCTTGGCCCCGAGACCGGCATGAGCGAAGCGCGTAGCTTCGCCCTGCGCTCGCTCGACCGCATACTGAGCGAGGCGTGGAACCCTGAGCGCGGCTTGCTGCACGTGATCGCCTACTCGGAGCAGGATTCACCTGCGAAGGTTTCTAGCGGCTCTTCCGAGGCGGTGACTCCCGGCAAGCGCCAAGTAGCGGGACTGCTCGACGACTACGCATTCACCGCGCTCGCCTGCTTCGAGGCCTATGAAAGCACCGCCGACCTCAGCTATTTCCGCTTTGGCAAAGCGATCGCCGACTTCATGATCGCTCACTTCCACGACCAGCAAGACGGCGGTTTTTTCGATACGGCCAGCGACGCCGGCGCCGCGGCTATCGGCGCACTCACTGCACGGCGCAAGCCATTCCAGGATTCGCCAACTCCCGCCGGGGATTCCGCCGCCGCGATTGTGATGCTCCGGCTTTACGCTTTGACCAACGAGAATCATTACCGCGAGATCGCGACCAAAACGCTGGAGATATTTGCCGGCGTGGCCGAGCAATTCGGCATCTATGCCGCCACTTACGGTCTTGCCGCCGTCTGGCTGGCGCGCCCCTATACGCAGGTTGTGCTGGTGGGCGACGGCCCTGCGCCCGATGCGCTGTATGCCGCCGCGGTCAGACCGTTTGCGGTCAACAAGACCCTCATTCACGTCAGCGAGGAGGAGGCCGTTGCCGCCTATCTTCCGCCGGCACTCGCCGATTCCGTGCCGCATCTGCCTGGCATTGCCAAGGGACGGCCCATGGCGGTTGTGTGCAGCAATTTTACCTGTCAACCTCCGGTCAGCGATCCAGAAGAGCTTACGAGATTAATCTATGGCTCCATTCGACAGAAATGATTCCGCCATGTCTACGCAAGGGCCCGTGCAGTCCAGTTTCTATCCCACTCTGAATCCGCTCTAATGCAAGCGCAGCGAGGAACCATGGCAACATCTAAGAAGACTCCAAAGAAAAACGTCAAGCACAGCCGTAACGGCCAAAGCAATCCTGGAACCTACACTGTTCCCCGAGGACACGTCAGCATCGCCGTGCCCACTTTCTGGACACTGCGGCAAACCAATGACGATCTCGAGATTGAAGCTCCCTCGGAAACTACATCGGTGATCGTGACGGCTTTCAAGCAGGACAAGACAACCGGGCCACTCGACGCGCGCGACTTTCTCAAAAGGTTTATGCAGACCGCGCCCAGCAACGGACGCGGCAAAGTCGAGAAAGGGACCAGACAAAAAGCAAGCGCAAGATTTCGTGATCCCGAAGGCGACCACTGGCGAGTTGTGTTTCTCAGCAATGGCAAGACGCTACTGCTGGCAACCTGCAACACCAGCGCGCCACTGGTTTCCAGAGAAGCTCGCACGGGAGCCCAAGTGCTCGACTCATTGAAGTTGAAATCCCGCGAATAGTTTTGACAATTGCCGGGGGTGCCCCACGTCCCCGCCCGATTGGGGTCCCCGGCAAGCACCGCTCGCTGGAGTGATTGAGGGCTTACGTGGGGTTAGCGGCGCCGAAGCTGATCGGCCCGCCTTCCTCAACTGGCGTTGAGATAAGCGCGCATCATGCGAAGATCCACTTCTTTTTCGTCCAGATCGTGCAGCAGCAGATCCCGCAGCGAGATGAATCCGACGAGTCTTTCGCCTTCACATACCGGAAGGTGACGGAAGCCATGCTGCTTCATGGCGATCATGCAACGCTCGACCGGGTCATCGGGGCCCACGATGAACGGTTCCGAGGTCATCACTTCGCTCAGCAGCGTCGACTCCGGGTTGCGTTTTGCGGCCACCACCCGCATCAGGATGTCGCGTTCGGAGAACACGCCGGCCAATCGCTCCCCATCCATCACCGGAATGGCGCCGATATTGCACTGTGTCATGTAGAGCGCGGCAGTCATCACCGACTCGAATGCCTGCAAGCTGTGGACTTTGCGACCTTGGATCAGATCACGAATGGTGCTCATGCAATGGCCCCCGTGAGCGCTGCTGCGCCCATCTCAGATGCAAATCACAAGTAGCTGATTGTGTGCGGCTGCCCCACGCAGCCTGAGGAGGCATAGTATATGTCGCAAACCAGTTCTGGATTACAAGTAAATTTCGAAATTTCTTACGAATTGAGAAACACCACGTAAGAGGACTGCCACACTGAAGTGACTACCGTCCCGCGCGGTCTCCAGGTGAGCACCAGGTTGAAGTCAGCCCCCAACGGAAGCGAATCGAGGATTGAAGGATCGGCCGCCGGCTCGACCAGTGCCAGGTGATGCAAAAAGCCCCAAAGCGAGGGTTCGCCCAGCCCCTGCGCCGCAAAGGTCAGCGACGCACTCTGCTCCGCCAGGTAGAAGGCGAGCGAAGCCGCCAGGCTCACTCCACGTTCGTAGCGTTCGGCCGAAGCCATCCCGGGAATGGCGTTGTCGAAGACGATTCGCAGCCGGTGTTCGTCTTCCCGGGCAAATTCCCGGATCTTCAGAACCCCCGTTTTTGCGCTCGATTTCCAATCGACATGGCGGGCCGAGTCGTCCGGCTGGTAATCGCGAATGCGGTAGAGGTCGTGCCCGCGACCCCGGACGTGGTTCTCAAATTCTCCCGTGATCAGCGGCAACATCTCATAAAATTCTTCCGTCTGCTCGACCTTTGGATAAACGATCAACTCGCGGTTCAGAACCACGTTGCGCGTCTTGATCAGAAACGAGAAAGGAAATCGAGTTGAAAGGCCGAACGCGTTCTGCACGTACCGTCCACGGCGCTCGAAAAACAGCGCCAGCTCAGCCCCCGCCGAGCCTCTCGGACTGATGTAGGGGAAGTACAGCGGTTGCCGCAGAATGGGAGGCGGCTCAGTTTGCTCGATACGTTGCAGCTTCAGATCTCGCCAGCGCACCCACGGTTGGCGCCCTGCGGAGGCTCTGGGAAACTCAAACTTGGTTGGCTGCCAATGCCAGACCTTCTTTGACTCTTTCTGGCGGGGCGACACGACGGCGATGGAGAACGCGGGCAGCCAGCGGCTGCGGTTCCTGACCGTGACGTGGGCCGGGCACGGCTTATTGGCAAATGTGTGTTCGGGGATATTGGCCGTCAAGTCGAGGGCGCGCAGTTCCGCGGCCGAAGCCACTCCGCTGACCGCGACCGCGGCCAACAACACGGAAACGATCAGGAACAGCAGATTATTTCCGGTGTTCAGGGCCGCGATGGCAATCACCAGCACAAAACCGAGATAGACCATCCCCTCTTTCGTGATCTGGTAATCGAGCGCATAACGCACGCGCTCGGCAACCACGCGCTTCGCCAGGTAAGGCACGGTGGCAATGGCGACCACGGCGGAGAGCAATAGTGCCGCCGAGGCAAGAATGGCTGTCGCCAGCAGGTTCCCCGTCTCACGAGCCGCCGACGAGAGCACCGCCGCAGCAAATGCCAGGGCGAGTCCAACCGCCGCAATCAATGAGCGGATAATCGTTTCTCTATGTACGCTGAATAGTTGCATTCACCCTTAAGAATCGGTTCAAGGCCTTATCGTCGCGGACGCGAGCCGGTCTCCGTCTCCTCCGCCGATTGCCTCTCGACCTTTTCGCCGGCGGCGTCCTTCGTCTCTCGCCGTGCGGCTCTGTAGCGGCGCCACATCCACAATGCGACATATACTGCTACCGCCGTGATCCCCAAATTCACCCTGCCCATCATTTTGATGAGCTGTTCCCAGTGTTCCCCGAACTGGTAGCCCGCAACCGCAATAACAGTAACCCATGTGGCAGCGCCCAGAAAATTAAACAGTACGAACTTGCCCCATGGCATCCTCAACACACCGGCTAGCGGCCCGGCGATGATGCGCATCCCGAGGATGAAGCGGGCAAAGAAGATGGTCAGGTCGCCGTGCCGCCGGAACAATTCTTCGCCCTTCTCTATACCCTTCTCGATGGTTTGCCTGCGAATGTGAAACACATGCAGATAACGTTCGAGCAAAGGACGCCCGCCCCGCCGTCCAATCGAGTAGCCCAGGTTGTCGCCCAGAGTCGCGGCAATAATTCCGGTCAGAATTATGTAGGGCAACTGGAGCTGTTGCTCGGAAAAGGCCAGAAAACTTGCGAACAGCAACACCGTTTCGCCCGGCAAAGGAACGCCTGCATTTTCGAGCAACAAGGCGAAAAACAACGTCCAGTATCCGTGTACGGCGAAGTAGCCGCGAAGAATCTCGAAAATGTGACTGCCTAATCCGTGCAAGCGCACCGTCGCTATAGGCTCAGTAAGCCCAATCAACTATCACCGCAGAACTTATCGAGTTCGTCAATCGGAATTTCGTGCGCCGGGTGAACTCCCTACCCGCGAACTCGCGCCTTCACCCTGTGCAGCAGGAGAGTTGCCCTCATCAAGAAAATCCAGCACCAGCCGGTTGAACTCCTCCGGTGCCTCCTCGTAAGGCATATGGCCGATGCCGTTCATGACGATCACCCTCGCATTCTTCAGGTTGGCCGCCAGTTCGTACGCGCTTTCGGGAGCGACCGCGCGGTCCAGGCTGCCCCACAGGAGCAAGGCGGGCACGTTGGCCAGAAGATGAAATCGCAATTTCAGCTCGCGCATGTCCTGCTTCCACGAGCGCACGACTTCCAGCGCGTACTCGATCGTCCCCGGCAAATCCATCATCCGGCCATAGCCATCCAAGGTCTCGAACGTGATTTTCGTTGGATCGCCGTACATGCGGCTCAGCGCTAGCGAGCGCGCTGCCCGGAGCCCACTCTTAAATCGCGGTGTCGCCAGCCCGGCAATCCACCGTCCTAAGCCAGCGCCAAGAAAAGCAATGCGCATTGCGCCCCGGTGCGACCACGGATTCGCCGGCGCAGCCAGCACCAGCCGTCCGACGGCCGTGCCGCCTGCGTGCTCGCGCTCCAGAGCGGCCATCATCATCGTCACGGCGCCTCCGTGCGATGTGCCAAGCAGATCCACATTTCTCAGCCCAAGCGCCTGGAGCCACTCGAGCATGCGTCCGGCGGTCGCGTGAAGGCCGAAGTCGACGGTGCCGGGACGAGGACGGTCCGAGTAGCCGATGCCAAGCAGGTCAACCGCGTAAACCTCGCGCTCCTGCGCCAATGCTTCGAGATTGTTGCGCCAGGAGAACGAATAGCCCAACAGCCCATGAATAAGAACCACCGGTGGACGCGCAGGGTGCAGCTTCGCCGCCGGCCCCAGGCCGGGGTCCCCGGCAAGCCGGCTTTTGGCTTGCTGGGGTGTAAGCCGCAGATACCGCATACGATGACCGCCGAACGAGTGCCACAGCTCCTCGCCCAAGCACCAACGTTGCGATTCAGTCGCCAATACATTCACCTGATTTCCGCCGGACAGGATACAACCAGCGCTCTCCCTGGCGGAATCTCAATAACCCGATATCGCCTCTGTCGCTTCTGTGTGGGGAGTTTCAAAGCTCCCCACTTTTTTGCCCCACCGCCGGCCCGTGCACGCCGGAAACATTTCGCCTGTGCCGCTTTTGATAGATTATCGCTCATTGCTCACGCCAAGGCGCGTCCCGATGCCTCTTCATTTTCCCGGCTATTGTGCTAAGGTTGGCTAGGTTCGCTTTATAAATTCAATTCAGGTCTGGCAGGCCCGAGCAGGTGTCTGCCCCGAGGACTTATGGCAATCAAATTTAAAGGCTTCGATTTCATTCAATTCGATTCGCTGCTTTCCGACGAAGAGCTCATGGTGCGCGACACCGCTCGCCAGTTCATCGAAGACAATCTGATTCCCATCATCGAAGAGTGCAACCGCGCAGGCCGCTTCCCGCGGGAGCTGGTGCAACCCATGGCCGAACTCGGGTTCTTCGGCGCCACCCTGCGGGGCTATGGCTGCGCCGAGATGAACAACGTTGAGTACGGTCTCATCATGCAGGAGATGGAGCGCGGAGATAGTGGTGTGCGTTCCTTCGTCAGCGTGCAATCGGCGCTCTGCATGTATCCCATTTACACCTTCGGCAGCGAGGAACAGAAAGAGCAGTGGCTGCCCGCGATGGCCTCGGGGAAAAAGCTCGGCTGCTTCGGCCTCACCGAACCCGATGCCGGATCGAATCCCGGCGCCATGCGCACGCGCGCCCGCCGCGAGGGTGGCGAGTACGTGCTGAACGGCGAGAAAATGTGGATCACCTCCGGCTCCATTGCCGACGTTGCCGTGGTCTGGGCAAAGAACGAAGAACAGGACGGCAAGGTCCGCGGCTTTCTAGTCGAGACCAACCGGCCCGGCTTCAGCGCGCAGGACGTACACGGCAAATGGTCGCTGCGCGCCTCGGTCACCTCTTCCCTCTCGTTGCAGGACGTCCGCATTCCCTGTCAGAACATCCTGCCGAAATCCGACGGGCTGAAGTCGGCGCTCATGTGCCTGAACCAGGCACGCTACGGAATTGCCTGGGGAGCGCTTGGCGCCGCCATGGCATGCTACGACACGGCGCTTCAGTATGCGTTGTTCCGCAAGCAGTTCCGCGACCAGCCGATCGCCTCTCATCAACTGGTGCAGGAGAAGCTGGTTTGGATGTTGAGCGAGATCACCAAGGGGCAACTCCTCGTCCTGCAGGTCGGCCGGCTTAAGGATGAGGGAAAAGTTGGACACCAGCACATCTCCATGGCGAAGCGGAATAACGTCTGGATGGCGCTGGAGTGCGCACGTCTGGCGCGCGACATTCTCGGCGCCAACGGCATAGCCGACGAATACCCGGTCTTCCGCCACATGGCGAATCTGGAGTCGGTCAAAACCTACGAAGGAACCCACGATGTCCACACCCTGATCCTGGGCACGTCCATCACCGGGATTGACGCTTTCTGATGGTACCCCACCGCGCTGGTGCCCCATGTTCGCCCGTCTTTGGCTAACGTGGGGTAGTTTTTTGGTGCTCCACCGAAAGACCGGGCCGAACATCCCCACATTTGCCAACCGATGGCAAATATGGGGCACCGTCGAGTTCAATACAGACGCCTACAGCATCGATCGACTAAGCGGGGTTGTGAGACGTGAGGCACCAGCCCTCTATACCGGCTGAATAATTCCACCAAGGCTGCGCGATTCGCCAGCCGGGGAGGCTGCTGTCATCTTCGTTCCCTCCGGCCGCAAAGATGGATGCTCCGCGTACAGCGGGCTCAGCACCTCGTGCTGTACGGCGGAAAGGACCTTGGCCGCAGCTCGCTGGTAGGCGGCGTGCTCTTCGGCGGGGCACTCGCTCTTGCTGGAAGCAACGGACTGGCTTACGCGGTCAGAGATGTCGAGCATAAGCTCGCTGATTTGCTTTGCGACGTGAGGGCTTTTCACCATAGGATTTTTTCACCACGAGCAAGGATATTCCTACTATGCCGACATATCAGACTGTCATGGCGAGCGAAGTCGAGCCACCTTTTGTTTCTGCTGCCGAAAACAAAGGGTGGCTCCACTCCGCTTCGCTCCGGTCGCCATGACATTCCCTTGGGACATTTGGATACACCAATAAGGGAACCAGTTTGCGCTATTTCAGTCGCGACAGCAGCGAGCGTGTTTGCCGGAACCAGGGACGCTCTCGGCGGCGTTGAAAGCCCGGCATGGTGCGGCGTTTGGCCATGATCTGCTCCGCCCACTCCCGCGCTTCGGCGGCCCGGCCCCGTGCTGCCAGAAACTCTGCATAGTGATACTGCGTTTCCGTCAAGGTCGAAAGCTGCATGATGCGGCTGAACAGCGCCTCCGCCTTTTCGTTCTGGCCGGTTCGCGCGTAAGCCCAGGCCAGCAACCCGGCGGCGCGGTGGATGTCATAGCCGGGTTCGGTTCGCGTCACCCGTTCCAAGTCTTCTATGGCAGACGGGAAATTACCGAGCTGCAGCAAGGCCAAAGCCCGGCGATAAAACGGATCGGGGGAGTCTGTACGCTGCGTGATCGAACGGTCGAAGCAGGCGCGCGCCCTTTCCCATTTGCCTTTGTCGAGGTAAAGCTGCCCGAGTTCCTCATAATTTCCGGCTGAAGGATTCTGGCTCACCGCGGCTTCCAGTTCCCTGATCCGGCGGTTTCGGCTCACAAAGTTGAACGCACCGGGATCGCGCAACTCGGGAAGAGCTTGCGCCGCCAGGTAGATAAGCGATCCAAGCGGGCCAAGAAGCAGGATGATCCACAGCCAGTACGAATCCGGCTGGCGGCGCACGAAGTGGATGAGAGCCGCCGCCATCAGCAACATGCCAGGCAATCCGAAGCTGAAGAATCCGAACATTCCACTAAATACTAGCAGTGTAAGCACCTAAGAGGCTGTTGAAAACCGCCGTCGGGCAAGATGAGCCTGGCGATGTAATAACCTTGGTGCCCCTTGTGGTGGGAGGCCGAGCTGCGGACGTGTAAAATCGAGAAGAATGCATTCTATTCGGCTCATTGCCGTAGACATCGATGGAACCCTGCTGAATTCAAGCTTTCAGGTTTCAGCCGCGAACCTGAAGGCGTTGCTCGGTGCCCACCAACGCGGCGTCGAAATCGCGCTGGTTACCGGCAGGCGTCACAATTTTGCTCTGCCGATAGCTGACTCGCTCGGCTTCAGCGTAACCCTCATCAGCTCCAATGGCGCGGTCACCCGGTCGAGCGACGGCAGCCTTTTTCACCGCGACCTGCTTCCGGCGGATATCGCCCGTGAGATGGTTCGTCACATGGCCGCTTTCCGCGGAAACACGGTCCTGTCCTTCGACCGCGAGGGCAAGGGCGCGCTGGTGGTTGAGACCACCGAGTTACTGAATGTCGCCATCCGCCGCTGGATGGAAAAGAATGCAGAATACCTGGACTTGGTGAAGCCGCTGGAAGATGCAGTGACCGAATCGCCGGTTCAGGCCACTTTCTGCGGTGATATTGCCCGCATGCAGGAGGCGCAGCAGGCGCTGATGAACTCAGGCCTGTGGGAACGAATCACCGTTTTGCGCACCCAGTACGAGGAGCGCGACCTTTGCATTGTGGATGTGCTAAACCACGGCTGTTCGAAAGGGCACGCCCTGCGCCGCTGGGCCGAACACCGCGGCATCGAACGGCAGCAAGTCATGGCCATCGGGGACAATTACAATGACATCGAAATGCTGGAGTTCGCCGGCGTCCCGGTTATCATGGCCAACGCTTGCGACGAGTTGAAGCAGAACGGCTGGATGATTACCTTGGGAAACAATCAGGACGGCGTTGCTCACGCCGTCGAGTCGGTGTTGGGATGACGAATCGCCGCTGGCCATGGCTGATGCTGCTGCTGTGCGCTGGTTGCGCACACGGGGCGGAACTCGCGCGGCTGACAAACGGCTTCGACCTGCGTTGCGAGCGCCACGAAGAACTCGGCGGCGTGACTCGTCTGTACCCGGACGCACAAGGCGCGGGCTTCATCGAGGTCGCCACCGAACGCATTTCCGGGTATGAGCCGGCGCCCGCTCCGCAACTTCCGGCACCGGCGACCACCCTCCCCGAGCACATCGCGAAGGCCGGGTTGCAGACCGGGATCGATCCCGACTTTATTCACAGCGTCATCCGGGCGGAGAGCGGCTACAATGCGAAGGCCGTTTCGCCGAAGGGCGCCCAAGGGCTGATGCAATTGATGCCGGCAACCGCGGCAAAGCTCGGGGTGCGTGATAGTCTCGATCCGGCGAACAATATCGACGGCGGCAGCCGCTACCTGCGTGAGCTGTTGTTGCGTTACAACGGAGACGCCGGCAAGGCGCTGGCAGCGTACAACGCTGGACCCGAGTCGGTGGAGAAATACCAGGGGGTTCCGCCCTACCCGGAGACTCGGAGCTACGTTGCCCGCGTCATCAACGACTTCAATCGCCGCAAACTCTGCCCCGACAAACGCAAAGACGGCGTTTGTCAGGGACCCCGGCTGGCAGCCCCGAACCCGCCGGTGAACGCAAAGGATTCGAAGCAGGCGGCCCGCAACGAGAAGGGCGCTTCCAAGCCTCGCCAGGCTGGCCAGCGCAAGCACGCCGCGGCAGCCGCAGCAAAAGCGACGCCGGCCGGTCACCCCGCGAACCAAACACGCAACGATCGCGCCAGCAGGGCCGAAGGAGAGAAATCGACTCGGGCCATCGTGCCGCTCTCTGCCAGAAATCAATTCCGATGAAGAAGAAGCACGCAATCACCTCGGCGATCGTATTGGCTGTTCTGGCGGCGCTTGTCTACTCTCAATTCCGGCACTGGCGGAGCTTCGACTGGCAACAGTTTTGGAAAGTCAGCAAAGACGTAAACCTTTGGATGGTGCTGGGCGGAGTAGTCCTGATCTACCTGGCTGACGTTCTGCGCGCCGTGCGCTGGAAGCTTTTTCTTAGTCCCACCTGCAAAACCACCGTGAGCCGTCTGATTCCTTCGCAATTCATCGGTTTCACCGGGCTTGCGTTGCTGGGCCGTCCCGGCGAACTGGTGCGGCCATTCCTGGTGGCCCGCAAGGAGAACCTGACGTTTTCTTCGCAACTCGCCGTCTGGGCGGTCGAAAGAGTATTCGATATTTCCGCCGTGGCTATTCTGATGGGTTTGTCCCTGGCAATCTGGGGAGACAAGTTCAAGGCCTATCCGCAGGTACAAACCGCCGGTTATCTGCTGCTTGGCTTGGCAGCGGCGCTGGCGCTGATTTTCTTTCTTTTGTGGTGGCGTACCGAGCAGATTGCCTCCGTCTTGGACCGCCTGCTCCGGCCACGCTCGGAACAGGTTGCGAACACAATCTGCCGCAAGGTGCGCGCCTTCGGTCAGGGGCTGCACACCATTCGCGACCTGAAATCCTTTCTGCTCATTGCCCTGGTGTCGCTCTGCCTGTGGGTTTTCATCGCACAGGCCTACATTCAGGTCATGCATGCTTATCCAGTCACTACTGTCGAAGTGCAGGCCGACACGGACGATGATGACGACTTCGGCCCGGTGGTGACCCGCACGATTCGTCTTCACCAGATGAAACTGGAAGACGCGCTGCTGGTTATGGGAGCAAGCATGGCCGGTTCCATTGTGCAATTGCCTGGGGTCGGAGGAGGCTCACAGTTAGCGGTTATCGAACTGCTGTCCTCCGATATATTCAAGAACGAGCCCTATAACATTACGCGTGAACTTGCCGTCAGCGTTGGCATGCTGTGCTGGCTGGTGACGTTCATGGCGGTGATTCCCGCGGGACTCATCATGGCTCATCGCGAACGCATCTCTATGCGCATCATTTCGCGTGAAAGCGAGATGGAAGCTACGCAGGCCGAACGGCCTGAGTGCGCGCCCACGGTAGTCGCCGGGCAAGTTGACGCTCCTCGCAAAGGTGATTAGTTCGTCAACAAACGGCAGTTCCCTCTTTGCCTGAACGGCATGCGCGCCTCAACCTTCTTCCTGCTACAATTGCCTGTTTACTGGTGCTCTTCAGTCCATGAAATGTCCTTTTTGCGGCTTTGAGCAGGATAAAGTAGTCGACTCGCGCGAAAGTAAGGAAGGCGAAGCCATACGGCGGCGCCGGGAATGCCTGCGTTGCGAGAAGCGTTACACAACCTACGAGCGCATCGACGAGATTCCGTACATGGTGGTGAAAAAGGACGGACGCCGCGAGAAATTCGAGCGTCAGAAGGTGCTAAACGGATTATTGCGCGCCTGCGAGAAGCGCCCCGTCTCCATCAGCAAACTGGAGCAGATCGTCAACGAAGCCGAGAGCTTTGTTATCGACTCCGCCGAACGCGAACGCAAGACAAGCGAGATCGGCGAACTCATCATGCTTCGCTTGCGCGGCCTCGACAAGGTAGCGTACGTGCGCTTCGCCTCGGTTTACCTCGATTTCAAAGATGTCCAGGAATTCATGTCCGAGTTGCAGGACCTGCTAAAAACCAAGGACAACGGCAAGCAGACTGCCCCCATCAAGGCAAAGGCAGGCCCCCCGCTCGGGTGAGAGGTGCGCATCCGTGGCTTACAAAATCACTTTGATTCCCGGCGATGGCATCGGACCTGAAGTGACCGGCGCAGCCGTTCGAATCCTGGAGGCGACCGGAGTCAAGTTCGAATGGGAACCGTTCGAAGCAGGTGCCGATGCCTACGAGAAGTACCACGAGTACATCCCCAAGAGCCTGCTCGACTCGATTGAAAGCACTCACGTCGCACTCAAAGGGCCGCTCACGACCCCGATCGGCGGCGGCTTTTCCAGCATCAACGTCCAACTCAGAAAACGCTTCGAACTGTTTTCCAACTTTCGCCCTATTTACAACCTGCCCAATGTGCCGACACATTATCCGGGCGTAGACCTGATCATCGTTCGCGAGAACACCGAGGGGCTCTATTCCGGAATCGAGCACGAAGTCGTTCCGGGGGTCGTCGAAAGTCTCAAGATCATCACCGAAAAGGGGTCGACGCGCATCGCGCGCTGGGCATTTGAATATGCCCGCAAGACGAAGCGCAAGAAGGTGCACGCAATTCACAAGGCCAATATCATGAAGCTCTCCGACGGCCTTTTCCTTCGCTGCGCCCGCACGGTTGCGAAAGAATATCCGGAGATCACCTACGGCGAGCACATCGTCGACAACACCTGCATGCAACTGGTGACCAACCCGTACCAATACGACGTGCTGCTGCTGGAAAACCTCTACGGCGACATCATCAGCGATCTTTGCGCGGCTTTCGTGGGAGGTCTCGGGCTGGTTCCTGGGGCGAACTTCGGCGAGCATTACGCGATCTTTGAAGCGGTTCACGGCTCGGCCCCTGATATTGCGGGCAAGGGCCTCGCCAACCCGACCGCGCTGCTGCGATCGGGCATCCTCATGCTGCGCCACCTGGGAGAACAGGAGGCGGCGGACCGCATCCAGCGCGCGCTCGAAGTGGTTTATTCCGAGCGCAAACACCTTACTCGCGATGCGAGCGGAAGCGCTTCGACCAATCAGTTCGCTGACGCGGTGATTGCCGCCATGGAGAGCGCGCCAGCAGCGCTCTCCGCCCCGGCGGCCGGGAAAAATCAGTAGAGCCTGTTTCATAAATGATTTTTTGAAGGGGCGCGGCTTCAGTCCGGGGTCCCCACGATGCGCCGTTTTTGCGCGTCGTGGGGTGGAAGCCGCAGCCGCCTCCAGCATCTCAGCTTCTTAAGTCCGCTCGGACGATTCGGACGGCAGCTCGCGTTTTACCCCCCCGCCAGCGCGAACCTCCGCATGAGGTCCGCATCTAAGTTGTCGCACGAGCGAAAATCGCAGCGTCGAAGCAAGGAGAGTCTCTATGGCAGACAAGGTGAAACCAGTGCCCGATGGCTACCATACGGCAACGCCATATCTCATCGTGAAAGGCGCCGCCAAGGCAATCGAGTTCTACAAACAGGCCTTCGGCGCGACGGAGGTGGAGCGCATGGAGATGCCGGACGGCAAAATCGCCCATGCCGAAATCAAGATCGGCGATTCCATAATCATGCTGGGCGATGAGGCGCCGCAGCACGGGACCCGCGGCCCGAAGTCTCTGGGCGGCTCTCCCTGCGGCCTATATCTATATGTCGAAGATGTGGACCAGACTTTCAACCGGGCCATCACCGCGGGTGCAACCGCAACCATGGCGGTCAAAGACCAGTTCTACGGCGACCGCAACGGAAGCCTTGTCGATCCATTTGGCCATACCTGGTACGTCGCCACCCGCAAGGAAAACCTTTCGATGGACGAGATTCGCCAGCGCCTCCCGGCGGCATGACAAACGTCGCAGGGCAAAGGGGATCACGGGGTTGGTCAAACTCGTTAGTGGCCCACATCCGCCGTTTTTTGGCGAATGTGGGGATTTTGCAGAGGGTTCTGCTCTAAGGGTTAAACTGCCCCACATCTGCAACAGAAGCAGATATGGGCCACCGCGCTTTCAGAACGGAATATCGTCGTCGGTGATCTCGGTGCTCTTCTCTGTGTTCTTCGCGCCGGCGGGCTCGCGCTGATCGAAGTCGTTGCCGGTCGCGGCGCCGCGTGAGCGTCCACCGGAGTGGCCGCCCTCCTCGCCTCCGCCGCCTCCGCCGCCTTCACCGCGTCCGCCGCCGAGCAGCACCAGGTCATTGGCCACGATGTTCGTCATATACTTCTTCTGGCCGGTCTGCTTGTCATCCCATGAGTCGGTACGGAGACTGCCCTCGATGTAGACCGTGCGCCCCTTCTTCAGGTACTCGCCGGCGATCTCCGCCAGCCGAGCCCAGCAGGTAATGTTGTGCCACTCGGTGCGGTCCTGCCATTCGCCCTGCTTGTCCTTGAAGCGCTCATTCGTTGCCAGCGAGAACTTCGCCACCGCCGTGCCCTGGGGCGTGTACTTCACCTCGGGATCCTTGCCGAGATTGCCGATTAGAATGACTTTATTGACGCTCTTTGCCATGCGCTGATTCCTCGGTTTGCAGTTGAATGCTCAAGTTTAGCAGCAAAGCAAAAGGTTTCAAGGAAAGGTGGTGTCCTAATTTGCCAAGACACCCCAACAGCCTCGCATCCACCCAAAAATCAGCAGCGTGGTTTCGCTAATTTGGCTGCAATCTTATTTATCGTCTTTGCATCCATCGTCGGCACAATTGTGGCGACTATGTGGAATGAACGTGAATGGCTGCTTGGGTTCTCCGGTGACATGGAGCCTGTAGCAGAATTTAGTAATCCTCTCGGGGGTTCCGGCAAATCCATCAAAATACTTCACCCAGCCGAAGAAGTACAGATTTTTGGCTCCTCGCTGAATAGCCGCCAGATCGGCGCTACTGATAAGTTCCTCTTTGGGAATGTGAGGGCCGAACATTTGATCTTTCGGAACGAGCATAGCCCCACTCGTCAATGGGGCCACGTCATCGGGGAACAAGAACTGCTCGGGCAATTCTCCCTCAACTATCCTAAAATCAATATAATTCCGCAGTTTAACGGTTGGAAGATTGCCCACATTGCGCAAGATGACTCCAAAACGGGCATTGGGTGGATGGGATTCATCAAGCGCCCAATAGGCAGTGGTGGCGACGAAGGCCCGCTGTCCGGCCATAACCGCATCAGCCGCCTGCTTGGCGGCGGTTACGCTTTCCCGCATGGCTCTCAACTGGAAGCCATATACAATCAAGACCCCTATAGCAGCAGCTACGCCCGTAGCGGTAATAATGAGGCTCAGCTTTTCGTAGCAGGTCATTGGTTCTTCCCCCTCTACATTGGGGTTGCAGTTGCCGGGTGGGCCGGAATTTATTATGGGCTTTACTGTATGGTGTATGCCCACCTCTTTACTAGAGGCATTATTTGCTTCATTTTGGGGTGTCTTCTTACTGCTCTGTCTGGTTGGAACCTCATAGACAGGCTGACAATGCCACCCAAATAATAATTGTACCCCAGATACTTCTTGACAAGCACCAATTATCGGGGTACAGTAATTCAAGTAAGGAGAACGGCAATGGCAAACATCCTCCCGACTGACAAGAAAATAGCGGTAATCGGCGCACTGGCAGAGGGTTCCAGCATCCGTTCAATCGAGCGCATCACGGGCGTTCACCGCGATACGATCATGCGGCTTGGCGTCAAAGTCGGCCAAGGATGCACGGCCCTAATGGACGCCAAGATGCGCGATTTGCCCTGTAACCGATTGGAGATGGACGAGATTTGGGGCTTTGTCGGGAAGAAAGATCGCAACGTCCGTCCTGGTGAGATGCAGGTTGGCAATGTTTGGACGTTCTGCGTTATTGATGCCGAGACGAAGTTGGTTCCCGCTTTCAAGGTTGGAAACCGCGATGCGGCCACGGCAAACGCCTTTGTGCAAGACGTAGCAAGCCGGATGAAAACGAGGGTTCAGATTTCGACAGATGCCCTCAGGGCTTACGTGGAAGCAATAGAGAAGTCTTTCGGTTCAGACGTAGATTATGCCCAGATCATCAAGTCCTACGGCCACGAAGAGGCGAGCGACAATCGCCGCTATAGCGCCCCCGAGTTTGTTTCCTCTGAGAAGAAGGTAATTGTCGGGAATCCGGCTCAAGACCTGATTTCAACCAGTTACATCGAACGGTTGAATGCGACTACCCGCTTGCACATGCGCCGTCTGACCCGCCTGACGCTGGCATTCAGTAAGAAACGCGAGAACTTTGAGGCTGCGGTTGGCTTGCACTTCGCTTATTACAACTTTGTGAAGCGGCACAGCACTATCCGTTGCACTCCCGCGATGGCAGCCGGGGTTGAGCGAGGATTTTGGAGTGTGGGAGATTTGGTAGAGGCCACGGCGTGAACTCGATAGACGAACTTAGAGACGTGATTCGCAAGTTGCACGGCGTGGAAGCCGAACACGTTGAAAGTGTGCCCATCAAAGAGGTTTTCAATAGCCAGACAGTCTGGGAGGGGATAGTGGAAGTCTTTGACCTGCACGACCATCCAAAAGCCTCAAGGGTTTACGCATGGTCGAATGAGACAGGTGATCCCCGAAACCCTAAACACCACGTCACGGTCCTGCATATCGGTCCTGTGACATCAGCGGTACATGCAGTCAGAGCAGCCATTGTTCAGGAGTTTAGAAGCCTTGAGCCAACAGAAGAAAACTAGCAAAGCGGGACGGCCACCACTTCCGAAGGGGAGCGCCAAGGTGGGAACCTTGCGTATCCGAGTTACTTCCGACGAGTTGCGGTCAATCGAAGCGACCGCCAAGACGAAAAAGCAGACGGTTTCCGAATGGATCAGGAGCACGCTGAATGCCGCAATCCAAAGCTGAGGATTTCAAATTAGGACACTACCCAAGGAAAACCAAAGGGGGGGAGCTTTCGAAGGTTCTCGTTCTACACGAACAGCTTATACAGCATGAGGTAGATGACGACGCCGGTAACGCTGACGTACATCCAGAGCGGGAAAGTCCAGCGCGCAATCGCCTTGTGCAGGGCGTAGCGGGCCCGCAGGGCGCGAGAGAGCGCGACCAGCACCAGCGGCACGATGACGACGGCCAGGATCGTATGGCTCACCAGGATGGCAAAATACAGCGGGCGCGACCAGCCGTGTCCCTGGAAGTGAACGCTTCCGACGTGGGCGTGATAGTAGAGGTAGGAAGCGAGGAAAGCCGCCGAGGTACAGAGCGCGGCGAGCATCATCAGCCTGTGCGCCTGCATCCGTCCGCGCCGAATGAGGTTATACCCTGTCAGCAACAGAACGGCGCTGGTGCCATTGAGCAAAGCATTCAGCGCGGGAAGTGAACTCAATTCAGCTTGCATTGTCAGTCGCCAGATGAAATGGCATGGTACCAGCCACGGTCAGAGAATCTTTAACTTCCGCCGAACCTCGCCCGCCGAACCTAAGATACCAAATCAGACTCGGCCCCGCTTCCCGGACCTCGCGCCGCCGACAAGATCCTTCGCTACGCTCAGGATTTCGCCTGCGGGCTCAGAGCACCCCAGAAAGCCTGAAATCTGACTTTCCGGGGACCCCACGACGCCCGCAAAACGGCTCAAGCTGCCGGCTTCGTCGTGCGCCGATTGGCCATGAAAAAGGCCAGCGCGAACATGACCGCGGTGAAGACGGCCAGAATCGCAAGGCTCATGCCGATCGACAAATCCGTAGCCGTGCCGGGAAAAAGCAAGGCGCGCAGCGCCTCCGTCCCATACGTCAGGGGGTTGATGCGCATCAGCACGCGAATCCAGATGGAAGCTCCGCTCAGCGGAAACAGCGAGCCGGAGAGCAGCCAGAGCGGAATCAGGAACAGGTTGATGATGGCGTGGAAGCCGGATGTGGAATCCATTGGCCAGGCAATCGCGAAGCCGAGCGCGGTGAGCGAAAACGCCACCAGAAAGATATCAAGCGCCACCAACAGGAATTGCACGATGCCGATGTGGACGCCCACCAGGGGCGCAAATACCAGGAAGATGAGTCCCTGCAAAGTCGCCAGCGTGGCGCCGCCCAGGACTTTTCCCAGCACGATCACGGAGCGGTGAACGGGCGCCACCAGCACGGAGAGCAGAAAGCCTTCGTTGCGATCTTCAATGAGCGACATCATGGCGAAGATCGAGGTGAACAACACGATCATGATGAGGGCGCCAGGAAAAAAGAATTCCAGGTAGTGCTGGCTCGATCCGCCATTGCGGAACGAGGTGCCGAAGCCGGAGCCGATCACGATCCAGAACAGCAGCGGCGAGGCGATCACGCCAACCACGCGGCTGAGGTTGCGGTAGAAGCGCACGACCTCGCGTTGCCACAGCGAAAGGGCTGGAACCAGGCTGAAGGATGCGGATTCGTTCGCGTGCGCCGGAATGGCGGTCGTCTGTGTCGCCACGTTTACTCCCCTCGGTCCCTGGACTGGCTAGACCATTTTAGCGAAAGCTGTAGTCGTCGAAGCAGCCGGGCGTTTTTCAGCCCGGCGGTGAACGCGGGATACACTAATTCCTAAACTGCTCTAGTGTTTCTTTTTGGCCTTCTTGGCCGCTTCGACTTGTTTATTCTCTTCGTCTTCGTTCCAGAAGCGATGGCCGGTGCGGCGGATGAACACGTCTTCCAGGGTCGGTTTGCTGACGGAAATGGCGGCGATCTCGCCGGGAAAAGCTTCCACCACTTCGGGAACGAAGCGGTGCCCTGCCTCGCGCTCAATGCGAACCTGGTTGTCCAGCACGGTCGTCGCCAGCGCGAAGCGCGCGCCGATGCGGGCAGCCAACGCGTCCGGGGCAGAGGTGTCCAGCAAAATCACGTCGCCGCCGATTTCCTGCTTCAACTCGGCCGGCGTGCCCAGTGCGACCAGATTCCCATGACTGAGAATTGCCAGCCGGTCGCAGCGCTCGGCCTCTTCCATCAGGTGCGTGGTCACGATAATCGTCACCCGCTCCTGATCGCGCAGAATCTGCAGGTACTGCCACAAGTCTCGCCGCGCCCCCGGATCGAGCCCCGTCGTCGGCTCGTCGAGCAGCAGCACCGATGGCCGGTGCAGCAGGCCCTTGGCGAGTTCCAGGCGCCGCTGCATGCCGCCGGAAAATGTCTCGACACGATCTTTTGCCCGGTCCGCCAAGCCCACGCGGCGCAACATCTCATTGGCGCGCTGCTTAAGCGCTGCGCCGCGCAATCCGTAGAGATGCCCAATATGCCGCAGGTTCTCTTCGGCCGAGAGTTTGCCGTCGACGCTTTGCGCCTGAAAGACGACGCCGATGTGGCGGCGAACTCCGGCGGGATCGGTCGCCGCATCGTGGCCCATGATGCTGGCATGTCCAGCCGAAGGCAGCATCAGGGTTGAGAGGATGCGGAACATCGTGGTCTTTCCGCTGCCGTTAGGCCCGAGTAGTCCGAAAATCTCCGCCGGATAGACCTCGAACGACACGCCATTCAGTGCGGCCCGGTTGTCGTAAGCGTGACGCAGTTGCTGAACGCTAATTAACGGTTCGGCTCCCGGAGTTCTTTCCATCACGCCGACTTCGCTGGACTCTG
>JBEKBO010000033.1:0-37673 GCA_050015355.1 Candidatus Korobacteraceae bacterium | reverse complement strand
GCACCGATAAAAGATCGTAGTGTCACGATAGTCTCCTGTCTTTACGAAAGCTTCACCGAGCTGCAGGGAATATCTGCCGCTGGGCGTTATTGTGTCAAGACTTCAGTAGATCGATCACCGAATGAGAAAAAGGAGGCTGGCGAGTTGCTCGAATTTTCCACCCCAAAGCGTAGAGGGCCGTTGTCGCTCCGTTTACAAAGCGTAAACCCTATTCCTTGCCAGCTCTAACGCGGATGCATCTACAAGCTCTAGTAGCCGCACCCAGAATTGGACCATCGCATCGTTGAGGCCGTCAACACTGTATTCCGATCACCAACGTTATGTCAGTGGACGAGATGGCGTGCAGGTTGATGGGGAGGGAACGTGTCCTACCCAACGCTACGACCAGTTGCGGCCCCCCGACGCGCTCGGGTTTCTCAGCTCTTCTTGGAGGTCACAGCATAAAACGGGTACAGTCGTTGCTCTACCTTGCTCCCGTGGCATTTCGGACACTTGAACTTGCCCTTCTCGTATTCGACTAACGTCAGAATCTTTGAAAATGCCTTCTTGCAAGCTTTGCAGAAGAATTCGTATTGGGGCATGGTAGCACCGCCACGTTGGATTTTGCCTGCGAAGCAGGTAGCAGTCTAACCAATTCTGGGTAATCACGGCAACCGCAGTTCTAAAATGGGATCGTAGCTAAAGCTGTTGATTGTTTGCCGGAGATTGCCCATTTCCGACACGCTTCTGTGAGCCAAAATTCTGCAAACTGGAGGTCAACTGATGAACATTCGAAAGATCGCCCTGACAGGTTTGGCAGTTGTTGCGATCTGCACGGTCTGGCACGCCAAAGCAACCGCGCAGGAAAATCCATCTCCCGGAGTTGTTACCGTTTTCGATCACGGGAAACTGGAGGCATCTTGTGACCAAGCACTCTCCAAGGGTGGTAGCAACCTCCTATGGAGCCACACGTCCAGCGAAGGAACCTATAACGTCGATACGCACAGTCGGGAATCTGTGAAGGCTGCGTGTAAACCTGAGGGGTGTAGCCATAAGGGCTATACTGCCGTCGTGTATGTGGTGAGCGGGACTGCCACCTTGGTCGTCGGTGGCACTGTTAAAATCACTGCGCCTGACAAGTTTGGCGGCATTTCAATCCAAGGTAGCGAGTCACATCGTATCAGCAAAGGGGATGTGTTTATTATGCCCCCCGACACCATCCATTGGTATAAAGACGTGAAGAGGCCATTTCGCTATCTTGAAGTGCCCGTCCACTAAGCTGGGCCAAGTCGGGTTTGGACCAGGATCCCTGCAACCCGTTATCAGGGAAATCTAATTCCCTGATACGCTCCTGATAATTCCCTGTTCGATTCAACTCTGAAATTGGCGATTGGTCTCAGAACTTGAACAAAAATGAGACGCTTACAGCGATAAAAGCCGAATTAGACGGGCCAAATTCGGCAAAATTCCCTGTATTTTTCCTTGTTAGCAGGGAATTGAGCGGAGAGCGGTTCGCTCGGGACTGCATCCTCCGCCATCAAGTCGTTATCTCCGCCGTGAGAAATAGTCTTTGCCCGAAAATATGCGAGTTCCGGGCATTTGTCTCAGTATCTCCGATCGAAAAGAAGGGACCAGAGAGCGCCGCCCGGCTGGCGAAAGAGCGCACTTTCGGGAGAGATTCTCCACCCGCCAATAAGGTAGTCCGGTTCGGCGGAAGGAGAGGGATGTGCTACCTCAACCGCGACGGCCAGAAAAGTGCCGCAACGGGCCGATCCGGCCTGTGCGATAAGGGTTGAAAACGGCCCCTCTGGAACCTATCTTGTTGTTCATGCTGGCCGTGCCGGAATCGCGATGGGTTCCGGGCGACGAAAATCTGGAATGGATTCAAAGCGAAGGTCCAAGTCGGGTTCTTTTCTGTTCGTTTTTGCCTGAAAGGTTTGTGAAATGTCCAGTGTGATCCTGAAGAACGTTGTTAAACGGTTTGGCTCGGTGACGGCGGTGGATAACCTGTCGATCGAGATTCAGGACAAGGAATTCGCCGTTCTGGTTGGCTCATCTGGATGCGGAAAAACAACGGCTTTGCGCATGATCGCCGGTCTCGAAACGGTGACTTCCGGCGAGATTTACATCGGCGATACACGGGTCAACGAACTGGAGCCCAAGGATCGTGATATCGCCATGGTCTTTCAGAACTATGCGCTTTACCCGCACATGAATGTCCGGGACAACATGGGTTTCGGACTCAAGATCCGTAAATTTACCAAGGAGGAGATCGATTCGCGGGTGCAGGAGGCTGCGGACATCCTCAATATCCACGAGTTGCTGGACAGGAAACCCAAGGAGCTTTCCGGCGGGCAGCGTCAGCGCGTCGCGGTTGGTAGAGCCATCGTCCGCAAACCCAAGGTGTTCCTTTTCGACGAACCGCTCTCCAATCTCGATGCCAAGCTGCGAGTAGCGATGCGTGCCGAGATCAGCAAACTGCACAGGCGGCTCGGCGCCACGATCATCTATGTGACTCACGATCAGGTCGAGGCGATGACAATGGCCGACCGGATCTTCATCATGAGCAAAGGCGTCCTGCAACAAAGCGGCGCCCCGATGGAGGTTTACTCGCGGCCAGCCAACCGTTTTGTTGCAGGTTTCATCGGTTCGCCGGCGATGAATTTCATCGACGCGACACTGGTTGCGCAAGAGGGTACCCTGCTAGTCGATGCAGGCAGCTTCCGGGTCAGAGCGCCTGAAACATTTTGCTCCCGGCTTGAGCCTTACGCCGGTAAACAGGTTGTTTTTGGTGTACGCCCCGAGGATATTGCTTTGCACGATCCCGCAACGGATGCCGGCGAAGAAAGAACCATGACAGCGCGGGCAGAAGTTGTTGAAACCCTGGGATCTGAGGTTTTTGTCCATCTTGCTTGCGGCGCACATTCGCTTGTCGCCCGGATGGAGGTTCCCGAACAGCCATTGAGCGTAGGGCAGACTCTGCAGGTGGACCTGAAGATGCTGAAGAGTCATGTTTTTGACAAGGAGACCATGCAAACCGTCGTGTAGGCGTGAAAGGAAAGGCTGCACGTTTCAACAGGAAAAAGGTTCTTGGCGATGCCCGGAACAGGTTGTCCGGACAAGTCTTTTTTTGGCAAGCTACATATTTCCGAGCTGTATTTCATTGATACCTGGAGGAGTTATGAAAAAGATACTGGTTGCAACACTGGTTTTTCTGTCTTCGCTCTGCCTATCCACGAGTGCGCTGGCTCAGAACAAGGAGATTCGCGTCCTGCTGGCTAACCATCCTTACGGCGATCTGCTGAAGGCCGCCATCCCCGATTTTGAAAAAGCTACCGGTATCCGGGTCAAAGTCGAAAGCCTGCAGGAAGGGCAGCTCACCGCGAAACTGACGACCGAGTTTGCCACCCGCTCGTCGTCTGTCGACGTGTTCATGACCCGTCCTCTGCAGGAAGGGAAGATGTTCTACAAGAACGGTTGGTACGAGCCGCTCACCATGGACTTCGCCGATTATCCGAAGAATGTCATGAGCGTCGCTACCTTCGGGCCGAAAGCCTACATTGTTCCGCTGGTGACGGAATGGCAGGTGCTTTATTGCCGGAAAGATCTTTTCAAGAAAGCCGGCGTCAAGGTTCCCACGAACTTTACCGAACTTGAAGCCGCTGCCAGGAAACTCAATTCGGAGAGCGTTGCAGGATTTGCCTCGCGCGGGAAAGGCGCAGCCGCTGTGACCCAGTTGTCGAGCTACGTCTATAACTATGGCGGACTTTATCTTGACAAGGGTGCTGCTGTTTTTGGTTCCAAACCCGCTGTTGACGCCATCCGCTTCTATGGCAAGCTGCTGGGAAACTATGGTCCCAAGGGCGCGACGTCGATGTCATGGGAAAACATCATGCCGCTGTTCCAAGCCGGCAAGATCGCTATGTGGACTGATGCTTCCGTGTTCTACGGTGAGATCGTCGATCCGGCCAAGACGCAAGTCGCAGCCGAAAATGTCGGGATTGCCAATTTCCCGGGCGGCCCGAAGATGAACTCGCCGTTTATCGTGACCTCGTGGGGTATGGCGCTTGCTAAGCAGTCGAAGAACAAGGATCTGGCGATGCGTTTCCTGCAGTGGGCGACGAGCAAGGAACTGGCTACCAAGGGGATGCTTGCCAACATCACGATGGCGCGCTCCTCCGTGTGGGAAGACAAGGCGGTATTGGCCAAGGTCAATCCGGGCCTCGTCGAGACACGCGCCTATGCCGCCAAGCACGGCAATCCGCTGGATCGCCCGTACATGAGTGCAGTCGGCGAAGCACGTGATCTGATCGGCGAACTGATTATCGAATCGATCAATACCAAGGGCGAGTCGCCGAATCTTGAAAAGATGGCGAAGGAAAAGGTCGCCAAGGTGAACGAAATCCTTCAGGACACCGGAGAATTCGGCAAGTAATGACTTTGCGGAATGGCAATATCGTGACCGATGTTGCCCTGTAATGGAGTTCCGGCCACCCGGTTGACGTTTGACCGGTGGCCGGTATTCGTTGAATGACTTTTTCGTCCAGGATGTTTGAAATCAGGGGCACCTTATGATTCAGTCGAGCTTTGCAGAACGGAACCTGCGGATACTGTTCCCGCTTCCGGCAATCATTTTCGTCGCCTTGCTGATGATCTTTCCCGTTCTTTACACGTTGTTCCTGAGCTTTACCAACTGGAATCTCACGTCTGGAATGCCGTTGTCTTTCAATGGCATCAATAGTTACCTGCGGGTGCTTACTGAGCCACGTTTTCTGCATGCTGTTGGCAGAACGTTTGCATTCACTTTCTTTGCGGTGGTGATCGAGGGCTTTCTCGGCGTGGCCATCGCCCTCATTCTCAACCGGGCTTTTGTCGGCAAGAGCATTGCCAAGCTGCTGTTTCTTCTGCCGCTTGTCGCTACACCGGTCGCTGTCGGTATTGTTTTCAATCTCTTCTACGACCCGACCATTGGGCTGGCCAATTTTGTTCTCAAGTCGCTTGGGTTGCCGCAGGGGCTCTGGATTTCCAGCGCCGGATCGGTCATTCCGTCGCTGATTCTCGTCGATGTCTGGCAGTGGACGCCGATGATTACGCTGATCGTTCTGGCCGGTCTGGC
Source organism: Candidatus Korobacteraceae bacterium (assembly GCA_050015355.1). Taxonomy (GTDB): domain Bacteria; phylum Acidobacteriota; class Terriglobia; order Terriglobales; family Acidobacteriaceae; genus CAWBRT01. Next base: position 32,578 of record JBEKBO010000033.1, on the reverse strand, counting down.
CGGTCTCTCTGAAGAACCCGTCGAGGCGGCGCGCGTCGATGGCGCAAGCGAATGGCAGATCCTCAGGTATGTCACCCTTCCGATGGTCATGCCGGTCATCCTGACTGCCGTGATCCTTCGGCTGATCGATGCGCTGAAGACTTTCGACATCATCTTTGCCATGACCGGCGGCGGCCCGGGCTATGCCTCGGAAACGCTCAATATCATGGGCTTCAAGTACAGCTTCGAATATTTCCGCATGGGGCAATCCTCGGTCATTCTCGTCGCCCTCTTCCTGATTGTTTTCTTGTGCAGTCTCGGAATCATGAAGCTGCGCGCCTCTTCCGAGATTTGAGCCGGATGAATCGCTTCTGGAGTCTCCGATGAACAAGAAACTCATAACGAATATCTTCTTTTACCTTCTGGTCGTCGCGATTGCCCTCGTCGTCCTTTTTCCATTCCTCTGGATGCTGGCCTCGTCCTTCAAGACGCAGGTCGATATCATTTCCTGGCCGCCGAAATTCATCTTTTCTCCGACGCTGCAGAATTACCAGAAAGTCTTTGGAGAGCAGGATTTCCTGAAATATTTTCTGAACTCGACCATCGTCGGCTCGCTTGCCGTCGGCCTGTCGCTCGTCCTCGGGCTGCCAGCGGCGTATTCGATCTCGCGCTATGCCCAGAAGAAACTGGCGGTGTTCATCCTGCTGGCGCGCCTGATGCCGGGGATCTGTTTTCTGATGCCGTGGTACATCATCTTTTCCCGCCTGAACCTGATGGACAGCTACGTCGCTCTGGTTCTCAGTCACATGCTGATCGCCTTGCCCATCGTGGTGTGGATCATGTCCACCTACTTCAATTCCATTCCGCGCGAGATGGAGGAGTCGGCGATGGTTGATGGTGCAACACGGCAGTATGCCTTCTGGGCAATCATCCTGCCGTTGTCCGGGCCGGGCATCATCACAGCGACAACGCTGTCCTTCATCTTTTCCTGGAACAACTTCATGTTCTCGCAGGTACTTAGTATGGAAAAGACGAAGACGCTGCCCATCGCGGTGTATAACTTCGTTTCCTATGCCGAGGTCGATTGGGGCGGTGTAATGGCGGCTGCGGTGGCGATCATGGCGCCGGCTATCATCCTGACAATGATTTTCCAGAAATACGTCGTCAAGGGACTGACGATGGGTGCTGTTAAAGGATGAAGCAGGCTTATGCAGCACAATTTAGTTCCGAGTCGCCCGTAACTCAGGAGCAATCAATGGCCCCTGCACCGCAAAAGAGTCAGGGCCGGCTCACAGAACCACGTCTTGTCCAATCCCCGACTGCCGCGCCCTGTCATAGACCAGTTTCGCGGTCGCAGCATCCTGAATAGCCAGTCCGTTGGACTTGAACAGGGTGATTTCCTGAGGGTTCGCCCGCGCCGGTTTGCGGCCGAGAACGATCTCTCCCAGCTCCGCGTGAATATGCGCCTGCGATATGGCTCCCTCGTGCAGCGGGATCATAATGTCACCCGCCTCTTTCAAACACGCTTCCAACGAATCGGCAACCACCTTGGAGCGCCGGATAATAGCTGTGTCCAATTCGCGCGCGTTCGGCGAGTGACTTCCAATTCCGTTGATGTGTGTCCCGGGCCGCACCAGGGAGCCATCGAATAATGGGGTTGAGGACGACGATGCCGTGCAGACGATATCCGCTTCGGCCAGTATCCGCGCCGGCGAATCGGCTGGCCGGATGTCGAGTCCCAACTTGGCGCTCATCTCCCGGATGAACGCAGATAAAGCGTCGGCGGACACGTCGTAAACGTACACTCGCGACAGTTCTCTGGCGATCGCCATCGCCCAGAGTTGCATCTTGGCTTGCGCGCCGGCTCCAAGAATCCCCGCCACCTGACCCTTGTCCGTCCGCGCAAGGTATTTTGTGGCCACCCCGCTGACTGCACCGGTCCGAACCGCCGTCAAATAGCCGCCGTCCATGATGCAGGTCACTTCGCCGGTGGCCGGATCCTGCAGGAGCACCTTGCCGATCGTGGTCGGCAAGTTGTGCCGTGTAGGATTGTTCTTGTATACGGTCACGACCTTGCAGGCCAGCGCTCCCATCTGCTTGAGATAAGCGGGCATGTACAGGGATATGCCGTCGGGCGGAGTAATTCCGATTCTGAGCGGCAGCACCGCGGTGCCCGACGCCAGCTCAGCGAACGCCTTCTCGACCACGTCTATGCAGTCACGCATGTCGAGCACGCGGACCACGTCGTCTTTCGTCAATAGAAGCGGCATGACAATCTCCCGGCCCCCATGGTTGCTTAACGGGCCCTAATGGACCTCGCGAGATAATATAATCCCTGGCGATTGAGAAGTTGAGTATATTGTCGGCAAACAAGTGGGAACTCCGGCCCAGAATTGGCACGGCATCGCTCAGTTTTCATCCGTAAATGTGGCTTTGGGGTTGCAAAGTCGCCCATGAGAAGTACAATGCGAGCGATTGAGGGCTCGAAAGGGAGATTCCTGGTTAGCGGTTAAAGATAAACTCCGACGCGTATCTATCTTCGCCCCGGCTGCGCGCCCCAGTTCGTGTGCACCCTCGTGCCTCACTCAGATCTCGATCGGTGTCGCGAAATAATCGCCAGCGATTGTTCCTGGGAAAAATGGAACTGGAATCCAGACTATCGAGCCATCAGTTCGCAAAGTGACCCAGTAGCAGGAACTGTGGGAAAAGCATGCTGCCCAGCCTCCGCTCGCGAACTCGCGTGTTGGAGTGCTCGTTGCGTTCCACGCATCCGCATCGGGCGGAGCAGAAGGATTCTCGTTACAGCAGTCATCCGAGCAGTCATTCGAGGAGAAAGGACACAATGAATTTCGCCGCAAATGTCATTCGAGAACAGATCGTTAGTATCCTTAGCGCGTGGAAAATGAAGCCAGAGCTGGTCGAAATTACGGCCGGCATCATGGTCGACACCGACTTAGCCGGCATCGACTCGCACGGTATCTCGATGCTCACAACGTACGAGGAGAAGGTGTTGGCCGGAAAATTGCAGCTTCAGGCAGAGCCGCGAGTCGTTCGCGAGAATGCAGTGACAGCCCTGATCGATGCAGGGGCCGGGTTGGGCTACGCGGCTTCGGTAATGGGCGCGCGTCTGGCAGCCGACAAGGCGGCTGCAAACGGACTCGGCGCCGTCGGCGTCACCAATTCGCATCACTTTGGGCCCGCCGGATACTACGCGAAGATGATGAGCGATCGCGGTTTTATCGGCATCGCGACCTGCCAATCACGAACGGTCTGTGTGCCGCCTACGCGTTCCTCAACTCGCGTCTTCGGCACCAACCCGATTGCCTTTGCGGCTCCCGCCCGCCGCAATCCTCCCTTTCTCCTCGATATGGCAACCGCGACGGTTGCAGCCAACAAAATCAAGCTCTACGCATACAAAGGGAAGCCTCTGCCGGCGGGATGGGTTCTGGATGAAAACGGCAAGCCGGTCTGCGATGCCAAGCTGGCCAACGAATATATCTGGCATAAAGATAGGGGTGGCCTGAGCCCGCTTGGCGGGACGGCAGAGATGCGAAGCCACAAGGGATACGGGCTGGGGATGATGGTGCAAATCCTCGGAAGCACGCTCGTCGGAGGTTCGTTCGCGGCGATTGATGAACCGAGCGGACGTTTGGACAAAAGAGATAACATCGGGCATTTCTTTCTTGCCATCGATCCAAAGTGTTTCCGGCCCGAGGGTGAGTTCGAGCGCGACTTGGACGAGATGATCGACTTTTTGCACGCGCAACCGCCGATCAATCCCGAGGAGCCGGTGCTTGTCCCCGGCGATCCCGAACTGCAATCGCGGAAGCAGAGGTCTAAGGAAGGAGTTCCGCTTTCCGCCGCGCTTGTCGAAAACATTCGCGGCATCTGCGAGCGTAGCGGCGCACAATTCCTGCTGTCCTGATTCTAATAAGATGTGCCCCAGACCTGCGTTCCTACGGAGGTCTGGGAGCTATGAGAATTGGAATTCTTAGAGTAATATGCTGGGCCGCGCAGCGTGAAAGCACGCAAGTGGAGACTTTTTCGCGCATCCCGCAGTTCTTGGAATCGCCCGGAGAGGAGGGTGAATCATGTCACAGACGGCAGCAGCTTCCGCCTCAGTCGGTCGCATGACCCGATATCGTTGGGTGGTAATGGCGATCATTTTCGTCTTCTACACGATTACCTATGCCGATCGTGCCAACATCGGGGTCGTGTTGCCGAGAATCCAGAGCGAATTCAAATTAAGCAACTTTGAAGCGGGTTCTTTGGCCAGCCTATTTTTTGTCGGCTATTCCCTGACCCAAATACCCGCAGGGCTCTGGTATGGCAGGTTCGGTGTCCGCGGGCTTATATCTTTCGCCATGGTCGTCACTTCCATATTTACCGGCTTGATTGGAACCTCAGGGTCCGCGGCGATGGTCAAGTTATACCGATTCGGATTGGGGCTGGCAGAGGGCCCCGGTGGTCCAGGCGTCGCCTCAACCATAAACAACTGGTTCCCCCCGAAAGAAAAGGGCACCGCCACTGGAATTTTCATTGCAGCTACCAAATTCGCTCCGGTGCTCGTGCCGCCTATCACCGTATGGATCATGTTGGCCTCCGGTTGGCGACAAGTCTTTTTCTGGTTTGCAGTGCCGGGATTTGTCATGGCTGCGGTATGGCACCTGTTTGTCAGAAACTACCCCCACGAAAGCCCGTTCTGTTCGCCGGCAGAAGCCGCCTACATTAAAGAGACTGGGAGCGCTGCGAGAACTGCTGCCATTGAACCCAAACGCTCTCTTGGCTGGCTGGACAGGCTAATCAGGGCCAAAAAGGTTCCACCCTTAACAACAAACCGCGAAGTGTTCACCTCCTGGAATATGTGGGCCAATACCATTGGGTGCTTCATGGTCATAAGTGTTATATACGGTCTCCTGACCTGGATACCTTCTTATCTCGTGAAGGCCAAACACTTCACTTTTATGCAAATGGGTTTTGTAGCCTCTACGCCGTGGGTTGGAGCGGTGCTCGGTTCCCTTGTGGGAGGCGTTGTTTCCGACAAGGTTCTTGCGAAAAGGCGAAAGCCGCTAATGCTCCTTGGCGCGGTGGCAACAATGGGCATGATGGGTGCACTGATTGGAGCTCCAGCAGACAAAACGGTCATTGCGCTGCTACTGCTGCTCACCGGGTTTGTGCTGAGTCTCGGGTATCCTCTGTATACGGCCTATCCAATGGGCCTGGCAACCGCGAAGACATTTCCGGTCGCTAGCAGTCTGGTTAACACTGGCGGCAATCTAGGCGGATTTTTCGCTCCGATGCTAGCCGGTTATTTGCTCGATCAATTTGGGTACAACGCGGTGTTTACCTATTTCGGCGTGTGCGCGGCACTGTGCCTCATCGTGGTAGCAACTATGGAGGAGCCGATTTGACCACCGCCCGTTCCGCGTCTTGTTCGAAGTCCAAATGATTATATTTTTATGGCTTTGCAGTCCAGCGACATTCGTATGCAACAACCGTATACCGAAGCGACCGCCAGCGCTGTCTAGACGTAATCTCCTGTTCCCGGGCGTGAGTTGCGGAAACCCCTACAGTTTAAGAGTGAGTTGCGACCCCGGCCTCGTAAATTGAACGCTGGTGAGCAGTTCTCTAGTACTCACACGCAAGGGTGTCGGGTCGCTACGTGGGGCGAACCGCTCAGTTTGTGAAACTGGGCAGAGTACTTCTGCCGGAGAATGGGTGCGAGTACCAGATTCAGGACTCAGAAATCGCAGGTGAGTTCTAGCACGTGAACTGATAGGGTACCCGCAATGCAGAGTTGCCAAAGCTGGTGCCTTCCTCCCCCTGTCTATTTGCCCCTCTCAGGTTGACGCGCGACCACGAAAAGGTGTTAATATCTTTGCCGCTAGTTGGCCGTCCGAATTGTTATTGCGTTGGCATTCATGTTTTTCGAGTTTTTCCAACGAGGACGGCTAGCATGAGCCCAACAAGACGAGACTTTCTCAAGACCGGCGTAATCGGTGGCGTCGCCGTGTCTGTTCTGGGGTTTGATCTCACCCCCGCGTACGCCCAAGTCCGCGAACTGAAAATTGCGCGCACATCGGAAACACGCTCAACGTGTCCTTATTGCGCCGTAAGCTGCGGCGTAATCATTCACACGCTTGGCGACAAAGCGCAAAACGTCAAGCCCACCGTCGTGCACATCGAAGGCGATCCCGACCACCCCATCAATCGCGGAACGCTTTGCCCCAAGGGCGTCACACTCAAGCAGAACATCATTAACGACCGGCGGCTGACCAAGGTTCGCTATCGTGCTCCCGGCAGCGATCACTGGGAGGAAAAGTCCTGGGATTTCGCTATCGACCGTATCGCTCAACTGCTGAAGAAGACACGCGATGACCGGCTGGTCGAAAAAGACGCCAAGGGACAGACCATCAATGCGCTTACCGCAGTAGGCGTGATCGGTGGCTGTACCGACAGCAACGAAAACAATTATCTGCTGGTAAAAGCTTTCCGTGCTGGACTGGGCGTGATCCCCATGGAGCAGCAGGCCCGTATATGACATGGCCCGACGGTGGCCAGTTTGGCCGCCACATTCGGGCGCGGCGCCATGACAAACGGCTGGACCGACATCCAGAATGCCGATGTCATCCTGGCAATGGGTGGCAATCCCGCCGAGAATCATCCAGTCGGCTTCCGCTTCGTGATGGAAGCGAAGCGAAACCGGAATTCCAAGCTGGTATCGGTTGATCCGCGTTTCAATCGCACCGCCGCGGTTGCCGACCACTTCACGCAAATCCGCGCCGGCACCGACATCGCTTTTCTCGCCGGACTGATTAACTACGCCCTGACGAAGAATCGGATCCAGGAAGACTACGTCCGCTTGTTCACCAATGCCTCCTTCCTGGTGCGCGAAGATTTTTATTTCAAGGATGATGAGGGGGTCTTTTCCGGCTGGGATGAAGCCAACAAGAAGTACGACAAGACGACCTGGAATTACGAGATAGGCCCAGATGGTTTCGCCAAGGTTGACCCCACGATGCAGCACCCGCGCTGCGTTTTCCAACTGATGAAGAAGTTCTATTCGCGCTACACGCCGGAGATGGTCTCCAAAATCTGCGGCTGCAAGCCGGAGGAGTTCGTTCAATCGGCGGAGATCATCACCTCAACCTATCCGCCTGACCGCGTGGGCACGATCATGTACGCGTTGGGGTGGACGCACCACAGCTTCTCAGTGCAACTGATCCATGCCGCGGCGATGCTGCAACTGCTGCTCGGCAACATAGGTTGTGCCGGAGGCGGGTTGAACGCGCTCCGCGGGCACGCCAATATCCAGGGCGGCACCGATTGCGGAATGGCCTACCACAACTTGCCTGGGTACATTCCGATTCAGAAGGCCGACAACACATCGTTAAAGGACTACCTGGAGAAAAATACGCCCAAGCCGCTACGTCCGGCTTCGATGAACTTCTGGAGCAATCTCGACCGCTTCTTCGTCAGCCAGATGAAGGCTTATTACGGCAAGGCAGCAACGAAGCAAAACGACTTTGCTTATGGCTTCCATCCCAAGCTGCCGCAGGCCGAAGCCGGCTACGAGAACTGGAGTTGGGCCTACATCTTTGACCACATGTACAACGGGAAGATGGATGGGTTCTTCAGCTTCGGCATGAATCCCGTTCAGAACGGACCGCACTCTCGCAAGGTTATCAGCGCTCTGTCCAAGCTGAAGTGGCTGGTCGTTGCCGAGAACTTCGAGACCGAAACGGCCGCGTTCTGGAACCGTGAAATTCTGGCCCTGGATAACGTCAAGCCTGAGGACGTCAAGACGGAAGTATTTCTGCTCCCAGCCGCCAATTTCGCGGAAAAGGACGGCGCCTTCGTCAACTCGGCGCGCTGGATCCAGTGGAAGTGGAAAGCCGTCGATCCGCCGGGCGATGCTAAGCCTGACCAGGAGATCATTGCCCGAATTTTCCTCAAGGTCCGTGATTTGTATCAGAAGGAAGGGGGCAAGTTCCCGGATCCGGTAGTCAATCTCAACTGGTGGTACAGCAATCCAGCGCGTCCTCCGATGGAGGAGGTATGCAAGGAGATCAACGGTTGGGCCATCGAAGAGATCAAGGATGAAAAGGACCCCAAGACCGTAGTGCTCAAGCCCGGAGAGCAACTCGGCAAGTTCTTGGATGCGCGCGCCGATGGCTCGACGATGTCTGGTAATTGGCTGTACGTCGGCATGTATCCCCAAGCCGGCAATCTGACCCAGCGCCGGAATCCGGCCGATCCCAGCGGGTTGGGACGGTATCCGGAGTGGAGCTTCAACTGGCCGGCTAATCGTCGAGTCATGTACAACCGTTGCTCGGCGGACGCGCAAGGCAAGCCCTGGGATGCAACGCGTCCGGTCATCAAATGGAACGGCGAGAAGTGGGTGGGTGATGTCCCAGACTACAAACCCGACAGCCCGCCCGAAGCCGGTCTCGGCGCTTTCATCATGTTGCCGGAAGGTGTCGCCCGACTCTTCGTGCCGGGGCAGTTCGTCGAGGGGCCCTGGACCGAACACTACGAACCGATGGAATCGCCGGTTGATAACCTGTTACACCCGAAGCACAGTTCCAACCCCGCAGTGAGGCAGTTCAAGACCGAGTGGGACAAGCTGGGGAAGGCGGAGCAGTTCCCCATCGTCTGCACCACCTATCGGCTCACCGAGCACTTCCATTACTGGACCAAGAACAACGCCTACAACGTACAGTTGCAGCCAGAATTTTTCGTTGAGATGCCGGAAGAATTAGCGAAGGAAAAAGGCATCGGCAACGGCGACATGGTACGTGTCACGTCGGCGCGCGGCAGCATCGAGGGTAAGGCAATGGTGACCAAGCGTATCAAGCCGATGACGGTCGCCGGCAAGAAGGTCTATCAGATCGGATTCCCGATTCACTGGGGCTTCCTAGGACGCGGCCAGCAGAAGGGCACACTCGCCAACCTGATGACGCCGCCGATTGTGGATCCAAATTCATTCGCTCCGGAATACAAGGGCTTCCTTGTGAAGTTGGAGAAGGTGTAGGGGGTGCGCCATGGCAGCAAAAACGCTTGAACTCAAAGCGATTTCGGCAAGCACCTCACCTGCTTCCGGAATTCGCAACGAACCCGTGCTTTGCAAGTTGATCGACACGAGCACATGCATCGGCTGCAAAGCGTGCGAGGTGGCCTGCCACGAGTGGAATGACTTGCCCCCGGAAGCAACCGTGCAGATTGGTACATACCAGACTCTGCCGCACATGACCACGAACTTTTGGAACCTGATCCGGTTCAATGAGGTCGAGGACAGCAACGGCAATCTGCGCTGGCTCATGCGTAAGGACCAGTGCATGCACTGTGCCGATCCCGGCTGTCTGCGGGCATGTCCGGCGCCGGGCGCGATTGTGCAGTACAACAACGGCATCGTCGATTTTCAGCAGGATCAATGTATAGGCTGCGGATACTGCATCACTGGATGTCCGTTCAATGTGCCCAAGCTGAACGAGAGAACCAAGAAGGTCTACAAGTGCACATTGTGCGTAGATCGCGTATCGGTTGGACTTGAACCGGCTTGCATCAAGGCGTGCCCCACGAATTGTCTGTCGTTCGGCAGCAAGGAACAGATGGTGCAGAAAGCGAATGCGCGAGCGGCGCAGTTGAAGGCGGCGGGATTCAAGGAAGCGGCTGTCTATGATCCACCGGGCGTCGGCGGTACCGGCGTCGTAACCGTTCTCGCCTACGGCAACATGCCGGAACAGTATGGGTTGCCGGCTGATCCGCAGGTGCCGCTGGCAGTCGTGCTCTGGAAGTATCCGCTGCATTGGCTGGGTACGCTTGCCATCGTCGCGGGGGTAATTGGCACCGCGCTGCATTACCTGCGTTACGGCATCAAGCATGTGAGAGAAGAGTCGGCAAAAGAACAACCTACCGGCAGAGGCCCGGGGGGCAGCGGCTCGGACTAGAGAAGGAGGCAGCCATGGCAATACAGCGGCTTCTACCCAACCAACGCATCCTGAGATACACGTATAAGGAACGAGTGATGCACTGGGTCGCCGGTCTCAGCTACGTCTATCTGCTGCTTACCGGCATGGCTTTCTACTCGCCTCACTTGTACTGGATAGCTTTGCTTCTCGGTGGTGGTCCAACCTCGCGAATGTGGCATCCCATTGTCGGCGTGCTATTCACCGCTGCGGTCGCGTGGATGTATGCCGAGTGGCGTGAGGACATGAAGACCGCCAACTCCGACTTGGCTTGGCGAAAGACGTTCGGGCATTACGTACGCAATGAGGACGATAGGGTCGCAGGCGTCGGGCGCTTCAACCCCGGGCAGAAGGGATTCTTCTGGATCATGTTCTGGGGCGCGATTGCGCTTCTGTTGTCGGGCCTTGTCCTGTGGTTCACGGAATACGTGCCCTGGAGCTTGCATTGGCTTCGCTACATCGTGATTCTGGTGCACGTCATCGGGGCGTTGTTTACCATTGGGGCGTTCATCATTCACGTCTACATGGGAACCGCCGTTGTCCGTGAAGGCTTCAGTTCGGTTATACGCGGCGAGGTATCGGAACAATGGGCGAAAACGCACCATCCGTTGTGGCTGCAAGAGGTCACCAGGGATTCGGAAGGCAAGAAATAAAACGGGTCACCTGGGACCAGCGCATTCAGCGTGCTCACGAGCTCGCCCAGAGACACTTGTATGCTGCCGAGATTCTCACTTTCTACGCCAAACTCGCGGGATTCCAGAAATCACTCTATGAACGCTGGGCGTTACGCTTGGAGGTGAGCACGGTTGCGGCCAAGGACCTTCCACTCGAAGTTGAGATTCTTCTGCCTGACTATGAAGCTTTTCTCGATTTCGTGGCCGACAATGCGCCGGCCCCTCTGGCTCACGCATCAGCCGGGTTGAAGCAGTCGAGCCAACAGCACTGGGCAGAACTGCTGGCACAGCGCTGGACCGGCGAGGGCAGCATTGATGCCGCCGAAGAGCGATTCCTGGCCTTTGCATATTTGCAGCCCTACGCCGAACTGCTCGCAGTGCATGTGACATTTTCGCCAGAGCCCGGCGGTTCTGTTTGTCCCATCTGCGGTGCCTATCCAGTTTGCGGCGTGCTTCGACCAGAGGCCTACGGTGGCCGGCGATCGCTTGTCTGCGTGCGCTGTTCAGTTGAGTGGGACTTTCCTCGCGTGGTCTGCCCGGCGTGCAACGAGCAATGCGCCGAGGCATTGCCGGTGTTCTCGGCTGATGAATTCGAGCACGTTCGCATTGAGGCGTGTGACACCTGCAAGCACTACATCACAGCCATCGATCTAACTAGGAACGGCCATGCCGTGCCGGTCGTGGACGAACTCGCATCCGTCACTTTGAACCTGTGGGCGCGGGAGAAAGGCTACCGGAAACTGCAGCCGAACCTATTCGGACTTTAGCAGGCTCCGGAAAAGCGCGCCGAAGCATGCCCGTGGTTGGTATCCCCTATAAGGTTAGTTAGTGGCCTAACCAAGAGCGCTGGAGACGTTGGAGTAAACGGCCCTTCTCACCTGCTGAGGTATTTGAGAAGTTCTTACAGAATCCGGCCAACTCCCGGATGTCGGCAAACGGGAAGCAATTCGGTTACTTCCGTATCGCCCGTAATCCGACCAGAGTCGGGCACGAATGATCAACCAATCACAGTGATTTCCAGAACCGGACTTCGGGCCCGCTTCGGTGGATTTGTTCTGCGGGCCGGCTCCGATTGCCTTCGAAGATGTTCAATTTAGCCTGGCAAATCGAAATGGCCAGTTATCATGATTAATATCAATAGTTGTTAATAATCCTATGAGAAGGAGATTTTCAATCATGACCATCTGCTCCATCGAAGCCATACCGCTCAATCTGCCGTACGAAATCTTTGGGCCAAAGCCGATGCTGGGCGGCCAGCCCCGGCAGATGGACATGCTGCTGGTACGCGTGGAAACCAGCGATGGCGTGGTCGGCTGGGGCGAAGCGTTCGGCTACGCCGTATGGCCGGCCACACGCAGTGCGCTCGAACGACTGGTGGCTCCGCTGGCAATTGGTCAAGACGGGGACGATATTGCCGGGCTGATGGATCAACTGCACCGCGCACTGCATCTGCTGGGGCGTACCGGGCCGGTGATGTATGCCTTGTCCGGGCTCGATATCGCGCTGTGGGATATAGCAGGCAAGAAAGCCGGCAAGTCGGTTTCCGAATTGCTGGGTGGCACCCGCCACCAGGACCTGCCAGTGTATGCGAGCCTGATGCGCTACGGTGACGTGGCGCTGGTGGCGCGCAACGCGGCCCGCGCCCGCGACAACGGTTATCACTCGATCAAGGTGCATGAGCGCGGCGTCGCGCAGATCCGTGCCGTGCGCCAGGCAATTGGCCCGCACGTCACCCTCACGATGGACTGCACTTGCCCTTGGACCGTCGCCCAGGCGATCGACATCGCCGAGCAGGTCAAGCCCTACGATTTGCTGTGGTTGGAGGAACCGGTTTGGCCGCCCGAAGATTTCGCGGGGCTGGCCCAGGTGCGCCGCGCTGCGGGCATTCCGATAGCGGCAGGCGAAAACGCTGTCAGTCCGAAGAACTTCGAGCAACTGTTCCTTGCGGAGGCGGTGGATATTGCCCAGCCGAGCGTCACCAAGATCGGCGGCATCACCGAGTTCATGAAAGTAATTGCGTGCGCACGCGAACACAACGTGGCGGTCGCCCCGCACTGCCCGTACTTTGGGCCGGGCCTGCTGGCCAGCGTGCACATCTTCGCGTCGATCGCCACGGAAACGATGCTCGAATATTCGTATGCGGAGCTCGGCGCCAACCCGCTGGGCAGCGCAATCGAAATCGAGAATGGCCGGATTCAGGTCCCGAGCGGGCCGGGTCTCGGCCGCGATCCCGACCCTGACGTAGTCAGCCGCTACCGCGTCGCATAGCCGGCCAGGATCGTGACGCCTGCTGGACGAATCGTGCAGCGGTTGTACGGCTTCGAGAACTAAGCATCCACCGCACGGGGTTGTCTCAGCCGGCCGCCCCCGCCGCGATTAGCGGCCGGGGACACCCTGCGTGGCCGCGCAGGCAGCCGCCGCGGAACGTCGGCGATTCATCAACAGGAGCACTCCGCTGCCGATCGCCGAGATGAAGGCCATCGGCAGAAACGCCAGCCCGAAGCTGCCGTGCGCATCCCTGATAAGGCCGACGATATAGATCGGGAAGAACGAAATCAGGCTGGAGACGGCATTGATTTGCGCAATCCCGACGGCCTTCATTTCGTCAGGCAGCCACTCCGTAGAGACCGCCCATATTGGCGCCTTGGCCGCGTATATCCCCATGATCGTGATTGCGAGCAGCACGTAGGACGGCGCAAACGCTGGCAAAACCAGCAGCAGAGCGGTGCAGACGCAGGCGCACAGCAACGGACCGGCCGCGTGCCATATGCGCTCGTTTTTCCTGTCCGAGTGATAGCCGCCCGCGACGATCGCCACCGCACCCAGTAGAAACGGTGCGGAGTTCAGCCAGCCGGCCGTCATGTCCGACACATGGAACGACTTGATAAAGCGCGGCGACCAGATTGCGAAAGTGTTCGAGGTCGCCGATGAAGCAGCGAGTACGACGCCGAGGCCAAGAACTGTGGGATCGAGCAGCACTCGCCACAGCGGCACATGCGCGCTCCGGGATTCGTCCGCCGTTCGTTCACGCGCCAATAGGTTCTTGTATATCTGCCGCTCCTCCGCGGTGAGCCAGCGTGCGTCGCCCGGGCCATCCGATATGTAGAACCAGCACACCACACCAAAAACTATGGCTGGCGCGCCTTCGACGATGAACAGCCATTGCCAGCCGCCCAGGCCGAGGATCTTGTCCATCTGCAACAAGGCCGCGGAAATGGGTGATCCGATGAAACTGGACAGCGGTATCGCCAAAGTGAACCAGCCCATGACCTTCCCGCGATATGATTTCGGGAACCAGTAAGTCAGGTACAGGATCACGCCCGGAAACACTCCCGCCTCAGCCGCGCCCAACAGAAAGCGCATGATCAAGAAAGACCGGGGTCCTTGGACCAGCGCCATCCCGCACGCAATCGCCCCCCACGTCAGCATGATCGTCGTCAGAAAGCGCCTGACGCCCTGCCGCTTAATCATCAGGTTGGACGGTACCTCGAACAGCACGTAGGAAATGAAGTACAGGCCGCCACCCAGGCCGAGAATGCCCGGTAAAATGTGCCTTGCCTTTTCCATTTGGATCGATGCGAAGCCGATGTTCACCCGATCGATGTAGGACACGAAATAGACGAACATTACAAACGGTACGAGTCTCCGTGCAGCCCGTTTGACCAGTTTGTCTTCTATATCGGCTGCGATCTGCGGTTGCTTATCCACGTCACCTCCAAGAGCATCGGCGTGGCAGCGCCGTTGTCTCGTTCAACTGTCCCGGTTACCGTTCCTTGCGATGGCGAGTCGCTCGGGTGAAATTCGCCGTGCGGTGCTTTATCGCACTGCAAAAAGCCGCTTCGGAAACTCGCCGACGAGCGACTCGCGTACTTTTGCGCAGACAGATGGCTATTATTTATCACATTTCCACGCAAACGTCAGCGAAAGCCCGAGTGATGAGCCCCATGCAGCCCGGATGTCCCAGGCGCGCTAACGCTCACGATCAACTAATTTGGTTCTGCACTCGCCACGCCGCGCCGATCCGGGGCGGTCGGTCTATCTGCGTAAAGAATTCCATGCTGAAGACCAGCACCTTTTTCGCGGCGCACACGAAACTGCTCTAGAATTTGACCATGCAAGCACCGAAAGCCGATCTCCTGGTGATGGCTCCGCTCTTGCCGTCGCTGATGAGCGCTCTCGAGCGGGAATTTACGGTTCACAAATTCTGGATAGCCGGCGATCCCACGGGTGACACCTTCAAGGAATGCGCCGAACTGATTCGCGGCATTGTCACCGTGGCCCCCGCGATGGTCGATGCCACACTGATCGGTTCGCTGCCGCGGCTGGAAATCATTTCGCGTTTTGGCGTGGGGCTTGACGCCGTCGACGTGGGCGCGGCCAGGCGCCGCGGAGTCATCATTACCAACACGCCTCGCATACTGGACGACTGTGTCGCCGACACGGCGCTCACGCTCTTGCTGGCCGTCTCGCGCCGGGTGTGTGAAGCCGATCGCTTCATTCGTGCGGGCGAATGGCCGCGGCGCAAGTTCCCGTTATCGACCAAAGTCACTGGCAAGACTTGCGGCATTGTGGGGATGGGAAACATCGGAGAAGCGATTGCGGTGCGCGCCCAGGGGTTCGGGATGAAAATCTGCTATCACAACCGCCGCCGCAAGCCCAATTCACCGCACCAGTACTACGAGGATATGGAAGCGATGGCGCGGGATGTCGACTACCTGATACTGGTAGTGCCCGGAAGCGATGAGACATACCACATGGTTGACGCACACATTCTGAATGCGCTGGGGCCCAAGGGATACCTGATCAATGTCGCACGCGGTTCCGTGGTGGACCAGGCGGCCCTGATCGAGAGGCTCAAGTCGGGCGGCATCGCCGGCGCCGGACTCGACGTGTTCGAGGGCGAACCCGATGTCCCGGCGGAACTGCGACAGCTGGATAACGTAGTCATGATGCCGCACGTCGCGAGCGGAACGAATGAAACACGAGAAGCAATGGGTGAACTGGTGCTTGCGAATCTGAAAGCGCACTTTTGCGGAAAGCCGGTGCTCACACCGTTCCTGGAATGAATCCATCGCGGTCGTTACCGCGGCAGGTGTTATCAGCATCTGTAACGTGTGTCACTCGTTCGTATGACGCCCCTTGACGGTCACATTCGAACGTGACCCCCGCCACTGACAGCTATTCTTTCTGTCAGCAATATGCGCAAGACGTGCTCAACCAAGTCGCGTGGGATTGGTATGGCTCCCGGCAGAAACGCATCCGGGAAGAAGGTGTGGTGTCGGCGCTGTTAGAGCGGTTTCAGGATAGGCGTATCCCGGAGTTTCCAACGCCGAGCTGGCTGCCCGGCTGCTTCATCGGATATCTCTTCCGCGAAACCGGTTAAACCGGCTGCCGTCACCATTTGGGACCCAGGGCTCTGCAAGGGACTCAAGGCCCAGCCGATACGAAGCCAATCGCTCCATTCGGTGAGTGGGCCTGTAAGAGGTACCCATGGCCCATACGCTCAGTACCTGCACATTCTGCGGAGTGGGTTGCGGTCTCTACCTTGAGACTGAGGGGAATAGAGTCGCGGGCGTATATCCCAGCTTCTCGCACCCCGCCAACCGAGGAAGAATCTGCGCGCGCGGCTGGCACGTGCACGAGGTGGCCAGCTCGCCTGACCGCCTGAAGAGTCCATTACTCAGGCGTAATGGTCAGTTTCATGAAGTATCGTGGGACGAAGCATTCGGTTTTGTTGCCGCCCGCCTCAATCAGATTCGCGACCGCCATGGGCCCGACTCCATCGCTTTTCTGAATTCACCTCGCTGCGCGAACGAAGAGAGCTACCTGCTGCAAAAGTTTGCCCGCGCTGTAATCGGCACGAACAACGTCGACCACGGAGCCGGCGTGTACTGCAATAACTCCGTCGAGATCCTCCTCGATATGCTGGGGGTGCCGGCCACGACCAACTCGATCGAGGAGTTGGCCCACAGCGAGGTCATCCTTGTGGACGTAATCGATTTGGCGCGCAGGCTGCCCACGGTAGCTGGAGCTGTGATCCGGGCCAAACTCAATGGCGCGCGCCTCATCGTCGTTGGCACGCGCAGCCATCGGGTGGCCGAGCTCGCCGATTTCTATCTGCGGATCAAGCCGAATACCGAATCGCTGCTCTACGGTGCCATGGCAAAGGTCATTGAGGACCGCGGGTTGATGAATCTTCCGTTTATCAAGTCCCGCTGTAGCGATTACCAACCCTTTCTGGCACAGTTGCGCAGCTACGACCTCGTGCAGGCGGCGGAAGGCTGTGGCGTTTCATCGGAGCTGATCGAAGCGGCGGCGCTGGCTTATGCCGGTGCGCGTTCGGCTGCCGTGCTCTATTCCAGCAGCATGGGAGAGAAATCCGAGCAAAACATCCGGGCTCTCATCAATTTAGTTTTGCTCACCGGCAACCTCGGCAAACAAGGCGCCGGAATCTTCGCCCTCGCCGAGCAGAACAACCTCCAGGGAGTTTGTGACGTTGGCGTGTTGCCCGACCGTTTGCCGGGTTACGCGCGCGTTTCCAGCGTGGGGCCGCGTGCGGCAGTCGAGCGGGTTTGGGGGAGCAAAATCCCCGTAACTCCCGGTCTTTCCGCGCGATCAATTCTCACCGATCGTGGCGAAGGCAAAGTGAAGGCGCTCTGGCTCTCCCGCTATGACCCAGTGACGACCGCATTTCTGCCTGGCATCGAAGATTCGCTCCGCGAACTCGACCTCGTCGTGGTGCAGCATTTGTTCATGACCGACACCGCGCAATATGCGCACGTGGTTTTGCCGACGACGGCTTTTGGCGAGGAGCAGGTTTCTTTCACCAGCACCGAGCGTCGTATCCAACTGGCGGAAAAGGCCATCGACCCGCCGGCAGGACTTACGCCGGGGTGGCAGCAGCTCACCAAGCTGGCCGGCATGATGGGCATCTGCTGGAAGTATCGATCGGCGGCCGAGGTGATGCAGGAGATTGGCGAGGTCGTCCCTTTTTATTCCGGCGCGAGTTACGAGAATCTCGCACATGATTATGGGCGGCAATGGCCTTGTACCAAGGACACACCTCTGGGCACACGCTTTCTTTACGCCGACCATCAAGGTGGCACGCGCTTCAAGTTCGTTCCCGTACAGCCTGGCGAATGGTTCGTTGCGCCAAAGAATCTTCCTCTCATGCTCGTGTTCGGGCACTCCTTGTATTACTGGAACCAGAACGTGCTTATCAGGCACAGCGAAACCCTGAAGCGGGAATACCGGAGTCTGTTCCTCGACTACCCGGATGGCTTTGCCGAAATCAGCATCGAAGACGCAAAGCAATTCCAGATACGCGATGGGGAAAAAATTCGCCTGTATGCTGCCACCGGCTCGGCGGTCTCGACCGCACGGGTCACGCCGGAAGTGATGCAAGGCACCATCTACGTCCCATATTTCGCGAGCGATGTCCAGCAGCAGATCCTCGGGGAGCATGGATTTAGCAGCAAGGCCGTGCCGGTTCGCGTAGAAAAGGAGACTGCATGAAAGCCCGCATCCTCGACCGTGCCGACGTGCTCAAGATCGTGGACCTCCTCCGGCAACAAGGCTATGAAGTGATGGCGCCGTTTTGCGGGCGAGGACGCGATACCTACTTTGACGTTGTGACTGAGCAGAACCGCGATCAGGTTCAGACTCATTTCGCGAATCCCTACTATCCGCCCAAACGCTACGTTTTGCCGCACATCGAGCCAATGCTCAAAGTGACGCGCGCGAATGGAAATGTTCGCATTGAACCGATCTACGAGGAACCCAAGCGCGCCATCTTCGGCATTCGCTCGTGTGACGTGGCGGGAATCTACCATCTCGACCTCTTCTATCTTGGTGGCAGTTTTCGCGACACCTACTATGACAAGCGCCGGAAGAACCTCTTCCTGGTCAACATGGTCTGCACCGATCCGGATCGCGATGTTGGTGACGAGTGCTTCTGCGTGTGCGCCGACACCGGCCCTGCCGCTCGCGACCGCTTTGATTTGCAATTGATGGACCTCGGGGACGAGTTCATGGCCGTAGCCGGAACGCCGGCGGGTGAAAGTCTGCTGGCCGACCCCGTATTCCGGAGAGGCACGGAGGCACACGTGGAGAAGCGTCGCGCCATCCTCGATGAAGTTCGCAAGCGTTTCAAAACTAGCACGAGCTGGTTCTCCGCCACCGTGCGTTACGTTTCGCACGGTGAAGTGTTGGAGAAGACCTGGGAAGAAATCGGCAATCGCTGTATTGAGTGCGGCGGCTGCACTTACGTCTGCCCAGCTTGCACCTGCTTCACCGTCAGCGACCGGCAGACAGGTCCAGACGAAGTTGTGCGGGTACGCATCTGGGACTCCTGCGCCTTGGGCGGTTTTACACGCATGGCAGGCGGCCACAATCCGCGCAAGGCCGTACATGACCGCCGCAATCGCCGGTTTTTCCGCAAGCTGGCGCACTATTTCATCCAACGTGAACTCTCCATGGCTTGCGTTGGCTGCGGCCGCTGTGTCGATGTTTGCCACGGCAATATCGGAATGCCGAGCGTGGTGGAGATGATTCGCCGCGCCACGGCGGAGTTTGAGAACCATGAGCACGTCAGCCGTTGAAAAGATTGATCTGACAGGCGCGAATATTTCGGCCACCGAAAATGCCTATCTGCCGAAGGTTGCGATACTCGATCGCGTGGTGCCTGAGATTACTGACGTCAAGACTTTCTATTGGCGATTCGAAGATGCAGCGGAGCAACAGGCCTTCCGGCGCTTCCGGCCAGGCCAATTCGCGCAAGTGTCGCTATTCGGAGTCGGGGAGTTTCCCACCTCGCTGCCTGCCAGCCCGACGGAGGACGAAACGTTCTTTACCGTCCGGCGGGTCGGCAGTTGCACCGCGGCTCTCCATAAAATGAAGCCTGGCGACAAGTTTGCCGTTCGCGGTCCATACGGCAACGGCTTCCCAATGGAAGACTACTACGGGAAAAGCCTGGTGTTTGTCGCCGGCGGCATTGGGCTGATTCCGCTCCGCTCGTGCATCGTCTACGCGCTCAAGCATCGCGATAAGTACAACCACATTCAGATTTTTCTGGGCGCCAAGACACCGCAGGAGTTGATGTATGTGCCGAACCTGCGCGAATGGGAGCAATCGGCGGGAGTCGAATGCTATCTCAGCGTCGATCGCAGCGATGGCGTCTGGGCCGGTAACGTCGGGGTTGTCGGCAGCTTGTTTAAGAAGCCCGGCGTGCAAGTGCAGGTGGAAGACACGGTCGCGTTCGTTTGCGGCCCGCCAGTCATGTTCCGTTTTGTCATAAAAGATTTGCTGACGATGGGGTTCCAGGAACGGAACATCGTCTCTACCCTCGAGCGGTATATGAAATGCGGCATCGGCAAGTGCGGTCATTGCTGCATCGGCGTGGCCTACGTCTGCGTGGACGGCCCTGTCTTCACCTATGAGCAGATCAAGAAGCTCGGGGAGGACATTTGATGACCGACCTCCGCGAACAACTTCGACAATGCCTCGTGGGGCGCGTCTGCTTTCTGGCCCTCGGCAATGTGGATTATGGCGATGATGGCCTTGGAGTGCGACTGGGAGAGCGGCTTATTGCCGCCGGCGTGCCGGACGTCACCATTGCCGGAACTACGCCTGAGCGTTACCTGGGCGGGTTGGCGCGCGAGCGATTCAAGCACGTCCTATTTCTCGATGCGGTTGAATTCAACGCCGCCGCCGGGTCGGTCGTGTTCCTGGATGCATCGGCGATCACCGCGAGATTCCCGCAGATTTCCACGCACAAGATTTCGCTCGCCGCGTTGTCGCAATGGGCTGAGGCCAATGGGACCAAAGCGTGGCTGCTGGGCGTGGAACCGGAGTCGCTCATGCCGGGGCAGCGGCTGACGGAAACAGTCGAGACCACTCTGGAAGTACTCAGCAGTTTGCTGCAAAGCCTAAGGCCGCAACCATCGCTGCCGACGGCGGGCAGCCAGCCGATCGCGGAGGCGTGCGTATGATGACTCCCGAACAAGCCGTTCTCGCTTCGATCCTCATCTGCGCCGCTGGAGCGATCGCTACCTTGCTCGTTTCGCGCTACAGGACCGTTGCCGGCTGGCTCTCGTTTCTGGTCACCGCGGCCACCGCCGTGCTGATTCTGTCCGCGGTATCCAACGTGCTGATCGCGGGACCATCACAACATCCCACCACGTTCTGGTGGACGACGCCGGAGATTGGAGTCGGCCTGCGCATCTATGTGGACGGCCTGACGGCGATGTTCCTGATGCTGGCCGTCTTAATCGCCCTGCCGGCGGCGTTTTACTCCATCAGCTACATGCGGATGTATGAGCAGTACAGCGTGGCGCGCTACTACCCCAATTTCCTGCTATTTCTCGCGGCAATGTACGGCCTGCTGAGCACTGCCGACATGATGTGGTTTTTCTTCCTCTTCTGGCAACTGATGACGCTGCCCGGCTACGCGCTTATCCGTTTTGAAAACCGGAAGCGCGAAAACATACGCGCCGCCAACAAATATCTGGTCATGATGCAGATCGCCTGCGCGGCCACCATGATCGGGGCGGAGTTGCTCGCGGTGACGGGAGCGGCCACCACCGGTGTCGGAGGCTTGAAGTACGACTTCGATACCGTAAGCGCGCATCTCCCCTTGCTGCTTAGCGCCAGGCCGGGCACAACCGCCTTGGCCTTCGCGCTTTTCCTCATCGGCTTCGGCATCAAGATGGGCATGTGGCCCTTCGGCCAAATCTGGCTGCCGGACGCGCATCCCGCCGCACCCTCGCCCGTGAGCGCCATGCTCTCGGGCGTGATGATCAAAACTGGAGTTTACGGTCTGATGCGTTATTTCCTGTGGTTGGTGCCCGCGGCATCCCAAGCTGACTACCCGTTCGCGCAATGGGGATTTGTAATTTCTCTGCTCGGCACCATCACCCTGTTCACCGGCACCATGCAGGCGCTCAAACAGGAACAGACGAAGCGATTGCTCGCCTTTCACAGTATCGGGCAGATTGGCTACATCTTGCTGGGAATCGGCGTTTGCCTGGCGCTGCTGCCGGCAAGCGGGGAGGTCGCGACGCTCGCTGCAATTGGTTTTTTCGGCGCCATGTTCCACGTCCTCAACCATGGTCTATTCAAGGCTCTGCTGTTTCTCAATGCCGGTTCGATGCTTTACGCCACTGGAACGCAGAACCTCAACAAAATGGGCGGCATGATGAAGTTCATGCCCGTGACTGCGGTGACGGCGATAGTGGCGTCGTTTTCCATCTCCGGTGTGCCGCTGTTCAATGGATTCGTGAGCAAATGGACGATCTACGTTGCGGCCGTCCAGGGCAGCCGCTCGGCAAAATACCTGGCGCTGTGCGCTGTCGTGGCCATTTTGACCAGCGCGCTGACGCTGGCTTCCTTCATCAAGTTCTTCGGCGTGAGCTTTCTGTCACGCACCAGCACGCTGGTAGCCGCACAGGCGGCCAGCAAGGGCCGTCTCGAAGTCAACTGGATGATGCAGGCGCCCCAGGTTTTGCTCGCGCTGTTGTGCATTCTCCTGGGAATACTTCCGGCAATCGCGTTCAACCTCATGCAGCACGCGCTGGCAGCCAGCCGGCAGGGTTTTGGGGCGGCGCTGGCCGATGCCGGGCCGATGACAGGCGGGCTGCTTACCGGAATTCGCAGTACCGCGTCGACGGCGCTGTTCGTACCGCTTGCGCTGGCGGTGGTTTTAGGACTGGCGTTTGCGGTGGCGTTTGCCATATCGAAACTTGGCGATGCCAAACGGCGCGCGGCTGCTCCGTGGCTCTGCGGCTACGCAACCGAGGCGGATTGCCATCGCTACACCGCTCATAATTTCTACGGTGAGATCAAACGCTACTTCCGCTGGGTTGGCGGCGCGCCAACTCCGGAACCGCACGACGAACCAATCCTGAAGGAGCGCTGATATGATCGCACCGTACCGGCTCAAACAACTGCGGGAAGAGTTCGGCGCTGCCGTTCAAAGGGCCGACTGTCCCAGTGACCGTCGTTTGTTCCTGTTCGTCGATCCGCTGGAGGTGAAGCGCGTCTGCCGTCACATCTTTCGCGATCTCGACGCCCGCTACGTGATCAGCATCGGGGTGGATGACCGGCCCTTCTCGGGAAAATTTCTGGTGGCGCACGATTTCGCATTCGACAAGGATCACCTGCTGTGCAGCGTGCTCACTTACCTGCCGCCCGACAATCCGCGGATTGACAGCATCTCCGACGTGGTTCCGGCGGCAAACTGGGCAGAGCGCGAAATCCGCGACTTGATCGGCGTCGAGCCGGTGGGACATCCCTATCCCAAGCGCCTGGTGCTGCCGGACGGCTGGCCCGATGGCGTGCATCCGCTGCGAAAAGATTTCGCTTGGAATGAAGTCCCGGAAAACTTCGATCCCGACGGCGAGTTCAAGTTCGAAGAACCGCCCGAGGGCTGCACGGTCGTGCCGTTTGGCCCCTTCCATCCAACGCTCGACGAGCCGGCGCATTTCCGTCTCTACGTCGAGGGAGAAATGGTCCGCGGCTGCGAGTATCGCGGGTTCATGGTGCACCGCGGCATCGAGAAGCTCGCTGAATCCGTGCTCAGCTACAACGACATCCCCATGCTCGCCGAGCGCATCTGCGGCATCTGCGGTTGCGTGCACAGTGTGGCGTATGTTCAGGCCGTCGAAGCCGCGGCGGCACTCAAAGTTCCGCCCCGTGCCGAATACGTCCGCACCATCATGCTCGAGATCGAGCGCCTGCACAGCCACCTTCTGTGGGTCGGGCTGGCATGTCACATCGTCGGCTTCGACACGTTGTTCATGCAGAGCTTCCGCATCCGCGAGCCCATCATGTGGATCGCCGAGAAGATCAGCGGCAACCGCAAGACCTATGCGCTGTGCGTTGTCGGCGGCGTCCGCTGTGATATCACGTACGACGCGCGAACCGAGCTGCGACAGGTGCTCGACAAGCTCGAAGCCGAGTGGACAGAGGTTGCGGCCGCGGTGAGCAAGGACAAGAACATCCAAAAACGTACGCGCGGCGTTGGCATCGCGGACCCGACGCTGGTGAAGAACGCCGGCCTTGTCGGCCCGGTCGCGCGTGCCGCGGGAGTCGATATCGATTGCCGGCTGGATCACCCGTACGCGGCATATGACAGGGTCGATTTCGATGTCATCACCGCCGATGGCTGTGATGTATGGTCGCGAGTGCTGGTACGCATGCAGGAAGTCTTCCAGTCCATCAACATCATCCGCCAATGCCTGGAGAAGATGCCTGATGGACCAATTGACTTAAAGATCGAAGACGAATTGCCGGCGGGGCGCATGGGTCTTTCTTCGGTCGAGGCGCCGCGAGGAGAAAGCCACCACTTCGTCATCACCGGCGAGAACAACCGTCCGCGGCGCTGGCGTGTTCGCGCGCCCACCTATCAGAACCTGCAGGCCGTGCCGATGATGATCAAAGACCAGCAGATTGCGGACATGACAATTTCTCTGGGTAGCATTGACCCGTGTTTTTCCTGCACCGACCGGCTGGAAACGATCGACCTGCGATCCGGTACAGTCAAAGTCTGGTCGCAGAAAGAACTGCTGAACTTGACGCGCGCGAAGAAGGCACAGGATTGAATATGAACCGAAGCGCGATTGGAATGATGTTGGGCGGATTGTTGAACGTGGGCCTCGTTTTGTTAGCGGCTCCGTTCTTCCAGGGCGTGCTTCGCAAGCTCACGGCACGCATTCAGTCGAGACAAGGACCGCCGCTGTTGCAGCCATACTTCGACCTGCTGAAGCTTCTGGGCAAGGAAGATATCGACTCCGGCGAGATGCCGTGCATGCAGCAGTTCGCCGTCTATCTTTCGATGGCGACGGCGCTGGCCGTGACCTGCCTTGTGCCGATGGGCTTTCCGGCGCCCATGAACAATGCCGGCGACGCGATCCTGCTGATCTATTTGTTGACGCTCTCCGGCATTTGCACGCTGCTTGCGGGCCTGGCGGCGGGCTCCACTTACTCTCTCGTCGGCACCAGCCGCGAAATGATGAGCATGATCGCGCTGGAGCCGCTGTTTGTCATTGCGATCATCACCGGCGCGGTGCACACGCAGTCGTTCCGCTTGGACACCGTGCTGCATGGATCGGTTTACGCCACCAGCGGATTCCCATGGTCCGGGCTGATCATGATCGTGGTGATTCTGCTGTCATTTCAGGCCTTCGTTCAGCGTGCGCCCTTCGACATCTCGGAAGCGGAAACCGAGTTGATGGAGGGCCCGCTGATGGAATACTCCGGCCCCAAGCTGGCTCTATTGAAGTACGCGTCGATGGCAAAGCTTGTGATCTATAGCGCACTTTTTATCGGACTTTTCGATCCGTGGGGATCGGAACTGGCATTTCCGCTGGGCTGGCTGACGTTTTGGCTGAAGGTGGTTGGCTTGGTGGTATTGGTCACCGTGGTCGCCGCAACCCACGCGCGTTACCGGATCGATCAGGCGATCCGCTACTTTGCAAGCCTGCTGGTGATGGCTCTGGCGGCGCTGGGCCTGGCGACTTACGGCTACTGAGAGGTGAGCTCATGTCTCTGTTGAGCAAGCTCGAAGAAACTGTTATCTGCCTGAAGGCGGGGCGCGTGACACTCCCGTATCCTGTGGCGCAGCGGCCACTTCCGGAAAAATTTCGTGGGCGCCCGGTTTTCGATGGCGTCAAATGCATTGGCTGTGCGGGCTGCGCAAACAACTGTCCGGGACGCGCAGTCCTCGTCTTCGATGCTTGCCAGGAGATTCGCATCCTGAAGTACCTCGGCCAGCGCTGCACCTACTGTGGACGATGCGCGGATGTCTGCCCGGAGAAAGCCATCACCATGAGCCATGACTTTGAACTTGGCACGAACAGCGTTGGCGACTTGCAGCAGCGGCTGGAGCTTTTCATGAGCACTTGCCAGAGATGCGGGCGCTGCTTCAGCGAGCCGTCAGCGCTAGAACGGCTAAAAATGAAGGGGTATCGCTTCGACGATTTGCAAAACGAGCGCTGGGTTTTCCGTTCGCGGGCTTATTTCGAAAGCGATCCAGTGGTGGACGACATCAAGATCGAATTGGAGTGAAATGCAAGAGCCTGCTGAGCGCCGAAAGGACGTCAAGTGCTGAAAAGCCTCTGCCAAAAAATGTTCGGCCGATCATTGTGGGTCTATCATGCCAACAGCGGGGGCTGCAATGGCTGCGACATCGAGGTTCTCAATGTTCTTACGCCTTACTATGATGTCGAACGCTTTGGAATCAAGTTAGTTGGCTCGCCTCGCCACGCGGACGTAATGCTCTGCCAGGGTCCTGCGATGCGCTCCACGGCCAAAGCGCTCAAGCGCGCCTACGAAGCCATGCCGGCACCCAAACTTGTTTTTGCGATAGGCTCGTGCGCATGCGGCGGGGGCATCTGGTTTGACAGTTACTCTGTCATCGGGCCAGTAGAAAAAGTTCTGCCGGTAAGTTATTACATTCCCGGCTGCCCTCCGCGCCCGGAAGCTATCATTTACGGAGTCGCCGTTGCCCTCGGTCTGGTAGACAAGAAGACTGCGCCAGTTGTGTTTAAGGAACTGGAATTCCCGATTCCGCGCTACCACCCGAGTGACCTTCGCGGGAAAGACGAACTGGTCGTTTATGAGAAGGCCGAGAAGGTGTAGTGCGGCGCAGTACTACATAACTTGCGAGTTAGCGAGCGCCTTGTCAGCTATGAAGTTTGGTGACATAGCGCGATAGTCGGCAAAGGAGATTCACATGCAAGCGGCACAACTCTGCGAGGCGTGTGGGGTTGGTCCCCACAAGAATGAGTGCTTGAACTGCGGAGAGGCCTTTTCCGGCGGAGCCATCGTGGCTCAACTGTGCTCCAGTTGTTACGGCGTCATTAAGGACAAATGTATCAAGTGCGGCAAACCGCTCTTAGATAAGGGCGTGCTGGCACGACTCTGTGGACGTTGTGGCTTCTCGCCAGCCGGCAATAGGTGTGGGAAGTGCGGTAAGTACTTGGACCGCGCAGCAGCTTCCAGTGCTTAATCTGCCTGAACCGGCTGGTCGGATCTGACATGCTTATGTCGCCGCCATGACCGGTGCCGTGGACATCGTGACGGACGGAATACGAATTGTCCGTGTAGCCAACGGGCACGGGGTGCATGGCTCTCGGCCCAGATTTGACTGCTGCCTCCGGATGCTCTAGATCCCCGAAACAGACCGCTCGCTGCTCCCGCCATGATTCCCGTTCGCTTCTCGAAACCAGAGCAAATTCCAGAATTCAGACAGTGTCCCAGCGTTCGCCATCGGCCCGCAGGCGCCAAAACCCACTGCGAATCAACACAAGATGAGTGCGCGGCGCACCTCCTCTGTTGGAACGCGGATTGCTACTTCCAAGTATCGAGGACTTAGAGATGGTGGCCGGTCCGGCTAGCCCCCAGTCGGTTCAACCACTGTTGGGCGCATACGGATGCATTCAAAGCAGCTACGGGTTGAGGAGTAGAGAGAATGGCGAAGCTAGCCGGCGGTTTACTCTTGTGCGTTATGTTGTGCGCACCGTTCTCGTTTCCGCAAGGAGAAAGGGGAGATCAGGCCGATCCATCCGCCAGCCGATCAACGCCGTGGGCCATGTTTTCTGATTGTCAACGCCCGTACCTGGCAGCAGAGGAGACGCCGAAGACAACGAACAACTTTACCGCGTTTGTGCGTCGGGAGCCTATTGTGCCATTCAGCAACAGCATTGTCTCAAGCAGACTGGAGATCACGGCGGCACCTGTCGAGTCGCGAATCGTCGATTGGAAATTCGGCATTTTGGCTGCGCTCGCCCTCGGCAGTACGATCGCTGATGCTGAAGTAACCTTACATTGCCCGCAGCCGTGTCGCGAGGTCAATCCCCTCTATGGCGCTCACCCCACGCGGGCCCGGTTATACGGCACCAATGCTCCTTTCTTAGTTGGCGAAATAATGTTGAGCCGTCTAGTGCGCAAGAGGTCACCTGAGCGCAGATTGTGGATGATTCCGAGTCTGTCTCTAACTATGGGGCACATGCTGGGTGTTGCCAGCAATCTCCGGGCTCGCTAGACCGGAATCGCGGAAGGTATACGACGGCGAAAGCCGGGCTTTTGCCCACCGGCAAACTCCGCAACTGCTCTAGTGGAGAGGACGCAAGATAAAGAAGAGTGAATTTCATTTTGGGGAATGTTATGCAGAATTGCTCGCTATTGACCCTTGTCGTGTTCCTACTCGGCTGTGAAGCTGGAGGCCTCGATGTCTGAACGAGAGAGTGCGATGTCGTTAGCGCTGCAAGCGTTCGCGATCGACCGCAGTTCGCTGGAGCCGGGAATTTGGCATTCCATCGCCGACGAAGCGATTGCCGGCAGCGCGCCGGCGCAATACATCGTGGCGATCGCACTTGAAGACCTGGGCAACATGACGCAGGCACGAGAATGGTTCGAGCTATCCGCGGCGCAAGGGCACGTGCCGGCGCTCGCCAAGCTGGCAAAGTTATAGTGCGGCCTTGTCGCACGGAGTGCTGTTTCATACGGATTTCGCAGCGCAGTGATCCCGGAACAGTCGCTCCAGCTCTGCGCGTGGCGTGACAGTTGAAAAATATGAGGTCATGCGCGTGCCCTGCTCTAGTGGAGACGGCGCAAGACAAAGAACTGTGAAGTTCATTTTTGGTGAATGTTATGCAGAATTGCTCGCTATTGACCCTTGTCGTGTTCCTGCTCGGCTGTGCGATCGGTGCGCTGTTGAATTCGATCTATCGCGCTTCAACTCTGGCCCGCGTTAAAGAAGCATTTGAACGTGAGCTGGAGCCGCCAAGCGGACAGCAGACATACACAACGACCAAATGAAACCAGAAACGAAAGAAGATATCGTCAGCCAGCCGGCAGCCGCCAGTTCATCCGCAACCGGCACCTCCGACATAGATGCTACGGCGGAGGTGCAGGCGCCCTCTGGAAACCGCCGCCGGGTTTCTATTCGATTCCGGCTTGCGTCTCTTGTCGTTGCTTGTGTGCTGCCGGTATGGGTCGCCGCTGGATTTCTCGTCTACTACAACTACCAGAGCAGACGGGCGCTTACCGAACAGCGCATGCTGGAAACAGCGCGCGCGCTCACGATGGTGATTGACCGGGAGCTGGTCAACATGCAAGCCAGCTTGAACGCTCTTGCAACTTCACCTTCGCTCGTCTCCGGCGACCTGCCCGCCTTTTACCGTCGTCAGGCGCGGCTGGTCCTGGAAGCTCATCCTGGTGCCTATATCCTCCTTGCAGACGCGACTGGGCAGGAACTCATCAATACATTTCGCCCGTTTGGCGCACCCTTGCCCAAGCACAGCGTCCCGGATGCAGTTCACCAGGTCTATGCGACCGGTAGGCCGCTCATCACCAACTCATTCAAGGGCGTTTTTACGGGGCGTCTTATGATCAGTGTGCACGTCCCGGTGTTCCGCGACGGTCGAGTTGTCTACGACTTGGCCATGAACGTCCCTACTGATCGCTTCGGCAGAGTTCTTTTGCTGCAGCAGTTTACGTCGGAATGGCTTGGAATAATCTACGACAGCAATCAGGCCTTGATTGCCCGGACTCGTTTAGCGGAGGAGTTTGTCGGCCGGCAACCCGGCCCCGCTCTGGTGCAACGGTTGAGGGATACCGCGGAGGGTACGGCACAGGGTATCAACTTCGAGGGTGTCCCGATGTTCAACAGTTTCAGCCGATCGGCGACCTCTGGCTGGACAGTAATGATCGGGGTGCCCAAAGCAATCATGATGGCAGAGATTTGGCGCTGGCTGTGGTGGACTATCGCTGGCACGGCTCTGCTGTCGCTCACCGGCGTCGCGCTGGCTCTCCTCATGGCACGACGCATCGCTAGCTCGATCCAGGGTCTGATCGCCCCTGCCCTCGCCCTAGGACGCGGCGAATCAGTGGCGATCGGGCGCCTTGAACTCACTGAGTTCGACGAAGCCGCTGAATCGTTGGTCAAGGCATCGCAGCTAATTCAACAACGCGCGGTGGAGCGCGAGCGCGCTGAAGCAGCTCGCCGTGAAACCGAAGATCTGAAGCGGTTCAATGCGGAACTGGAGCGAAGCGAAGCCGAGGCGCGTGCTCTGGCCACGGAACTGGCGGCTATCCTGGATGCCGTGCCGGCAGTCACGTTCATTGCCCATGACCCCGAATGTCGGCGGATGACGAGCAACCGCGCGGCGTATGACCTTCTTCGGTTGCCACCCGGGGCTAACACTTCAAAGATGGCGCCCGAGGGTGATGCGCCATCGACTTTCCACATGCTGCGGGACGGACAGGAGCTTTCCCCCGATGAGCTGCCGGTGGAATTGGCGGCGGCAACCGGACGCGAGGTCCGGGATTGTGAGTACACGATCGCATTCGACGACGGTACCTCGCGGGAGCTTTTTGGCAACGCCGTGCCGCTGCTGGACGACACAGGCAGAGTCCGCGGGGCGGTAGGCGCATACATTGACATTACCGAGCGTAAGCGGACGGAAAAGCAGCTTCAGGCCACGGCCAACAGGCTGCAGGCTATCCTGGACAATGCGCCGGTAGGGATCGTTACCGGAACCCTGCAGAATCGCTTCGAGGAGACGAATGCCGCCTTCCAGCGGATGATCGGTTATTCCGCGGAGGAGCTGAAACAGATGGACTGGAAGGCTGTGACTCATCCCGATGACATCGCGCATAACATGGAGCTTGTGGATGGGTTGATGCGGGGAAAGTTGAAGAACTACGACTTCGAAAAGCGCTACCTCCTCAAGAATGGCAAGATGATCTGGGTACGCATCATCGGTACACGGCTGGATGATGAGCACAAAATCTCGATCATCGAAGATATCACTGCGCGCAAGCAGGCGGAGCAGCAACTCCAGGCTACGGCGGAAAGGCTTGGGGCAATTCTGGACCGCGCCCCCGTAGGCATCGACCTGGCGGATCACGAGGGACGTTTCCTGGAGGTCAACCCCGCGTTCCAGCGGATCACCGGCTATTCGGCCGAAGAGTTGAAGGGGATGACCTACTACGACCTCACCCATCCTGAGGATTGCGCGCACAATCGGGAGCTCCTGACGGCTTTCAAGGAGGGAAAGTCGCCGTACTACGAAATGGAAAAGCGCTACATCCGCAAAGATGGCAAGATCATCTGGATACGGGTCACCGCCTCCCGCCTAAACGAAGAAACCAACATTGGAATCATCGAAGATATCACCGCGCGTATGCGGGAAGCCACGGAGTTGCGCGCCGCCAAGGAAGCGTCGGAAGCCGCGAACCGCGCAAAGAGTGAATTCCTGGCAAACATGAGCCACGAAGTTAGAACGCCGATGAACGGCGTAATGGGAATGCTGGAGCTTGCCCTCGACACGGACCTCAAACCAGAGCAGTCTGAATACCTGAAGCTGGCGAAGTCCTCCGCCGAAGCTCTGTTAACCGTGATCGACGACATTCTTGATTTTTCCAAGATCGAGTCCGGAAAACTCGAATTCGAAACTATCGACTTCGGCCTGCGCAACTGTTTGGGCGACACGCTGGACCCGTTGGGCGTGCGGGCTGAGCAGAAGGGTCTGGAGCTGGCATACCGTGTTGATGCCGACCTGCCCGAATTGCTGGCCGGCGATCCTGGCCGGCTGCGCCAAGTGGTGACGAACTTGGTGAGCAATGCAATCAAGTTTACCGAGCGGGGAGAGATCGTTGTTCAAGCCGAGCGGCAGGAATCCAACGCCGACGAAGTGGTTATCCATTTCTCCGTCAAAGATACGGGCGTTGGCATTCCACGCGAGCGACAGGAGAGTATTTTCGCGCCCTTTGAACAAGCGGACGGATCGATCACTCGCAGGTACGGAGGAACGGGTCTCGGGCTTGCAATCTCGGCGCGGCTGATCGCGATCATGAACGGCCGGATTTGGGTTGAAAGCGAAGCTGGCCAGGGTAGTACATTCCACTTCACCGCTCGCTTCAAGGTAGCGCGTTCGCTGGCCACAGCGGCTTCAGAAAATCAACCGCGCACACTCGACGGGCTGCGAGTTCTGGTCGTGGATGATAACTCTACGAACAGGCGCATCCTGGAAGAGATGTTGACGCGCTGGAGAACGATACCGGCGTGCGCTGACGGCGGCGTTAGCGCCCTCAATGCCATGGGACAAGCTCTCGCCGATCAGAACCCGTTCAAACTGGTGCTGCTTGATTGCCAGATGCCAGATCTCGACGGATTCAGCGTCGCCCAGAGAATCAAGCAGGAACCCAGGCTGGCAGGCGCGACGATCATGATGTTGAGCTCGGCGGGAAGACGCGGCGATGCGGCTCGCTGCCGGGAGTTGGGGATAGCGGCCTACCTAACCAAGCCTATCCGTCAATCGCAATTGTTCGATGCGATGATAGCCGTGCTCGGCAAGGTCAGGCAGACCGAAGATTTGTCCGGGCTCACTACCCGCCGTAGCCCGCGCGAATCCCGCCGATTGAATATCTTGCTGGCGGAGGACAACGCCGTCAATCAGAAGATTGCGACGCGAATGCTCGAGAAACTCGGGCACACAGTGGCCGTGGTGGGAAATGGCCAGGAGGCGCTGGACGCCATTGCACGGCAGGACTTTGACGCAATCTTCATGGATGTGCAAATGCCGGAGATGGACGGACTGAAGGCAACTGAGAAGATTCGCGAGAAGGAAAGACAGACTCAATTGCACATCCCGATCATCGCCATGACCGCTCACGCCATGAAGGGAGACCGAGAGCGCTGCATCGAAGCGGGGATGGACGGATATATCTCCAAGCCGATAAACGGCCGAGAACTGGAAGAAGCGATTGCCGGTGTTATCCCCGGATGGGATGACACCCGGGATTGCAAAAGTTCTAGGACCCAGGAGCAGGATGCCGGAACTTGTCAACGATTTTGAGACACCCGGCGGCGTTAATTAGTGAGCATTTTCCTGACTCGCCGTCGTCAAAACAGGCGGATTTATCCAGGCTGCCGTCGGCGGCTGCTGGGGTTTG
>JBEKBO010000032.1:0-38204 GCA_050015355.1 Candidatus Korobacteraceae bacterium | reverse complement strand
CAAACAAACCCGGGCTTGGAATCGCCGCATGAATCACACCCGCGTTGCTATCGACTGGAAGTTCACCCGCAAGCAGGCCCGACACAAACTTCATTACACAATCAAGCGGTCGGGGTACTAGCAGGCTGCTGAAAAACGCGCCGAGCACCAAGCGAGGCGCTACGGAATGTGTAACCCACGGAGGCGCAACACAATTGCTTATATTCTCACACCAGAGCGGTCTGTTTTTCAGCAGCCCGCTAGGGCCTGTCGGGAGTGTCTGGGCGGTTATGACAGTGGTTCGTAAAGCAGGATTCGGCGCTTGGCTCGGAATGACGCTGGCGGCTACCGCCTATACCTTGTAATCTAAAACTTGCACAGAACTTCACGGCGATTTCCTTTGCAGCATCTTCTCGACAAACTGAACCCAGAGCAGCGCCAGGCGGTCGAGACCGTCGAAGGGCCGGTGTTGATCCTGGCCGGAGCCGGCAGCGGCAAAACGCGCGTCATCACCTACCGCATCGCGCACCTCATTGAGAGCGTCGGCGTGGCGCCGGATTCGATTCTCGCGGTTACCTTCACCAACAAGGCGGCCAGCGAGATGGCCGAACGGGTCGAGCAATTGGTTGGGCACACGACGTTCGCCAAGCCCCTGATCTCGACCTTTCATTCGCTTTGCGTGCGCATCCTGCGGCGCGACATTGAAGCTCTTTTGGTGAACGGCCAGGGTCTGCGCAAGGATTTCGTCATTTACGACGAAAAAGACCAGGAGATGGTCGCCAAGGCGGCGGTTCGCCGTCTCGGACTGGACGACAAAAAGCTGACTCCGCGCACGATTCTTTCGCACATTTCCTGGGCCAAAAACCACATGCTCGACCCGCAGGATTATTACCTGAGCTCGGCCGATCCCAAGACCGAGAAGATTGCGCAGGTTTACAAGATTTATCGCCAGGAACTGCTCAAGGCAAACGCGCTCGACTTCGACGATCTGCTGCTGGAGGCGCAGCGCTTGCTGAAGGGCGTTGGCGAGGCGCGCGCCAAGTACCAGCGCCGCTGGCAATACCTGCTGGTGGACGAGTACCAGGACACCAACCGCCCGCAATACGAGATCATGCGCCTGCTCGCCGGCCAGCGCCACAATGTTTGCGCGGTGGGCGATGAGGACCAGTCGATCTACTCCTGGCGCGGCGCCGACATCCGCAACATCCTCGAGTTCGAGCAGGACTTTCCGGAGGCGAAGATCATCCGCCTGGAGCAGAACTACCGCTCTACGGAAAACATTCTGCAGGCGGCCTCGGCGGTGGTGGCCAACAACGTCAAGCGCAAGGGCAAACGGCTGTGGACGGCACGGCAGGGCGGCACACGGATCGGCTACTACGAGGCCCCCGACGGCGAAAACGAAGCGCTGTTCGCCGCCGATTACATCTCCAAGTACATGCAGAAACGCGCGGAGGAGGGCGGCAGCGGACGCGCGGCCGTGCTCTACCGCACCAACTCGCAGTCGCGCCTGTTTGAAGAAGCACTGCGCCGCTACGGGCTCAGTTATCACGTGGTGGGAGGCTTCTCGTTTTATGACCGGGCGGAGATCAAGGACATGATCTCCTACCTGAAACTCATCCTCAACCCGGCGGACTCTGTGGCGCTGATGCGCGTGATCAACACTCCCACGCGCGGCATCGGCAAGACCACCATGGAGACCGTGGAGCGGATTGCGCTGGAAACCGGCGTCTCGTTGTGGGACGCTGTCGCGGAGGCGATCGAGCGCAAGCTGCTGCCACAGCGGGCCACGGCCGCGCTGAAGAACTTCCGCGACATCATAGTAAATGCCCGTGCCATGATGAGCGGAACCTATGCGGAGCGGCTTACCGAGAGTGCGCGGGCCGAGGCTGAAGTGATTGCGCCAGATTCTCCCGCCAAGCGCGAGACACCTGCTCCGGCGGCAATCCGAGTCCCCGAGCCGGAGCCCGAGCCCGGCGATCAGCACGGGCTGGAGTTCGGCTCCGACGTCACCTTTGCTCCCGAGACGTTTGACGCCGCAGCAGCGCTACCGCCAGCCGAGGCCAACGCTCCGTTCCCGATAGAGAATAGGATCTCCGCCGCTGACGGTGATGATTATGGTTCCCAGCTTCGGGGCGAAGCTTCTCCGCAGGCGAGCACCGCCGAGTTGCTCAAGTTTCTTCTTGACCGCACCGGCTACATGCGCCAGTTGGAGCAGGAGGACACGCCGGAGGCCGAGCAGCGCACGGAGAACCTGCGCGAGCTGATCAATGCCGCTCTCGATTCGCGCGATCGCGGCGAGAGCGTGGGCGAATTTCTCGATCACGCGGCGCTGGTGAGCGATGCCGACCAGTACGACGCCGCGCAGCAGATCACGCTCATGACTCTGCACGCGGCCAAGGGTTTGGAGTTTCCGCTGGTGTTTCTTGTCGGCGTGGAGGAGGGGCTGTTCCCGCACTCGCGCACGCTGCTGGCCCCGGACGACATCGAGGAGGAGCGCCGGCTTTGCTACGTGGGCATGACGCGCGCCATGGATACTCTGGTGCTTTCGCGCGCCCGCTTTCGCCGCCGCTACGCAACC
Source organism: Candidatus Korobacteraceae bacterium (assembly GCA_050015355.1). Classification (GTDB taxonomy): domain Bacteria; phylum Acidobacteriota; class Terriglobia; order Terriglobales; family Acidobacteriaceae; genus CAWBRT01. The sequence goes on along the minus strand of JBEKBO010000032.1, from coordinate 35,647 downwards.
GAGTCGGCGGAGCCGACCGTGCCTTCGCGATTTTTGGAGGAGATTCCGGCGGAGCTGCTGGAGGACCTGGGTTCGCCCGGGCACAGACCAAAGACAAAGTTTGGCGGTACTTATTCCGACGATTCCGGCGGGACGCACTACGACTACGAGAACGAAGATCAGTCCGCCGTCTGGAACAAAGGCTCGCGCGGTGGTTACGGCGGCGGAAAAACAGCCTACCAGGGGCAGACTTACAACTCAATCGAGAACATTGCCGAGTTTTTTGCCTCGCGCGGCAAGCGGTTCTCCTTGCCCAAAATCGCCGCGCCGGAGCCTACCGGCAAGCGCGGCTTCCGCAAGGGCGACCGCGTCAAACACCCGAAATATGGCGAAGGAATCGTCTATCTTCGCGAAGGAGAGGGTGAAGAGGCGAAGATTACTGTACAATTTTCTCGCTTCGGTTTGAAAAAGCTGGTCGAAAAATACGCCCAACTGGAAAAGGCGTAGCTTTCCCCACGGGTGACCGGCGCGACCGAGAGGATTTCTATCTTAACCAGGATGACGAATGCCAAATACAAAAGCAGTTACCGATAAAATTGAACGCAAAAAAGTGAAGCGCGTCATGCGCAAGAAGGCAGAAGCAGCCAAACCGAAACCCAAACGCACGCACGCCCGCGGCGAGGCCAAACGCAAAGTGAAGAAGATGGTTCGCGGCCAGTCGAAGCGCTAAACCGTTTCGCGAAGGGTATATCCCCCGGCCGTCGCCGGGGACTCCGGCCCATGAGGCCGGGCTCCGGGCTATACCTATTCTTAAACCGCTTCTTAAACCGCAGTAGGGTTGTTCTCTAAACCAGAGGTGTCATTCTGAGCGACCAACGGGAGCGAAGAATCTGCTTTTGTCTTTAGGCGCAAGAAAAAGCAGATCCTTCGCTGCGCTCAGGATGACACCCACAAGATTGGCGGCGAGGAGCTGACGACCAACGGCGCGGACTTCATTCTTTCCCTTCCCAAAGCCGAACTGCATCTTCATCTCGAGGGTTCGGTCGATCCCGAGACGCTTTCCGAACTCAGCCGGCGTCACAACACGCCGCTGCCCACGGCCAATAATCGCTACCGGAATATCGAGGACAGCGGCCGCGAGCTCTCCGTCGAAGAGGCGCGCGCGGTCTACGAGTACAGGGACTTCACCGGCTTTCTGCTGGCCTTCAAGGCGGTGACGGAGCGCCTGCGCACGCCCGAAGACTACGAACTGATTACTTACCGGCTGATGCAAAATCTGGCCGCGCAGCACGTGCTGCACGCCGAGGTTTTCGTGTCGGTGGGAGTCATCTTCTGGCGCGGGCAGCCGTTCGATCCGCTGTTTGCGGGCATGGAGCGCGGGCGCGAGCGCGGAGAGCGCGACTTCGGGATATCGCTCCGCTGGATCTTCGACGCGGTGCGTCACTTTGGTCCCGAGGAGGCGCGCAAGGTGGCGGAGAAAGCCATCGAGTGCCGCGAGCGCAACGTCGTGGGCTTCGGCCTTGGCGGCGACGAGCGGCGCGCCGCGCCCGAACTATTTCGCGATGTCTACAGACTGGCGCGCGAGCATGGTTTGCGCCTGACCTGCCATGCCGGCGAGAGCGCGGGGCCGGAGTCTATACGCGCTGCGCTCGATATCGGCAGCGAACGCCTCGGACACGCCCTCACGCTCATCGACGACGAGGGCCTGCTGCGCGAGATCGTGGAGCGCCAGGTGCCGCTGGAAATCTGCCTCAGCAGCAACCTGCGCACGGGCTGTTGCGCTTCATTGGGCAGTCATCCCCTCCGAAGGTACTACGACCTTGGCGCATGTGTGGTTCTGAATACGGACGACCCTGCCATGTTCCTTACGTCACTTTCGCGGGAGTACGAAATAGCGCAAGATGAGTTTGCCTTTTCGGGCGAGGAATTGCGGCAGTTGGCACGCAATTCGTTTCGCGCCTCGTTCCTGCCCGATCAAAGGAAGCAGGAGCTGCTGGCATACGCGTCGCGGCTTCCGCGGGAGCTCCCCCATGACACGACCCAGAACCACGATAGAAATCGACGATGAATCGTTGTGCATCAGCAGGAGCAGGGAAGCGGTCGCTTTCCGCTGGAACGATATTCGCCGGGTTGTCGCCTACAAACGAGAATGCCTGGCCGCCGATCAATTGTGTTTTTCCATCAGCGACGGCGATTGGGAAAGCGAGTTGAACGAAGACATGGAAGGATGGCCGGAACTGATACGCCAGTTGCCGGCAAAATTACACGAATTCCCGGCGGAGTGGGAATGGTCCCCCCGTCTTGCTCAGCCGGCTGTCGCCAACACTACGATTTTGTTTGAACGTTAAGCTGGCGCTTTCCCGTCCGGCCGATCCCCCAGGGCTGGGCGGGAATTTTCTCTCCTTCCTGGCGCCTCCGATTCCATCCGTGGGTACAGCTCGGGCTGTAGGTCTATCCGTTTTGCCAAACTGGTCTAGCCGGTGAAGTAGAATGACTCTGCGATGCCCGTTTCCGTGCGTTCGTTCGCAAAGATAAATTTGGGACTGGCGATTGGGGCCGAGCGTGACGACGGCTTCCATGAGCTGCGGACCATATACCAGACCATTGCCTTGCACGACGTCATCCGCGTTGATGTCAGCCGTGGCACCGGCATCGAGATCCGGTGCAAGGACGCGCGCGTTCCCGGCGACGAGAGCAACACTTGCTGGCGCATTGCCGAGCGCGTGATGCGATCGCTCAAACAGCGCGGCAAGGTTGTTATCAACATCGAAAAAAATCTCCCCGTGCAGGGCGGCGTCGGTGGCGGGTCGTCCAACGCCGTGGCCACCATGTTCGCCTTGGAGCGAGTGCTGCGCATGGAGTTGCCGGTGCGCGAACGGTTGCGCATCGCCGCCGAGGTCGGCTCCGATCTGCCGCTGTTCCTGGTCGGGGGCACGGTGCTGGGTTGCGGCCGCGGCGAAGAGGTTTACCCGCTGCCCGATCTGCCCCCCATTGGCTGCGTCATTGCGACTCCCGAGATCGGCGTCTCGACGCCGGAAGCGTTTCGGCGTTGGGACGAATTCCGCGCTCAGGAAGGTAAATTGACGCCTCAGGTCTCGTCCACTACAATAGAAGAGTTCAGCCGTTCGGCTTTTGAGTGGCTGAATGGAACCTTATCCGGTGTTCCCGCTGTTCCGGGCGAGCAGGTTGCGAACGGGCAAGTGAGCGGGGACCGGGCCGAGACGCTGCTTCTCGACCTCGTCCGAGCCGGGATCGAAAACGACTTCGAACGCGTCGTCTTCCCTGTGCATCCCGAACTTCGCGAAGTCAAGCGTCTGCTGGAAAGAAACAATTCGAGCTATGCGTCGCTATCGGGCTCCGGGGCGACGCTCTACGGTTTGTACAAAAGTCCGGAGCAGGCCGAAGAAGCGGCTAAAGCGTTGTGCAAAGCGGGTATTTCCGCGGGGGCAACGGTGACGCTTGGGCGCGGCCGTTATCTGGAGCGGCGGTTCGTATAGGCTGGTGTCGCCGGCGGAAAGTCTGGCCCGCTATCCGGGTGTTGGGCGGTCGACTAATGGTAGGTCAAGTGCCTTTCTGCCCGTCACGCGCGAAAACGGCGCATGACGGGGTCCCGCCTCGAGATTTGTTGTACTGGGAAAGGCTTGTGTACTGGGCGGTCGACTAATGGTAGGTCAAGTGCCTTTGGAGCACTTTGTCTAGGTTCGAATCCTAGCCGCCCAGCCAAGGTGATTTGGCTGGTAATGTTGGGAGAGGTCCTTCGCTAACGCTCAGGATTTCGCCTGCGGGCTCGGAGCATCCTAGAAAGCCTGAAATCTGGCTTTCCGGGGACCCCGCGACGCCCGCAAAGCGGCTCCAGTTCGAATCCTAGCCGCCCAGCCATCCTCGTTCGTGCAAGCGGCGTGCGCTGACGGGTGGTTGAGCGAAGCGTTAGTCAGGGTTTAGGCGGACATAAGCGTGGCGTCGGGTGGATGCAGGGAATTCAGCTTCCGGGAGGCAAACAGGGATGGATTCAGCGACAAAGACGAGCTCGTTGCAGCCCTCGACAATTGCGCCGGATTCGCGTCCAGAACAAGCTGATGCGATTGGTACCGCGACGGCGACGAGTGACAAGAAAGCGCTGGAGACGAAAATGGATCGTAAGCCCATCCGCGCCCGTCAAGACGACAAGTTCAAGATCTTCTCCGGAACCTCCAATCCCGCTCTCGCCAAGGAAATCTGCGAATTTCTCGGAATGCCTCTCGGCCAGTGTCACCACACGCAGTTCTCCGACGGCGAAATCTACGTTCAGATCCAGGAGAACGTTCGCGGCTCCGATGTCTTCATCGTGCAACCCACCTCCGATCCGGTGGCGCACAACCTGATCCAGCTCCTGCTGATGATCGATGCCCTCAAACGGGCCTCGGCGCGCCGCATCACGGTCGTCATTTCATACTTTGGATATGCCCGCCAGGACCGCAAGGATAAGCCGCGTGTGCCTATTTCCTCGAAGCTGGTGGCCGACCTGCTGACTACGGCGGGCGCCGACCGCGCGCTGATCGTCGATCTGCATGCACCGCAGATTCAGGGGTTTTTCAATATTCCCGTCGATCACCTGTTCGCTTCGCCGGTGCTGGTGGATCACTTCCGCAAGCTGAACCTGCCGGATCTGACGGTGATTTCGCCCGATGCCGGCGGCGTGGAGCGCGCCCGCTTCTTCGCCAAGAAAATGAATGCGGCGTTGGCCATCGTTGACAAGCGCCGCACGGACATGAACGTCACCGAGGTGATGCACGTCATCGGCGACGTTGACGGACGCTCGTGCCTCATTATCGACGACATCATCGACACGGCGGGCACGCTGGTCAAGACCGTCAGCGCCTTGCTCGAGGCCGGTGCGCGCCAAGTCTATGCCTGCGCTTCGCATCCGGTATTGTCGGGACAGGCCATCGAAAGAATTTCGCAATCGGCTCTGACCGAGCTGGTTGTCACCAACACAATTCCGCTGTCCGAGGCGGCCCGCAACGAGCCGAAGATCAGGGTGTTATCCATCGCCGGCCTGATTGCACGGGCCATTCAGTCGATTCACGAGGAAACTTCGGTCAGCAGATTGTTCACGTAGCCGATTCGCCGGCGGGTGCCGAAGCACCGTGCCGAGCCAGCAGGTAGAGGAAAACGGAATTATGTCTACAGCAGCCAATTTAGTGGAAGCCAAGCCGCGCGAGGCGGGAGACAAGAACGCCGCCCGGCGTCTACGCCGCACCGGCTCGATTCCCGCCGTTTTGTATGGCGCCGGGAGCCAGCCCAGGGCGATCGCCGTCGATCCCAAGCAGATCACCAAGATTCTGCACTCCGAGTCGGGCCATAACACCATCATCGACGTCTCGCTCGATGGCGAGCAGGCCAAGGCGATGATCGTCGATTGGCAGAACGAGCCCATCAAGGGTCACCTGCTCCATGTCGACCTGAAACGTATCGCCATGGACAAGATGCTGCAGATCAGCGTGCCGATTCAGTTGAAGGGCGAAGCGGTGGGCGTCAAAACGCAGGGTGGCATCCTGGATTTCGTGCTGCGCGAGATCGAGATCGAGTGTTTGCCGGGCGACATTCCCGGCCATATCGATTGCGACGTCAGCGAACTGGTTTTCGGGCAGGGCGTTCGCGTTGCCGACCTTCCACGCACGGAGAAGATCAAGTTCCTGACCGATCCGAATCAACTGGTCGCGCACGTTGTCGCAGTGAAGGAAGAGGTTGCGCCAACCGTGGAAGCCGCCGCGGAAGAAGCGGCTGCCGGACCGGCCGAGCCCGAGGTCATCAAGAAGGGCAAGGGCGAAGCCGAAGTCGAGGAAAAAGAGGCCAAGGAAGGCAAGGAAGGGAAGAAAGAAGCCAAGGAAAGCAAAGAAGGCAAGAAAGAGACCAAGGAAAGCAAAGAAGGCAAGAAAGAGACCAAGGAAAGCAAGAAGTAGTTGTTCGATGGCCGTCGGTGGCCGCGTGTTCCCGGTTGGCTGCCCCCGTCGGGGACCCCGGGGGAAACGGATGCGGCCGATGGCGGCAAGCTCCCAACGAGCGCCGTGGCGAGCGGCGCCAGCGAGCAACCAAAGAACGAGGAACTGGTGAAACTGATTGTCGGGCTCGGAAATCCGGGCATCGAGTACCAGTTCACGCCGCACAACATGGGTTTTTTGGCGATCGACCGGTTGGCCGAGCGCTGCGGAGTGAGGGTCGACAACCGGCATTGCAGGGCGGCCACCGCTCGGGCCCGTGTTGCAGACGTTCCGGTTTTGCTGGCGAAGCCGGAAACGTACATGAACCTGAGCGGAACGTCGGTCGCCGCGTTGGTTCAGGAATACGAGGCGGACCCGGAGAAGGACCTGATCGTGATTTACGACGATCTCGACTTGCCCTTCGGGAGTGTTCGGATTCGCCAGCGCGGCAGCGCCGGCAGTCATAACGGGATGAAGTCGGTGATCGGCGAGTTGGAGACGCAGGAGATACTGCGGATCCGGTTGGGAATCGCGCCGGAGCACGCCATCGCCAGCGGCAAGGAATACGTGCTCACGCCGTGGAGGTCGAAGCTGGACCCGGCGGCCGACGAGATGCTGGATGCGGCTGCCGACGCGGTGGAGATCATCCTGCGGCAAGGTCCGGGAGCGGCGATGACCCGCTTCAACCGCAAAGTGCCGCCGCCGGATGCGGCGGAGCAGCCGCCTAAGGAAGAGTGATTTGCGGGTCAATGCCCGCGGCGGAAGCGCCGGCAAGCGCTCTCGCCAACCGGTTTCAATCCAAAAGCCGTGGTTGGGCTGATGAGCGAAACCGGGATGCCCGGCGGACTTCGTGTTCGCCGGAATGACAAGGAGTTCGGAGAACACAATGCAGCGTACTTACGAAATTATGTTCATTGTTCGTCCCGACCTGGCCGACGAGGATGTCGACAAGTTGGTGGCGACGATGGAGACGAACATCACCAGTGCGGGTGGCGTCATTACCGGCACTCAGCGCATGGGCAAGCGACGCATGGCCTACGCAGTGCGCAAGTTCAACGATGGCAATTACATTCTGTTCAACGTCGAAGGCGCCGGCGGGGTGGTAAAAGAGGCGGAACGCCGCCTGCGCGTGGCTGAGCAGGTGATCAAGTTCATCACCGTTCGCACCGACGAGGAAGGCAAGCGGCTGGAGAAGGTTCGCCAGATTCGCGAATCGCACCGCAAGGGACAGGGCAGGCAGGCAGCGGAAGCCGCCGGCGAAACGGGTCCGGGCGCGGAGCCCGCCTCGCTCGAGGCCTAACCTACCAGTGGTTTGCCGAGCGCCGCGCTAACTTCAAGGTCGGCGCAGGCGCATCCGGACCGGCTATCCGGTCCAGCAGTTTCTATCGCGACAGTGCTCTGCTGGTCCTGTGCTGACGAGTGGGAGACAGGTCATCGAGCGGGATCGCAGTGAAGGAGAGTTATGGCAGACGAGAATACCAATACGGCAGCTCCGGTTGCTTCCGAGAGCTCTGCACCCGAGCCGGGTCCACGTCCCAGCTCGCGCCCCAGTGGGCCGCGTAGCGGACAACGTCCCTCTGGCCCTGGCGGCGGACGTGAAGGCGGACGCAAGTTCTTTCGCCGCAAGAAGGTGTGCAAGTTCTGTACGGAAAAAATCGACAATATCAACTACAAGGACGTGCGGCTGCTGTCGCAATTCGTTGCCGAGAGCGGAAAGATCGTTCCCCGCCGCCTGACCGGGGTCTGCACTCCACATCAGCGGCGTCTGACGGAAGCCATCAAGCAGGCGCGTAACATAGCGCTGCTGCCGTTTGCCGCTCGTCATTAGGCGAACGGCCGGAATATGCCGCCAAGTCGCCGGTCATCCTGAGTAAGGCCGGGAAACCGGCCGGGATGAAGCTGAAGTCAGTTTGACCCAGCAGTTCAAGATTTCAGGAATTCTTAGGGAGTTTTTACGATGGAAGTCATTTTGAAAGAAGATGTCCCGAAGCTGGGCTCCCGCGGCGACGTGGTGAAGGTCGCCGAAGGGTACGGGCGCAACTATCTGCTGCCCCGCAAACTCGCCATTGAAGCCAGTGCGGCCAACAAGGCCGTCATCGAGCAGATGAAGGCCTCTTCCGTGCGCCGTGGCGTCAAAGAGAAGTCCGATGCCGAATTGCTGGCCAAGCAGTTCGACGGGGTCAACTTGAGCTTCACCCGCCGCTCAGGCGAAAACGACCAGTTGTTCGGCTCGGTGACTTCGGCCGACATTGCGCACGAGCTGGAGCATCGCGGCTTCACCATCGACCGCCGCAAGTTGCAGCTCGAGGAACCGCTCAAAGCCCTGGGTGAGTTTACCGTTCCCATCAAACTGCATCGCGAGGTCACCACCACCATCAAGGTGACAATCACGAAGGAAGCGGTCGAAGGCGAACAGCCGCAGGCCTGATCTCTGTCCAGATAGGGTGAAGAATGAGTCAGAGACTCTCTCCTTTCGCCAAGGGGGGAGTCTCGGGCTGCATACCCGGGAGGCGTAGTCACTCAAAAGCCATGCTCGTTTTGGCTTGGGGTTGAGAGCCCCAGATACCTCCGGAACCGCTCTACCGTAACCTGCTAACCAATCGTCCTTTCTCTCGTCCAATAAGTGCTAGCGGTTCGCCCCGCCGCAGGGGTGACGAGAGATCAGGTGGCGCAGCCATGTCAGCCGAGGCGATGATGGCGGCTTTTCCATCCACAAATTACGATGGAAGAGAGGGCACGCAAGAAATTTCAGGAATGATTGCCCCCCAGCGAACGGGAGCTATGCTCGGGCAGAATGCCAGCCGGGTCAACGACGCGGAGCTGATTCGTGAAGCGCAGCGCGGCAATCGCGCCGCGTTCGAGGAATTGGTCCGCCAGTACGATCAGGCTGTGCTCAGGCTCGCGCTCCACCTCACCGGCTCCGAGCATGATGCGAAGGACATCTACCAGGAAGCATTCCTCAAGGCTTATCGGAATCTTGCCGGCTTTCGCTTCGAATGCTCGTTCTACACCTGGATTTACCGCATCGTCACCAATCTCTGCCTCGACCATCTGCGCCGGAAACAGACGCGCAAAGAGGAACCGCCGGTGGCGAGCGACGCCGAGGGACGGGAACTCAACCTGCTCGAGCAGGTGGCCGACGAACGTCCGGGCTCCAGTCCTGAGCGCAATCTGGCGCGGCGCGAACTGGCCGCTCGCATTGCGCTGGCACTCAAGAAGTTGACAGCGCGCGAGCGCATCGTCTTTGAGATGAAGCACTACGAGGGCCTGCGGCTGCGCACGATTGGGGAGGCACTGAACACCACCGAAGAGACCGTCAAGAACACGCTGTTTCGCGCGACCCAGAAGTTGCGCGCCGCACTGGCGAACGCGCGGTGATTGCCGCGGGCGACAGGATTAATAAGAGGAAGAAGTCATGAATTGCGAGTGGGTGCAACAAAACGTAACGCTTTACCTCTACAACGAGCTGCCTGACGATGCGCGCTTCGAGTTGGAGCAGCACGCCAATCGCTGCCAGCAATGCGCGGCCGTCATAAGCGAGTTCCGGGGCTTGCACGAGCAGCTCGACGCCTTGCCGAAGCTGGAGGTAACGCCGAACCTGCTGGCTGCGGCCCGCATGGAACTTCAGGAGCGGCTGGAGACGGCGGAGCAGTTGCAGGGTTGGCGGCGATTCGTCCTGGACCCGGTGGCGTGGCTGCGGCAGTGGCGATTCTCGCCAGCGCTGGCGGCCGTAATCTTCATCGTGGGCTTTGGCTCGGGCCTGGGCACGATGTATAGCGTGGCGGGCGGCGTTCGCGGCGCCGCCGGCGTGACTCCGACGAGCCCGCAGCCGCATGCCGAGGCTTCCATCTCCGGCATACGCACTATTCAGCAGGAAGCCGGCACCAACCGGATCAAGATTCAGTACGACAAGACCACTCCGGAGCAGGTGCAGGGCTCGCTGAGCGATCCGGAGATCCAGCAGTTGCTGCTTTACGCGACGCGGAACAATTACAACTCCGGTGTGCGCATGGACTCCATCGATGTGCTCCGGCAGAAGCCCGAGGATGGCCGTATCCGCGAAGGGCTGGTCTTTGCCCTGCGATATGACAGCAACCCCGGTGTCCGGCTCAAGGCGCTGGAGGCGGTTACGCCGTACGTGCACGGAGATATTCGCGTGCGCAACGCGGTTGTGGAAGCGCTGCTGAATGACAACAACCCCGGCATCCGCATGGGAGCGCTGCACGCGCTGGAAGCCAGCCGCGCCGATACCAGCGTGCGGCAGGCGTTGCAGCAGTTGGCCAAGGATGACCCCAATCCTTACATCCGGACGGAGTCGCGGAAAATGCTTGCCTCCATGCCGGAGATTGATTGAAGTGCACCGTCCGTCCGAGGGAGATAGGTATTGATCGGCGTTGGCAAACTCGACACTTGGGCCACCTGGATTCGGCGCGGACGCCGCAGCGGTCTTGCGTTCGGCCTGGTGCTGCTGTTGGCGGGTGTGGCCGGCGCGCAGGCGGCGCGCGTCTACCGCGACGGGCAGTCCTGGGTGGAGGAGAGCAGCGGCACGTTGCCGGTTTCCCGTGTGCTGCGCGTGAATACTCCGCTGGGCAGCGTGAAGGTGGAGGGCGGCGGCAGCGGCCTTCGCTGGACCGTGCGCAAGCGCTTCTTTGCCAGCAGCGAGGAAGAGGCAAAACGGCAGTTCGCACGTTTCCGGGTGAACGCCTCCCGCAGCGGTGAAGGCGCGGTTCTGGAGGTCAACGACGAGTCGCATACGCGGGGACGCTTCGACGCCGATTTCGAGCTTCACATCCCGGCGACGATGGAAGTGGTCCGGATCGAGAGTGGGAATGGAGACATTGCGGTCATCGGCCTCGCCTCACGGCTCGATCTGAGCACACGGGCTGGCGACGTGGCCGTGGACAAGGTCAGCGGCGCCGTGCGTGCACTGACGCAGGGCGGCAATCTCAAGTTCGGACAAATCAGCGGCGATCTGCTGGCTCGAACCGGAGGCGGCAACATTACTCTCGGTTCCTTGCAGGGCCGCATCGAGATTCATACTCTCGGCGGGAATATCGACCTCGGAGTGATTGGCGGCGGTGTTGTGCAAAGCGACGGCGGCAACGTGACGCTGCAACGATGTAGCGGACCTCTCAATATCAACACCGGAGGCGGCAACATTGCCGTCGATGAGGCCGGCGGTACGGTTACGGTCAGCACCAGTGGCGGCAACATCCGCGTGGGCTCCAGCAAGGGTCCGGTCGTCGCCAGGACCGGCGGGGGAAACATTGAACTGTCGAAGCTGGCACAGGGAGCGGACGCGCGCAGTGGAATGGGGAGAATACAGGCCGAGTTTCTCGGTTCTTCCGGGGCCATCGAATCCGTGCTGCACACCGGGGCCGGCGACATCGTGGTTTATGTGAAAAACGGGGTGCCGCTGACCGTGCGTGCAGCGACGGAGATAGCGGCTGGGCAAGGCATCAGGTCGGATTTCCCGGAGATGAAGGTCACTGCCGAAGACGGAGGCTGGGGGCCAAAGATGATGTATGCCGAAGGAGTGCTGAGCGGCGGGGGGCCCCTGCTGAATCTCCGTACGTCGATCGGGCAAATCGATATCCGGCGACACCAATGAGGAGTTATGAAGCGTCGAATTGATCTCTTCTTGATCCTGTTGTTTGGTTTGCTTGGTTTGGCGACCGCGGCGCACGGTCAAGACTGGCCTGATCCACCGGCGAGGCAGGGATCGTACCTCGGGATCAACATCCGCAACGTCGCGCCCGAGCGCGCGCAGTCCCTGAAGCTGAAGAATGCCTCTGGAGCCGAGGTGACGATGGTCGACCATGATGCCCCGGCCGGAAAAGCAGGCCTGAGGGAGCACGACGTGATCGTCGGCTTCAACGGCAGCCAGGTCGAAAACGAAGACCAACTCCGCAACTTTGTTCGCCAGACGCCGCCCGGGAGCACGGTGACGCTAGGCTTCATGCGCGGCGGACAAGCCATGAACGTGCAACTCACGCTGGCCGATCGCGCGCAGTTTGCCAACTCGATTTTCCTCAATGCGGCTCCGGCGATGCCCGCCTTTCCACGCTTTCCTGCCATGCCGGACTTCGACTTGCCCGCCATCAACATGTTGCACCTCGGCCCGACGGGAGCCGTACTGGAGAACCTGACCCCGCAGCTATGCGAATACTTCGGAGTGAGAAACGGCAGCGGCGGCGTGCTGGTGCGTTCGGTCGAGAGGGGTAGCCCGGCGGCGGCGGCGGGCCTGAAGGCTGGAGACGTGATCGTGCGCGTCGAAAAGGATGCGGTGGCGGACATCAACGACTGGCTGCGCGCCATGCACGGCCGCACCGGTTCAACCGCGCTCACCGTTGTCCGGGACAAGCGGGAGGTAAATCTCTCGATCAGCATGCCGGGGCGAAATCACCGTTCTTCGCTGCTGCCTTCGGACTGGCCGCCTGGCTGGCAACGCGAGTTCGGGGCCTTGCAGACGGAGATGGAGCGGCTGCGCTCGACCTAGAGCAATTCCTTATTGGTGTATCCAAGAATTCCCAAGGAATGTCATGGCGACCGGAGCGCCGAGCGCCGGTGGCTGGTGCAGCCAAGCTGCGTACCCGAGATTGCGTTCGATAAGCAAGAAGCTACTCAGCGCGGAGTGGAGCCACCCTTTGTTTTCCAGCAGTAACAAACAAAAGGTGGCTCGACTTCGCTCGCCATGACAGTTTGACTATGTCGGGATATACCTACTGGGAAGTGACCTAGCGGGATGACATTTCCGATTCAGGCGTGGTTGGAAGCGGTTCGGCGGATCGCGATCCCCCAAGCGCCTTTTCCGCGCGCTCTCTCAGCGTGGTCTGCTCGTAGGTGTAGCGGATACGGTGGATCACCGTGATCGTCGAGAGCACGGCAAGCACCCACAGAACCGGCGCCATGCGGTTGAACAATGCACCGATGATGATCAGCACGATCCGTTCCGGGCGCTCCATGAAGCCGACCTTGCACTTTTCGATCATACATTCGGCCCGCGCCCGGGTGTAGCTGACCATCACCGAGCTGGTCATGACGAAAGCCACCATCACAACGTAGAAGAAGCGATGCCCGCGGGCGTAGTAAACCAGCAGTCCGAAAAACAGGGCTACGTCGCTATAGCGGTCGACCACGGAGTCGAAAAACCCGCCGAACTCGGTCACCTGGTTGGTGGCGCGGGCCACGCGCCCGTCCACCATGTCGAAGATGCCGGCCCCGATAATGACGACGGCTGCCCAGCGAAACAACAGGGGCTGGTTGTTATCGGCGCTGGCAAAACCGAAGAGCAGCGCCGCGGCAATATTGATGACCAAGCCTATGAATGTCAGCAGGTTCGGCGAGATTCGCGTCAGCGCCAAGCCGTCGACGATCTTATAGAGCACTACTCCGCAGGCGCGTCCAAAGGCACTCGTCCAGGTCATTCGTCCTCGTCGTGAATGGTGGTCAGCTTCAGGATTTCCAGCTCGCGATTCCCTGTCGGAGTGACTACGATCGCCGAATCGCCGACTTTCTTGCCCATCACAGCCCTGCCGATCGGGGAAGAAGTCGAGATGAGGCCCTTCTTTACGTCGGACTCCTCACTGGTGACCAGCTTGTATTCGATTTCCTCGCCTTTAGTGGCATCGTAAATCAATACCGTCGAGCCGAGCGCGGCGCGGTCGCGAGGAATATTGTTCATGTTGATCATGGAGAGATCGGAAACGCGTTTCTTGAGCTGGCTGAGACGGGCGCGGACGAACTCCTGCCGCTGTTTGGCCATATGATACTCGGCATTCTCGCTCAGATCGCCCATCGCGACCGCTTTCTTCAATTCCCGGGGCAATTCGACATTCAGCTCGTGTTCGAGGACCTGGATCTCCTCTTGGAGCTTTTTCTTTATGTGCTCTGGCATCCTGTGAGACTCACTATTAATCAGACTTAATTATACCGCCTCGCTGGCCTCCATCGTGGAGATACAGCCCGTGGCTAAGGGCGGCGGATTGTATCGTGATGCGAGTATTTCCACCGCAGGGAACGGATTGACCGGGTTCATGCGGTTCCCGTATACTTAAAAATGTTCCCTTGTGTCCGGGAGTCACTTTTTCCTGGGCGTAATGTTGGGCAGGCATGAATCCCTTAAACTTCGGTATCGGCGACAAAGTTGTTTACCCTAATCACGGTGTGGGAATCATAGAACAGATCAGCAGCCGCACCATGGGCAGCACCGTTGAAAGATTCTATCTGCTCCGCATCAAGTCCAGTAGCCTGAAGGTAATGGTCCCCTTCCATAACGTCGCCAGTGTCGGTCTGCGGCGGGTGGTAAAGAACGGCGAAATCCAGAAGATCCTCGAGTACTTGACCGACGGCAAGTGCGAAAGCCACAGCGACTGGAAGTACCGGTTCAAGGAAAACTCCGACAAAATGCGCACCGGCTGCCTGATGGACGTGGCTGCGGTGCTGAAAAGCCTGCTGCAATTGGGCCAGCAGAAGCCGCTCAGCTTCCGCGAAAAGAAGATGCTGGAGCGCGCCCGTTACCTGCTGGTCAGCGAACTGGCCATGGCCCGGAACTGGGAGGAAACGGAAGTCGAGGACGAACTCCGCCGGGTACTCGCAAAGTCAAAACTGCGCTTTCCCGAGGCCTCCCTCACCGAAGCCTGAACCGCTGTTGACCGCCTCCGCTCTCGCAAACCTCTCCCCAGCCGCTGGAATCTAAGAACAGCATGAGCGGGACTCTGCACATCTTTCGCCGCCGCATCGCCAACGGAGGCGATATCTACCAACTCAACTACACAATGACAGGCAGCACATTTGCCAAGGTTTGCGGCTCGCCCCAGGAACTCCGCCATTTCCTGCTGGAGCTGGGATTAGAGCCCTCCGCCCTGGACAGCGCCTGGACGGCCCTGACGCGCTCCGGGAACCTCACGCTGGATGACCTGGAGATCAGTCCTCAGCAAGCCGCCGCGCTCGGCATGACGCATGCGGAGGTCGATTTCTAGAGCAGTTCCATTTGGGTGTATACCGCCGGCCGGGCCCGCCAGCCGCACTGACACGTGCCTGGCAAGTACAAGCCGGGGCCAGCATACAGCTTCATGTGAGCCGCCACGGCTTTCGCTTGGCGACCTGAAGCCGGGCTCGTCTCCGATTACCCGCCAAAACTTGAGCCTCGGAATTGCGGCGGGTGCCTCTATACTGAATTCATGGCTGTAGAAACCACCGCTCCCGGGCGCATTCTTGCACTCGACGTTGGCTCCAAGACGATCGGTCTGGCGGTCAGCGACGCGCTTGGCATCACCGCTCAAGGCATGGAGACCATTCGGCGCAGGAACAAGCGTTTTGACTTGGCCGCGTTGCATTCGGTGATCCGCCGCTATGGCGTAACCGAGCTGGTGGTTGGGCTGCCGCTGCGGCTCAGCGGCAAAGCGGGGACGCAAGCGGAAAAAGTCAGCGCCTTCGCCGAAGAGCTTCGGGAAAAATTCAAGATTCCGGTTTGCCTATGGGACGAGAGATTGACCTCGGCTGAGGCCAACCGCATCCTCAAAGAATCGGAAATCTCGATCCGCAAGCGCGCGGGAGCAGTCGACCGGCTGGCAGCGGTGTTGATTTTGCAGAATTACATGGAGAACCGGCTGTCGATGTCAACACGACGGGAGATCGAAGACGTTTAGAGCAGTTTCAGAGTTGGTGTATCCCGATGTTTCAGGGAGTCGTCATCCCGACCGAAGCGAAGCCGGGGCCCCAGCAAACGCCGCTGTTGCGTTTGATGGGGTGGGGAGCGGAGTGGAGGGATCTTGTGTCTTCCCGCGGCAAAGCAACACAAAAGATTCCTCGGCTCCCACCCCAGCGACAGCAAAAACTGCCGTCGCTGGGGACCCCGGCTCGCGGCCTGGAGAGCGATGTGCTATTTGTCGCACAGCTCGTGAGCGCATTGCGGCAGCACAGCGTAAATACTCTCAAGGCAAGGCGTCGCTCGCTCGGAATGACGTTCATCTCTTGGGATACAGCTTCTCTGGTTTGATCTGGCGGGCTGAAAGCCGTGCCGAGCTTGCTTCTCAACGCCCCGGGGCGGATGGTTGTTGCGCCGGGCTGGGAGGAATATTCATAGACTGAAACATGCGCTTCTTTTTTAAGCTAGTTGTGCTTGCGATTTTAGGGTTCGCCGCCTGGCTCGGGTGGGCCCTTTTCGTGCCGCTGGCTCCGGCGCACGAAACGTTCGTCCTGCTGCCTCCGGGCCTGCACACAAGGCAAATTGCCCGGCGGCTTGAGGCCAGTGGCGTCATCCGCAGCCGGCGTGCTCTTCTGCTGCTTCATTATTTCCGGCGTTCGCGCACGCTGAAAGCCGGCGAGTACCGTTTCGACGCGCCTCAGAACGCGATCCAGGTGTTCGACAAGTTGGCGCTGGGCGAGATTTACACCCACACGGTCGTCATACCGGAGGGCTTCAATATCTTTGAGGTGGCGCAGGCCGTACAGCAGGCGGGTTTGGGAACGGCGGACGATTTCCTGGCGGCAACGCGGGTAGAGGTGGGGCTGGTACGCGGCTTCGACCCGCAAGCAACGTCGCTGGAAGGCTATCTGTTTCCCGATACGTATCAGTTCACGCGCACGCAGAGCATGCATGACATGGTGCAGGTCATGGTGCGGCGTTTCGAGCAGGAATCGCGGCAGATCGGGTTGAGTGAAAACGTCCACGCCGTGGTCACGATGGCGTCTATCGTGGAAAAGGAAACGGCGATTGACTCCGAACGCCCGCTGGTGGCCGGCGTTTACTACAACCGGCTGCAACGCCACATGCTGCTGGCGGCCGACCCAACCGTCGTCTACGCGGCGCTGTTGAACCAACGGTATCGCGGCGCAATTTACCAGAGCGATCTTCAGTTCGATTCGGCTTACAACACTTACAAGCATCCCGGCTTGCCGCCCGGGCCTGTTGCCAATCCCGGAATCGCATCGCTCAAGGCCGCGATGAATCCGGGCCGCTCGGATTACCTTTATTTCGTTGCCGACGGACAGGGTGGACACCGGTTTACCAGCAGCTATGAGGAGCATACTCGCAACGTGGCTGCATGGCGGCATCGGCAACGTCAGAGCGTGAAGCGTTGATTTCGAGTGGAGCGCTTTCCGCGTCCACGGCAAATTTCGTGTTGCCGTTTATACTAAGAGGGCGCCATCTGTGTAAACTCCGAATCCGGACAGGCCATGAACCTGCACTCTCGAATGCTTACGATTGCCGTGCTGGCTGCTTCGCTGACCTCCACCGGTTGTCTGTTCCGGTCTCACAAGGTTCAGTCGAACATGAGTCATGTTCCCTTGCAGGCGGCGAGCCAGACGCAACTGGTGAACAAGCTGAACGCGCTTGCCAACGCAATCCAAACGATGAACGCCGCAGTCGAGATTTCCACCACGGTGGGCGGAGTCAAGAAGGGCACGGTCACCGAGTACTCGAATATCACTGGCTTTATCCTGGCCGAGAAGCCGTCCATGCTGCGCATGATCGGGCAATTCCCCATCGTCAAGAACCGGGCCTTTGACATGGTGAGCAATGCGCAAGGATTCGAATTATGGATTCCGGCGAAGAACCGGTTCATCATCGGTCCCAGCGAAGTAACCAAGCCCTCGGCAAACGCTTTGGAAAACCTCCGGCCTCACATCATCATGGATGCTCTTTTGTTCAACCCAATACAAGCCGACGAGATTGCAGTGCTGGAGACAAGAGTTTTTGAGATCGTCGGGAAGGATTCCCAGGCGAAAGTGGAACAGTCGAACTACATCCTCGACATAATCGAGAAGGATGCGGTCTCCGGGCAGTGGCATCTTTCGCGCAAGGTTTACTTCGACCGGACCGACCTGTTGCCCCACCGCCAACTTGTCTTCAACAAGCAAGGAGACGTCGCGACAGACGCACGCTACAACGACTTCAAGGATTTCCAGGGTATTTTGTTCCCGTCCAATATCCGTATCCAGCGGATCGAGGAGGAGTACACGATCGGCCTCAGATTCACCAAGCTCACTTTGAACGGACCTCTCCAGCCGGACCAGTTCCTGTTGGTGCAGCCCCCGGGAGCGCAAGTGGTGCGCCTTAATGGAAACCAGGAGCCGGGTTCGACGTCGGCGACGCATTCAGCAAATGCGCCGCGCTAGGGCCTAGACTGGTTTTCAGGCTTTGCCGATGTGACGCCGATGCGGCTATTGCTTTATCCTCGAAACGAATGAATAAACTGGTAATTTCCAATTTGATACACCGTCCCGTGCGGTCGGCAATCAGCATTGTGGCGATTGCGGTCGAAGTTACTCTTATCCTGCTGATCGTGGGGCTTTCGGTCGGCATGTTGCGCGACAGCGCCGAGCGCACCAGGGGAATTGGCGCCGACGTGATGGTTTCGCCTCCCGGTTCTTCGTTTCTGACGGGGATCACCGGCGCTCCAGTTTCCATCAAGGTGGCTGACGTGCTGCGCACGGTTCAGCACGTAACGGCGGTGGCCCCGGTCATCATGCAGGTGAATACCGCCGGTGCTGTCGAGGTGATTTACGGCATCGATCTGACGTCCGGTTCAGCGAACAACTACAACAACGTGGGAACGCCATTTCATTACATGGCCGGCGGCCCGTTCGAGGGGCCGGACGACATGCTGGTGGACGACTATTTCGCGACGCAACAGCAGGTTCACGTCGGCCAGAAGCTGGAGTTGCTGAACCACCAGTTCCGGGTGAGCGGAATCGTGGAACACGGCAAGGGCGCACGCAAGTTTCTCCCCATCAAAACGCTTCAGGATCTGATCGGCGGCCAGGACAAGGCTTCCATGTTCTACGTGCGGCTGGATCATCCGGCGAATGCCGACGCCGTGGTCGCGGCAATCAAGAAAATCCCGGGAATGGAGCGGTATTCGGTGCGCTCGCTCCGCGAATACCTGTCGCTGATGACGCCGGGAAATCTGCCCGGATTCTCAACCTTCATCAACGTGGTGATCGGCGTAGCCGTGGTAATCGGGTTCATCGTGATCTTCCAGTCGATGTACACGGCGGTGATGGAGCGCACGCGCGAAATCGGAATTCTGAAATCGCTCGGCGCAAACAAGGCATACATCGTCGGGGTGATCATTCGCGAGACGCTGGTGCTGGCCTTCGCCGGAATCGTCCTCGGGATACTGATCAGCTTTGCGGCACGAGCCGGCATCCTGCACCGCTTCCCGCAGATGCGGGTCATGATGGACGGCCCCTGGATTCTACGAGCGGCCGGCATTGCCATCTGCGGCGCCATCCTGGGCGCAATTTACCCGGCCTACAAGGCGGCGCAGAAAGACCCGATCGACGCGCTGGCGTACGAATGACAGGTCTTGCAGGCTGCGAGCGCAATTAGGGATGATGTATCCCAACCAAGACTGTCATGGCGAGCGAAGTCGAGCCACCTTTTGTTTTCAAGTTCCAGACAAAAGGTTCCTCCACTTCGCCACGCTTTGCGCGGCTCCGGTCGGAATGACATTCTTTAATTTTTTAATCCGGATACATCAATTCTGGTGCTGCTTCCAGGATTTCAGCGCTGCGAGTTTGGCCGGTGCCCCGGAGCCGAGCTTCATCGGCACAGTCTTCCAAGCACGCGACCTACTTGGCCTCGCGAATGAATGCCGTGAGCGCCTGGTTGAACTTCCCGGGCTGCTCGTAGAACAACAGGTGACCGGCATCTTCGAACGGGTAGAAGCTGGCGCGAGAGATTTGCGCCGCTATGCTTCTGCCCATCTTGATCCCTTCCTGGTAAATGCCGGAATCGGCCGCGAAGACCGCGACGGGCAACTTAAGAGTCGGCAATATCCGCGCACAATCGCTCATCACGAAGTCGGAATAGATGGCCATCGCGATCCAGGGCGGAGTCTTGGTCAGCTCGGCCGAAATCCATCGTACGTCTTCGTCGGAGGCGGTCCCGCCCTTGAACATTTTGCGAGTGAAGGCCGCAGCGAATTGTAACGGGTCCGCCGCATAGGTTGCGAACACCGCGTTCAGCGCGTCGTGGTTGTGGTTCTTCAGGCTGTGACTGTTCCATGACGCGGGGCTGAACGGGTAGGGCGCGGTGTCGATCAACCCCAGAGCCTTGAGGCCGCTGTCGTCTCTGTATTGGTCGTAGTACGAGAGGACGACCGGGCCGCCAAGCGACCAACCCGCCAGCGTCAGCTCTTCCAGTTGCAACAGTTCGATGATTTCCCGGACGTCGCGCGCGTATTGCGCAATCGTGTGCCCGCCGAGAATCTTCGACGAGTTGCCGTGCCCGCGAAGATCGAGGGTTATGACGCGGAACTCTTTCGCTAGTTCGGCGACGTTTTTTTGCCAGAAGCGGGACGAGCAAGTCCAGCCGTGTACCAACAGGATCGGTTGTCCCTGTCCCCGATCTTCGTAATAAATCCGGGCGCCGTCCCGCATTCTCGCGACGTGTGCCACCCGCAAAACATCATTGCTGCCGCTGGTCATAGTTCCTCGCGCTGCCATTGATACTGGCCGCCGCACGCCATCGTAGGCCAGCGGACGGCGGAAATCCAGAGTTGAATATCCCGCGAGTTGTTAGTGCAAAACGAGAGCCCTGGGGTCAGGCGTGCTGAACCGCCTGCGTTAGTTGCATCAGCGAAGATTTGGCATCGCCATAGAGCATCGTCGTCACCGGCTTGTAGAACAGAGGATTCTCCAGTCCGGAGAAGCCGCGGCCCTGGCCTCGCTTCAGCACGATGACGGACTTTGCGCGATCCACTTCCAGGATTGGCATGCCGGCGATCGGACTCTTCGGGTTGTCGCGCGCATCGGGATTGACAACATCGTTGGCCCCGATCACGACCGCGACATCGGTCGAAGGAAACTCCGGATTGATCTGCTCCATCTCGTACAGCGACGAATACGGGATGTTGGCCTCGGCGAGCAGGACGTTCATGTGTCCCGGCATGCGGCCGGCGACCGGATGAATGGCGTACTTCACCGTGACGCCCCTCCCCTCCAGCAGATCCCCAAGTTCGCGCACCGCGTGCTGCGCCTGCGCCGTCGCCAGTCCGTAACCGGGAACGAATATGACCCGGTTTGCGTAGGCGAGTTGGACCGCTGCATCCTCCATGTTGATCTCGCGCATGATGCCGCCCGTGTCGCCGGCGGCGGCCGATACCGCTCCGAAGCCGCCGAACAGAACGTTGGTGATCGACCGGTTCATGGCGCGGCACATCAGCACCGAGAGGATGAGGCCCGAGAAGCCGTCGAGCGTGCCGGCGATAATCAGCACATTGTTCGACAGCACAAACCCGGTGGCGGCCGCGGCCAGGCCGGCGTAGGAGTTCAGCAGCGACATGACCACCGGCATGTCGGCCGAGCCGATCGGGATGACCAGCATCACTCCAAACAGGGTCGCCAGGCCCACCATCAGGTAGAAGGCCACGGCGGCCGCCGGATGCAGCAGCACATAAACGAAGCTCGCGACCGTAGCGCTGAACAACACCAGGTTGAAGATATGCTGGCCCTTGAACTGAATGGGGGTGCCCCGGACAAAGCCTTGCAACTTGCCGGCCGCGATCAAGCTGCCGGTGGTCGTCAGCGAGCCGAGCATGACTTCAAGCCCGAGTGCGCCCAGGGTAACGCCTCCCATGGTTTCGCCGTGAATGCTGTACTCGGCGATGCCCACCAGGGCGGCGGCAAGCGCGCCGAAGGCGTGCGACAGCGCGGTCCGCTGCGGCATCGCGGTCATGGGGACCCATATCGCCATCAGCGCGCCCACAATCGAGCCGATCACCAGGCCGGCAATGATCCATTCGTAACTGACGATCTCGTGATGCATCAGCGTCCCGATGATGGCCGCCAGCATTCCGGCTTCCGCCAGGAACATGCCACGACGCGCCGTCTCGGGATGGCTCATGGCCTTCAGGCCGAGCACGAAGAACACCGACGCGAGCAGATAGGTCGCTTCGATGAAGTAGTTCGCTGTGCTCACTTGCGCACCGCCTTCTCTTGCTGCCGCTTCTGGAACATCTTCAGCATGCGGTCGGTGATCCCGAAGCCGCCGACTACGTTGACCGTGGCAGTAGTGACCGCAATGAAGCCCAGCATAGTGCTGAGCCGCGTATGGTGCGCCCCGGCGATCACGATGGAACCGATCAGCGAAATGCCGGAGATGGCATTGGTGGCCGACATCAGCGGCGTGTGCAGCAACGGGGGAACACGGGAAATAACCTGATAGCCAAGAAAAGCAGCGAGTACGAAAACGTAAAACGAAGCGATAAGTACCGCGGGATTCACGGTGCCTCCAGTTTCCCAGTTACGGGAGAGATGATGCCTGCAGCCAGTTTTGCGGCAAGGTATACCCCATGAAGCAGTCTGGCCTTCGGGGTCCCCGGCAAACGCTTGGCGTTTGCCGGGATGACATTCGCTCTAAGCGCGCGCATGCAAGGCTTCGGCAACTCGCTTGTTGACGATTTCGCCCTTGTGCGCAACGCATGAATCGCGAATGATTTCATCGTTCATGTCGATGTTGAGGGCGCCATCGCGAACCAGCAGTTGCAGAAAATTGCTGATGTTCTTCGAATAGAGCTGGCTGGCATGCACGGGAACGGTTGCGGGAAGGTTCACCGGACCGATGATGGTGACGCCGTTGTGATGAACTTCCTCTCCCGGCTGGGTCAGTTCGCAGTTTCCACCGGCGGGCGCGGCCAGATCGACGATCACCGAGCCCAGCCGCATGCCCTCGATGGCGGCGCGATCCATCAGCCGGGGAGCGCGCCGTCCGGGCACCTGTGCGGTGGTGATCACTACGTCGGATGTGCGTGCGGTCTTGGCGATTAATTCCCGGCCGCGCGCCAGTGCCTCTTCCGTGAGTTCTTTGGCGTAGCCGCCTTTGTCTTCGGTTTCTATGCCGCCAAGGTCAACTTCCAGAAACTTGGCGCCCAGCGATCGTACCTGTTCGCCGGCGGCGGCCCTAATGTCATAACCGAGAACCACGGCTCCCAGCCGGCGCGCGGTCGCAATCGCCTGCAGGCCGGCGACTCCGGCTCCCAGCACCAGCACGTGCGCGGGAGGCACCGTTCCGGCCGCCGTCATCAGCAAGGGGAACATGCGCGGCAGGTGAGCGGCCGCCAGAATGGCGGCCTTGTATCCGGCGACGGTTGCCATCGAGGAGAGTGCATCCATGGCCTGGGCTCGCGTGATGCGCGGCACCAGCTCCACCGCAAACAGGGTGGCGCCCCGTTCGATTGCCGGTTGCAACGGCGCGGGATCGTCAAGCGGACGCAGGAACCCGATAATCACCGCTCCGGGCTTGAGCAATCCGAGGTCGCTGCTGTCGGGGCAATTCACCACCGGAATGACGTCGGCGGAGGCCATCAGCAAATTTCGGTCGGAGGTCACGGTCGCTCCGGCGCGAGCGTAGTCTTCGTCGGCAGAGCCGGCCGCAATTCCGCTGCCGCCCTCGACCATCACCTCGATTCCCTTCGAGACCAAGGCACGAACGGCATCGGGCAGCAAAGCCACCCGGCTCTCACCTGGAGAGATCTCCCGCAGGATCGCGATTCGCAAGGCGTTCCTCCTGTCTATCAAAGAGATGCGTCTGGGCGCGAAAGAGCTTCTCTCATTTGCTCTCAAGAGCCGTTATGCTGTTGCGTTTTGGGAATCTTGCCCTGTAGAGGGGCCGCCATGGCCCCGAGAGGCCTTCGGACCCCGAATTCGCTGGGCGGACCGGGGCAGAACATTCAACTTCCAATGAAAAAGGCAGCCGCTAAGGCTTCCGCGATATCCGCTCGCAACCAACTACCCCACGTCAGCCAACTGCGGGCGGGACGTGGGGCACCCGGCAAGTGAATTTCCACTCTTGGGTGATTATCACCGGCGGTGGCGCGCGGTCGGAGGTCAAGCGCTGAGCGCTTTCATCTCCGCATAGAGGTCCGCTTTGCCTTCAAAGCCGATGCCCGGCAGCTCGGGCATCAGAATGCAACCGTTCTCCACCTTCACTCCATCCGGGAACCCGCCGTAGGGCTGGAACAGGTCCGGATAGGACTCATTTCCGCCAAGACCCAAGCCGGCCGCGATGTTCAAGGACATCTGGTGTCCGCCATGGGGAATGCACCGGGAAGGCGACCAGCCGTGCTCGCGGAGCATCTCCAGGGTGCGCAGATACTCCACCAGCCCGTAGCTGAGGGCGCAGTCGAATTGCAGCCAGTCGCGGTCGCGGCGCATGCCGCCATAGCGAATCAGGTTGCGGGCATCCTGCATGGAAAACAGGTTCTCTCCGGTGGCCATGCTGCCCGCGTAGTGCTTGCCCAGCTCGGCTTGGAGCTGGTAATCAAGCGGATCACCGGGCTCCTCGTACCAAAAGAGGTTGTACTTGGAAAGAGCTTCGCCATACTGGATGGCGGTCTGCAGGTTGAAGCGGCCATTGGCATCGACCGCCAGCCTCTGCCCAGGCTTGAGGATGCCAAGGACAGCTTCAATACGGCGCTGATCTTCGCCGAGCGAGGCTCCGCCGATCTTCTGCTTCACCACGGTGTAGCCCCGATCGATATGCTTCAGCATCTCCTGCTTAAGAGCCTCAAGATCCTTTCCCGGGTAGTAGTAGCCTCCGGCGGCATAGACGAAGACGCGGCGGTTAGGCTTGCCGTCGCCGTACCTGTCGGCGAGAAGCTGGAACAGCGGCTTGCCTTCGATTTTGGCGACCGCGTCCCAGACAGCCATGTCGATGGTGCCGACGGCAACGGAGCGTTCGCCGTGTCCGCCGGGCTTCTCGTTGGTCATCATGCAGGCCCAGACCTTGGCGGGGTCAAGATTGTTACCGCTCTCGTCCAGCAGGCTGTCGGGCTTGGCCTCGAGCACCCGCGGGCGGAAGCGCTCGCGAATCAACGCTCCCTGTCCGTATCGTCCATTGGAATTGAAGCCGTAACCGACGACCGGCTTTCCGTCGCGAACCACATCGGTGATGACCGCGACCAGGCTCAGCGTCATCTTGGAGAAATCAATGTAGGCATTGCGAATCTGCGATTTGATGGGCTTGGTTTCTTCGCGTATATCGACGATCTTCATTCGGATTCCTCTGGGGTCGGTTCCCGGCGCACACGATAACCGCTGTCGGGTCGCATGCGTTAGGGAGCGGTGATTTGCATGATATGCTAAAGCCAAGTGCTGGTCACTGCCGATGGCTTCTTTCCCTATCAGGCGGCCTCTCTTCTAGATCGCTTAGATCGCTCTTAGAGCAGGTCTTTCCGAGCTATCAACCTTCGTCGGATGCACCTTCCGCAAGCTTACAATCTAGCCGGCTTGCTGGGGACCTGGGACACAACACAAGAAGCGAAGCAAGGAATCAAATCACTGGAAGTTATGTCTGAAGCAAATGCAGTGTTAGGGAAAGCACCACTTCCGCCGGAGTTGGAGGTCGCGGCCATGCCACGGCGCTCGCGGCTGGCGAGGGGATTCCGTGCCCTGACGCACCGCAATTTCCAGTTCTTCATGAGCGGACAGCTTATTTCGCTGATCGGCACCTGGATGCAGAACATTTCCCAAGCCTGGCTGGTCTACCAGCTAACCGGTTCTTCGCTTCTGCTCGGCGTGGTCGGCTTCTCTTCGCAATTCCCGATTCTTCTTCTAGGTCCCGTGGGAGGCATCGTCGCCGACCGCTGGAATCGCCATCGGGTGGTGATCGGAACTCAGGCGGCGTCAATGGTACTGGCCTTCATGCTTGCGGGGCTCACCCTTACCGGCAAAATAAAGGTCTGGGAAATCGTCACTCTCTCGGCCCTGCTTGGCTGCGTGAACGCTTTCGACATTCCGGCCCGGCAAACGTTTCTGATGGACATGGTGGGCCGCGAAGATCTGGTGAGCGCCATTGGACTGAACTCTTCCATGTTCAACAGCGCGCGCATTATAGGTCCCGCCATCGCCGGACTGCTCGTCGCCTATATCGGCGAGGGCTGGTGCTTTTTTGCCAATGCCGTGAGCTACATCGCGGTGATTGCAGGGCTGCTGATGATGAAGCTCGGTCCTGTTGTGCGCGAAGAAACCAGCGCCTCTCACCTGGAACGCGTGGTCGAAGGCTTCCGCTTTGTCCGCAATACCGGTCCGATATTCGCGCCTCTGCTCCTGCTCGCGGTTGTCAGCCTGGTTGCCTTGCCGTTCAGCGTGCTGATGCCGATCTTTGCCGACCGCATTCTGCACGGTGGCGCGCGCGGGTTGGGCATCCTGATGGGCGCGACCGGGGTCGGAGCCGTGCTCGGTGCGCTTACGGTCGCTACCCGTCACGGAGTTCGTGGACTTGCCCGCGTAGTGGTGCTCGCCGCCGCCGGCTTCGGTACGGCGCTGATCCTGTTTTCGGCCTCGCGCTGGTTCTGGGTGTCGGCGGCGCTGCTGGTGCCGGTCGGCTACTTCATGATGCTGCAGATGACCTGTACGAACACGCTGATCCAGACCCTGTCGCCCGACCGCCTGCGCGGACGCGTCATGTCCGTCTATTCGATGATGGTCATGGGAATGATGCCGTTTGGCTCGTTCTTCGCCGGGGCTATCGCGGAACATCTAGGCGCTCCGCTAACGGTGGCGGCCGGTGCTCTGGGATGCTTGGCGGCGACCGCCTGGTTCGCGCGCCACCTGCCCAAGTTGCGCCAACAAGCGCGGGAGCAACTGGCTACCGGGCAAATCGTCGGGGATGTGCCGTAAAAGGTCTCAAGGTTTCAGCGTTCCAGGTTGGCGGCGGCCACTTTGTTGTCACCGGAATTTGCCTTCTCGCGAGCCCTCCCGAAAAGACGCCGGAGCAGGCCGAAGCCGCCCGTCCCGGGCGCTTTGTGCCATAATTTCATCCATGAAACAAGTTGTACACGCCGCCTGTCCGCACGACTGCCCGGACGCGTGCGGCGTTCTGATCACCGTCGAGGATGGGCGCGCAACGCGCATACAGGGCGATCCGGCACATCCGGTCACGCGCGGGTTTTTGTGCGCCAAGGTAGCCAAGTACCTCGACCGCGTTTACTCGCCCGGCCGCGTCCTCTACCCGCTTCGGCGGGTCAAGCCGAAGGGTCCGGCGAAGGCCGCCGGCGCTGTCCTGCATGATGGTCAAGATGATGCGTTCGTGCGCATCTCCTGGGATGAGGCGCTCGGCGAGATCGTGACGCGTTTCCGCCAGATCGCCGAGGAATTCGGGCCGGAGGCAATTCTTCCTTTCTCCTACGGCGGCACCTTGGGAGCGCTGAACAATGCCTCGATGGATCGCCGTTTCTTCCATCGCCTGGGCGCATCGCAACTCGACCGCACCATCTGTTCGACCGCCGGGGAGGCCGGACTTATCGCCGTGCTTGGCGGCAAGATCGGCACCGAACCCGAGCAGTTCCGCCACTCGCGCTTCATCCTGGTGTGGGGAACCAACGTTCATGCCAACAATGTTCACCTCTGGCCCTTCATCGAGGAAGCGCGCCGCAAGGGCGGCAAGCTGATCGTGATTGACCCCTATCCCACGCGCACGGCCCGCTGCGCGGATTGGTACCTGCCGATTCATCCGGGCACCGACTTGGCGCTGGCGCTGGCGATGATGCACGTTATCATTCGCGAGAGTCTCCACGACTCAGACTACGTTGCCCGCTACACGCACGGCTTCGACCGGCTGCGAGAGCATGTCGAGGAGTGCACGCCCGAGTGGGCAGCCCGGTGGACGGGCATTTCCGCCGAAGACATCCGGCGGTTGGCGTACGAGTATGCCACCGCTAGACCGGCGGCAATCCGCCTTGGCTATGGTGTGCAACGCGGCGAAAACGGCGGCCAGGCAATCCGGGGAATTTGCATGCTGCCGTGCCTGACCGGCTCGTGGAAGGACGTCGGCGGCGGCTTGCAGCTCTCCACCAGCGCATTGTTTCCGCTCGACAAAGCGGGCCTGCAGCGTCCTGACCTGATGCAGCAGGCGCTTGGGCGCCCAGCTCGCGTCATCAACATGGTGGAGTTGGGCAGCGTCCTGGAAAAACTTGCCGATCCTCCGGTAAAGGCACTGTTCGTCTATAACTGCAATCCCGCGGCAGTGTGTCCCGATCACAACGCCGTGGTGAAGGGCCTGTCGCGGCCCGACCTGTTCACCGTGGTACACGAGCAGTTCCTGACCGACACCTGCGACTACGCGGACATCGTTCTGCCCGCCACAACGTTTTTCGAGCACAAGGACCTGCAAGGTTCCTACGGCACCTATTTCCTCCAGGTCTCGCACAAAGCCATCGAGCCGCTGGGCGAATCGCGGAGCAATTTCGACGTATTCGCAGAGCTCGCGCGGCGCATGGGCTTCACCGAAGCCTGTTTCCTCGAGTCCGTCGACGACGCCATCGACCTTGCGCTCTCGACCAACCACCCGAGGCTGGCGGGAATTGATCGCCAGCGTCTGGAACGGAAAGGCCACGTCCGCTTGAACTTCGCGGCCGCCGCGGCCGGGGGGAGCACTTCGCAAAGCGCGCCGACGCCCGATGCGCCCTTTTTGCCCTTCGCGAACGGCAATTTTTTCACCCCAAGCGGTAAGGCGGAGTTTTACAGCGAAAGTTTGGCGGGCGAGGGGGTTGATCCTCTACCTGTCTTCCGCGCACCCCGCGAATCGCGGCACTCCGGTAACAAGCGTTTCACTTTGGAGTTGCTGCCGCGCAAGCCCGACAATTGCCTGAACTCGACCTTCTGCAATCTGCCGGCGCATCAGGCGCTCGAACCAGAGCCTTGCCTGGAAATGAATCCGCTGGACGCCGCCGCACGCGGCATCAGCGACGGCGCGCGCGTGCGGGTGTATAACGACCGTGGAGAACTCGTGCTGCCAGCTAAACTGGATGCATCGCTTCAGGCGGGAATGGCGGTCGCACGGCTCGGGTGGGCCAAGCTCGCCTCCGGGGGAGTGAACGTGAATGCCCTGACATCGCAGCGCCTGACTGACCTGGGCCGTGGGCCTACGTTTTACTCAACCTTGGTGGAAGTCGAGCCATCTTGTGGGCAATGAGCGCAGTGGGAGCCTGCGGGCGAAATCCTGAACGCATGCCAGGCCGGCAGGGTTCAAAAGCGCCCTCCCCTTTTGTGCCCTTTGCGACATTGCGGGACGCAACTTCGTTCGTGAGAGGTGTTTACTTAGCCAGCTCACCACGGCATTCTTTGGTTTCCGAGCTGCACTCTCGTATAATTAACAATTCTGCGCTCCAAAGTTCCTGTACTCGAGGTTTTGCTATCTTCGGAACTAATAATGTCTGTCCTGCGACTCGGAATTCTCGGCTGGCGCTTTTGGGGCGCTGCTTTGCCTTTCGCCTTTCGGCGGTCCTCCTGCTGTTGTGCTCGATGGCGCTGGCGCAGGAGGGAGTAATCGCTGACATTGTGCCGAGAGGAAACCGGCGCATTCCGGTTGACACCATCAAGTCACGCATGACCACTCGCCGCGGCGATATCTACGACCAGGTGGGACTGGAGCGTGACTTCAACGCGCTCTGGAATACCGGCTATTTCGACGATCTGCGTTTCGAACGCGAGCAGACGCCGAAGGGCTGGATCATTTACGTTTACGTCAAGGAAAAGCCCACCATCCGCGAGATCAAGTATGACGGCCTGAATTCCTTTTCGCAGAGCGACCTGCTAGACAAGTTCAAGGAACGGAAAGTGGGTATCAGCCAGGAGAGCCAGTTCGATCCCACGCGAATCAAGAAGGCGGAGGTCGTAATCAAGGAGATGGAGTCGGCTCACGGACACCAGTTCGCCACCGTGCGAACCGAAGTGCGCCCGATTCCTCCAGCTTCGGTAGGCGTCACCTTCGTGATCAAGGAAGGCCCCAAGGTTAAGGTCGGAAAGATCAGCTTCGTAGGCAACAAACGGGTCAGCTCCCGCACTTTGAGGCAGGCGATGAAGAACACGCACGCGTTTGGTATCCCCAAGAGCCTCATTTTGGAGAACCTGTTCGCGCGCACGTACGACGCCACGAAGCTCAGTGAAGACGCTGAACGAGTCCGCTACGAGTATCAAACGCTGGGCTACTACAAGGCGGTTGTGCAAGATCCGAAAACGCAGATTCACGACAAGACTGGCGTCACTTGGTACCTCCCGTTCAAGCCTAAGCACGGCAAAGTGGTCGATATCACCGTCCCGGTAGAGGAAGGCGCGCGCTACCGCCTCAAGCAGATTACATTTTCCGGCAACAAGACGATCACCAACACGGCAGTCCTGCGGAGGCAGTTCCGCATGAAGGACGGCGAGATTTTTAACGCCGACATGGTGCGCAAAGGTCTCGAGGATCTGCGCAAAGTCTATGGGGCGCTTGGGTATATTAATTTCACCTCGGTACCGGACACTACCTTAGACGAAGAACATAAGTTGATCACGCTGAAGATCGACATTGACGAAGGCAAGCAGTTTTACGTAAGGCGGATAGAATTCCAAGGCAATACGACAACGCGAGATAAGGTGATTCGGCGCGAACTGGCGATCGAAGAAGGCAACCTCTACAACAGCCAACTCTGGGAGCTTTCGCTTCTGCGTTTGAATCAGCTCAGCTACTTTGAGGCGCTTAAGCCCGAGCAGGCCTCGGAAGTCCACCAGAACGTGGCCGATAACTCCGTCGATATCACGCTCAAGTTGAAGGAGAAAGGCAAGAATTCGATCGGCCTCACCGGCGGCGTCAGCGGGATGTCGGGTACATTCATTGGCCTTAGTTTCACTACCAACAACTTTCTCGGTCTTGGCGAGACTCTCCAGGTACAGGGAACCATCGGTCAGTACGAACGAAATGTGATGTTTGGGTTCACCGAGCCCTATCTTTTCGACCGGCCCTTGCAGACGGGCTTTACCGTTTATGCCCGGCGCTTTGATTACAACCAGGCGAAGCAGGCGAGCCTTGCCTTTGGCGCCAACCTGAACCTGCCGTTGGCACTTGCCAATTCGCTGCAAAACTACTCGCAGGCGAGCACCGGCGCCACGGTTTCGCTCAGTTATCCCATTAAGCGTTCGTTCAAGCGCGTGGGGCTGACTTACGGATTCGACGTTTCCTCGATCTCCACGTTCACGACCGCTTCGCAACTGTATTTCGAGGACGTGACTTTCCGCAATATTTCCGGGCCCAATGCGCTCAGTGGCATCAAAACCAGCAAGATTACGCCGAATTTCAGCTACAACCACATTGACTATCCAATGCGGCCGCATAACGGGAAGAGCTTTTTCGTTGGCACGGATATCTCGGGACTCGGCGGCAATGTAAAGAGCATCCGGCCCGTCGCCGAGTACAAGCAGTTCATCCCGATGAAGGGGCTGATCCCCAAATACGGGCATCCCGCCGAGGGACGCCAGACATTCGGATTCCGCATCCAGGCGTCGCACATCTCCGGATATGGCGGGCTTGGCGCTTCACCGTTCGAGCGCTTCTTCCTCGGTGGCGATACCGACTTGCGCGGCTTCGATATCCGCGCGGTATCTCCGGTCGCGTTCCTGGCGGGTTCGCAAAGTATTACGCTGCAGAACCCCGACGGTTCCACCGTTCCACTCGATGCCAACAACCTCAGACGCGGCAATACGATCGTTCAAGTCCCGATTTACCAGCTCGTTTTCCCCGGCGGCGACACCAGCATAATCTCCAACATGGAATATCGGATCCCGATTGTCGGCCCCGTCACCATGGCTGCCTTCGTTGACGCCGGGTGGAACATGGCGTTGCGGCAATCGCAGTTGCAAGTCTCGTCGGACGTCCTGAGTAACCCAACGACCGGTTTGAACAACCTGACCTACGGCTGTGCCGTAGTTACTCCCGCTTTCACTTGCCAGGGAAACACGCTGACCGGTTTGGGGCTCTCGCCAATTGGCGCCAATCTCCGGCCGATCTCTGGCACTAACGGCATCATGCGTATGTCTACCGGATTGGAGTTGCAGGTCATCCTGCCGGTGGTCAATGCGCCTTTCCGCATCTATTACGCGGTGAACCCGATGCGCATGAACACCATTGCCCAGCTGCCGCAGCAGACGATCACCCGGAGCATGTTCCCGCCGGGCGGGGCTGGCGACTACACCTATCAGCAGGCGATCGCGACTTATGGCGTTGGCTACCGGTTGCGCGAACCTTTCAACACGTTTCGCTTCACCGTGGCGACAACGTTTTGATCCTCATCCCAACCGGCGCAACCTGGGCCGGCTGGGCGCATTGGAAGCAGCGGAGGCAGGCGGTTTGGCAGAGACTCGTGTTTGACCGCCGCTGCCCGCAAATCTATAATTGCAGCATTCGTCTAGAGAGATTTGTCCGTTCGACAGCTGCCTAGGCTGGTCCTGCTATTGCAAAGTTTCGGTCCGAAATCCTCAGAGGCTCCAAGGAGTCAAGCAACTCAATGACACTTCATTCTTCTCGTTTCGTTCTGGTTGTTGTGGCCGTGCTTTCAATTGCCACGTTCGCACAAACTGGGTCGCCAGCGGCAGCCCCGGCAGCAACAGCTACGGCAACCCCCTCAAGAATTGGGATAGTGAATATCCAGGCCGCAATTATCGGTAGCAACGAAGGCCAGCGCGATTTCGAGTCCTTGCGAAAGAAATTCGACCCGAAACGCAACGAACTTGAGTCGCTGAACCGCGAAGTCGAAGATCTAAAGAGACAGCTCAGCACCACCGGTGACAAGCTGAACGAAGATGCCCGCGGCAACTTGCTGAAGCAAATCGATAATAAACAGAAAACGCTGCAGCGCAGCTACGAAGACGCCAACAACGACCTCCAGGCCCAGCAGAATGAAATTGCCACCCGGATCGGCCAGAAAATGATGGAAGTCCTCGACAAGTACGCGAAAGAGCACGGGTACTCCATCATTCTCGATTACTCCGGTCAGGCCAGCCCGGTACTGTGGGCTGCAACCTCGGTGGACGTGACCCCGATCCTCATTGAGGCATATAACAGCGTATCCGGTGTGCCTCCCCAGCCCAAGACGGCTGGAGCTGGCCCGGCCACGACCGCGCCCAAGACCGCTCCGGCGATCGCTCCGAAACCCGCTGGCGGTGCGCCTACTGCTCCGAAGCAGGGCGCCCACTAGCGCAGAAGCGATGTAGCCCCGCCGGGCTGCTTCGTGGATATAGCTTTCGCGAAGCTGGTCTCCATTTGGCGGAGCCCCGATCCGTTTTCAAAGGCCGCCTGACCAGGCGGCTTTCCTTATTTGGGAAGGAGCGCGATCGCGCAGTTTCGGTGGGGCCCAAAACGGCAGGCAAATCCTGACATAAGGCTGTGGAAATTTCTGTGGAGAAAAGTGCTGCCGCACTTAAAGAAGGGCAAAAACATGCCCACAAAAGGGCGTTTATTACAGGTTGATTAAAGAAAAAGACCTATATATTTAATGACTTACGAGTAATTTAGACTTTCTTCTTGGCCGATGGACATTCAGTTGACAGCCATGTTCCCAAAAAGGAGTTTTGCACATTCATCACCTTAAGGGGCGATCGCCATGTCCCGGCTAGGTACGCTAAAACCGTCAGAGACAATGCCTTACAGTGTCGGGCAGCAACACTGGAAGTACCAGCCGCTTTGCACCAAAATAGGGCAGAGTGCCGCAGGTTAATTTTAGCGGGCTTTCAATCGCTATCGTCGCCCACCTTGAGCACCGCCAGGAAGGCTTCCTGGGGAATATCGACCTTGCCGACCCGTTTCATCCTGCGCTTGCCCTCTTTTTGTTTTTCCAGAAGCTTGCGCTTGCGGCTGATGTCGCCGCCGTAGCATTTGGCCAATACGTTCTTGCGGAGCGCGGCAACGCTTTCGCGGGCGATGACCTTGGCGCCGATGGCTGCCTGAATGGCTACCTCAAACATCTGCCGTGGAATCAACTTGCGCATTCTGCTGACCAGCGCCCGGCCGCGCTCGTAGGAGTGGTCTTTGTGCACGATGATCGAGAGCGCATCCACGGGATCGCCCGCCACCAGGATGTCCAGCTTGACCATGGGCGATTCCCACCAGCCGGAAAGGTGATAATCCAGCGAGGCGTAACCGCGCGATATGGTCTTCAGCCGGTCGTAGAAGTCGAGGACAATTTCGTTCAGCGGCAACTCGTAAGTCAGCAACACGCGGTTGGAACTCACGTATTCGAAGTTCTTCTGCTTGCCGCGCTTTTCTTCCACCAGCTTAAATATCCCCCCCACGTATTCCTCGTTGGTGAGGATGTTGGCGGTGATAATCGGCTCCTCGACCTTGTCAATCAGCGTCTGGTCGGGCCATTTGGAGGGATTGTCCACGTCAAGCACCTGGCCGTCCGTAAGCGTTACTTTGTAGCGGACGCTCGGAGCAGTGACGATGAGTTCGAGGTTGAACTCGCGCTCCAGCCTTTCCTGGATGATCTCCATGTGCAGCAGGCCAAGGAATCCACAGCGGAAACCGAAGCCGAGAGCGGCGGAACTCTCCGGCTCGAAGAAAAACGAGGAATCGTTGAGCCTGAGTTTCTCGAGCGCATCGCGCAACAACGCGTGCTCGTGCGAGTCCACCGTATAAAGTCCGGCGAAGACCATCGGCTTGATCTCTTCAAAGCCGGGCAGCGCTTCCAGGGCGGGGCGGTCATCGTCGGTAACGGTATCGCCTATCTTTGTGTCCTGCACGTTCTTCAGGGTTGCGAAGAAGAACCCGACCTCACCGGCCGTCAACTCGTCGATCTCGACCGGCTTGGGCGTGAGCACGCCCATGGTCTCCACCTGGAAAGATTTGCCGTTCGACATCAACCGGATCTGCTGCCCTTTTTTCATGCGGCCGTTTATCACGCGCGCCAGCACACCGACGCCGCGGTAGGAATCGAACCAGGAATCGAAGATCAGCGCTTGCAGCGGGGCATCGATGTTCCCTTTCGGAGGAGGAATCTGGCTGACGATTCTTTCCAGCACCTCGGGCACGCCTTGGCCGGTCTTGGCGCTGATGGGAAGAGCGTGGCTGGCATCCAGGCCGACGGCGCCCTCGATCATTTCCTTGGTGCGCTCAATGTCCGCACTTGGCAAATCGATTTTGTTGATGACCGGGATGATCTCCAGCCCGTGATTGATGGCGATGTAGGCGTTCGCCAGCGTCTGCGCTTCCACGCCCTGCGCGGCATCCACCACCAGCAGCGTGCCTTCGCACGAGGCCAGCGAGCGGGATACCTCATAGGAAAAGTCCACGTGCCCCGGAGTGTCGATCAGGTTGAGCTGGTAGGTGTTGCCGTCCTTCGCCTGGTAATTCATCCGCACGGCGTGAGCTTTAATGGTGATGCCGCGTTCCTTTTCCAACTCCATCGCATCCAGAAACTGGTCATGCCCCAGCATCTCGCGCGCCGAGAGCGAGCCGGTCAACTCCATCAAGCGGTCCGAGAGCGTCGTCTTGCCGTGATCGATGTGGGCAATGATGGCGAAATTACGAATGAATTGACGGTCCATGAACTCCAGTTAAAACAAGGGCGAGGCAATCAATCGCGCACGGGCGAACCTAGTGTGCTGTCCCGGAAATTCGCTTCATATTTCCTGAGGTGTCATTCTGAACGAGCGAAGCGAGTGAAGAATCTATGTATTTGTTTCTAAAATACATAGACCCTTCGCTGCGCTCAGGGTGACATTCCTGAGATATGGCGCAAAATTGCGGGCACGACACTGCTTGATTGTAGCATCCGGTTCGCGCCCCCAAGCGCAACGCCCTCCGCTCCCACACATCATCTTCCACAAGCCGACTTGAACGAAGCCGCTGGCGCGGCGGACGCATTCGCGTGCGGCGAGGCGGGCCGTAGCTGAGTTGCGCTAAGTTGTGTCGCAGAGGAGGAACTCTCTGTGACCCATCTACGCCA
>JBEKBO010000031.1:0-38367 GCA_050015355.1 Candidatus Korobacteraceae bacterium | reverse complement strand
CACCTCGTAGGTGCAGAAAAAACCACTCCTGCCCCTGACTCGCTACCCTGCTCAACCGCAACTGGTGCGGCTGTTCGTCAGCCCCTGAGTTTCCACATCGGCCTTATCGACGGATCGGGGACACCTTGGCGCAGACCACGGTCAACCCGCAGATCGCGATGGCGCCGAACTCGAAGCGTCGAATCCAGCGGTTGCGGGTTTCGGAGTTTGCCGACTCCGCACCGATAATGCTCGCGGGGACGCCGACGAGCACGATCAGCATCGCCCATCGCGACAACGCTAGCCCCGCGTCGGCTCTGCTGAAGCGGTGCCATGCGAACAACAGGTACGTCGGGAGCCAGGCGCGGAAGGCAAACAGCTCCCAGCAGTGGCCGCCATAGGCGAGCACATAAGCCATGGCGTCGCGATTGTGCAGCACCGGCCGGAAATCCAGCGGGTGCCGCGTCGGCACGACGCTCACTTCGCGTTGCGCCGCTATGCCCCGGGTCGCGAGCAGAACGAGCGCTGCTCCAAATGCCGAGCCTACACCGCCGGCAAGAAACGTTGCTCGCCATCCGTAGCGGGCCTCCACCCAACCGCTGATCAGAAACGATAGGCTGATGCCTACGGCGAAAGCTGTCGTGTAGTAAGGAACTGCCCGGATTCGAATTCGTCCCGTGAGGCGTCCAGTCAGCACTCGCAGGCCGGGCATGTAGGTGCCCCCGACCGCCAGTCCGGCTAGCGCCTGAAACAAGAATGCGCTCCAAAAGCCGTTGGCGAACAAGGCGAGTCCGGAGCCCGCAATCGCTCCGGTGGCGCAGCCCGCGAGGTATATCACACGCGGGTCGACGCGGTCGGTCAGCGCCACCAGCAGCGGCACACCGATGGTGTAGCCGAGGAAGTAGGCGCTGCTGATCCATCCCGCGCGCGTCGAGTCGAGATGCCAGAGACTCGCCAGCTTTACCAGGGTCGACGCGAACGCGGCAAAGCCGGACAAACAGCAGATCTGAGCGATAAACAATAAGCCGACGAGGCGAAGCGCCCGCAAGCCTTGCGCAGTTTCGTTCGAGTCTTTGCCGGACAAGGTCGTTCCTCAGACCACCTGGACAGAACACTACATTACAGCGAACTTATGGGACAGCGCATTAGTATCTAGTGAGGGGTGCTTCATGAAGAAACGAAAGATCTCTTGCATCAGAGTTGCAGCTACAGCTCTTGGCGCCATCTCGGTTGGCTCGTTCGCCATTGGCGCGATGGCGGCGGGTGCGTTGGCGATTGGCGCCCTGGCAGTCGGACGACTCACGGTTGGCCGGTTGGCTGTGCGCAGGTCTTCTCTCGCTTCGCTGGAGATCGGCGATCTCACCGTCGGGAAACTACGTGTCAGCGATCTTGCCGTGACCAGCACTCTGACGCTGCCGTCCACCGGGCCTGAGCGAGACAAATGAAATCGACATCAGTCTACGGTCGGACCACGGCGGCGATTCCTCACACCTAATACTGGACTTTCGCCTTCTCTTCGTGCTAGCTTTTTCTGATAAGGAGAGACTGCATGCTGCAAGGCGAAAATTATCCTTACGAGATCATCAAAATAAATCACTCAACTGGAAAGAGCGAGTCCATTGGCGTCATTAAGGGAGAGAGCGCGGCCTCAAGTTTTGCTGATTCCTCCAGAAGCAAACTTTCGCAGGCGGAGCGCGATGCTGGGTGGGGCTACTACATCGAACGTACGACACGCAAACCCACCATCCTTCCCCGCCGCAGCGTCAATCTGAAACCAGACGCATTCAGAAAACGCTAGGAGACCATAGGAGAAAACTCGCTCCGCCCTGCGTATAACCGCTCCTTGCAATACCGCGTTAATGGAACGCTGCCCATGGAATTTCCATGGGCAGGTCGTGACAGATAGCATCGATGATTGCGGTTGCGAGAGGGAACGCTTTTGGGTCAAGACGCCCTTGCCTGAACAGGCGATCAAATGTGGGGGCAATCACGAAAGCCAATTCGGCTCCCTCCACGGTTTCGCCGGCCATATGATTCTTTTTTGCGTCGCTGTAACGCAAGCCGCTCCCCAGAAGGCAGCCCATGCGGCTGTTCCGCCCTGCCTGGCAAGTTACGTACAGATCACCCACACCAGCCAAGCCCATCACCGATGTTTGTCTCCCGCCAAGAAAGCTCACGACTTGGGTCATCTCCATCAGTGCCTGTGCGAACAATCCGGCCGCCAGGTTATGCATGAGCGCTCCGTTGCCGGCTTTTCCCTGTCTAGCCAAAAGGCCGGCAGGATAGCCAACGGCCAGTGCATAAAAGTTCTTCAGCGCAGCGCACACTTCAATGCCAACGACATCCGTGCTGGGGCGAACATGATAATAGGGCGTTGCCAGGAGGGGCACGATCGATCCCAACAGCGTGGCTTCGGAAGATCCAGCAACCACGCTGGTATCGCGCCGCGCCGCCAGCTCACTCGCAATACAAGGTCCGGCGACTGCTGCGACAGGCACGTTCTTAATTCCGTGGCCGGCCAGGCCGTCTCGAACTGAATCGGGCAGGATTTGAAGAGTATTATCGCGAGCCTGAAGCCCCTTGGTCAGCAAGAGAATTGGCGTCGTGTTGACGATAAGAGGCGCAAGCTGTTCTACAGCCCAGGGGATGCCCGCTGAACTCACACCGAGCACAATCAGATCGCATGCCGGGCTAAGCGCTTCGCTAAGCTGGTCGTGCGTAAATGGTAATACCTGTTCCGGGAGCTTCATTTTGAGCTTGGGGTGAACGCCCGTTTCGCGCACGCTATAGATCCATTCCAAGTCCAGGTGAGTCCCAACCAAGCGCACGGAATGTCCGGCATCCGCAGCCGGAAAGCAAAAGGCGCTGCCCATCGCTCCAGCCCCAAGAATCAGGATTCCCGCCATTCTAAAATCCTTTCACCCAATGATCGCCCGAAACGTTGGACTTCGCGAAAAGATCTAGCAGGCTGCTGAAAAACTGTTCTGCGAGGTGTCATCCTGAGCGCAGCCGGGGTCCCCGGCAACGGCCGCTTTCGCCGTTGCTGGGGTGGAGGAGCGAAGGATCTGCTGTTTGCGCGCGTTGAAATTAAAGCAGATCCTTCGGTCGCGCAAAACCGGCGCGGCCTCAGGATGACACTGTTACGAGTTTTTCAGCAGCCTGCTAGGGCGCGAAAACTTTCTTCCCAATCTCACGCAGCCAGGCAATTTGGGCCGTCTCCTCGACCATCTCCGCCACATTCTCCGCATCCAAGACGTTTTTGCCGACCGCCACAATCCCGTGAGCCACTAACAAAAAGGCGGGAAGGGTGGGATATTTTTCAAACAAACTAATAATTTTCGGCATCTCCTCCAGCGGAACTACAGGAGCGTCAATATCGAGGGTGGCTATGGGAACGCCGAATTTCATGCGCGCATGATGCGTCACCAGCGGCAGGTCCTGCTTCGAGAAAGACCATGATGTTGCCCAGGGGGAGTGACTATGAACTACCCCTCCGATTGACGGCACGTTGCGATAGAGGACGCCGTGCAGCAAGGCCTCGCGGCTGGGCTTGCCGCTTCCGGCAACCACTTTCCCGTCAAAATCGGTTACGACCAGGTTTTTTTCATTGCAGTCAATGAAGGAGATGCCGCTTGGTTTTACAAGCATCAAATCCTTACCCGGAATCCGGGCGCTCAGGTTCCCGCCGCTTCCCGTTTGAATACCTCGACGGTAGGCCCTCGCGGCTGCCTCGATTAAATCCTTCGCTACTTCTCCTAAACCGTTCATCACAGAGTTCTCATCTCTCGACTCGATTTTTCATCATCCTTGCAAGCCCTTCGCGAGTTTTTGCCGCCAGACTGGTAGGACTTGCCGTATAAGCGCGTTAAAGCGTGAGGCATCCCACGCGGACCGTCCCACGAAAAGGCCGTCAATGGCCGGCTGGCCGATGAGGTCGCACGCATTATCCGGATTGACGCTTCCGCCGTAGAGTATCGGCACGTTGCGCCCCTCATGGGGAAAGAGCTGAAGCAAGGTTTCGCGGATCAGCCGGTGCTTTACGTCAGCATAATCGGATCGGGCGGGTATTCCGTTTACTCCGATGGCCCAGACAGGCTCATAGGCCACCCATAATCTCGCGCAGTCTGCTTCACCCAATCCATGAAGCCCAATCTTCAACTGTTGCCGGAGACGCTCATCCCCGATATCCAGTTCCTTGTCGTCACCGGTTTCTCCCACGCAGAGCAAAGCGATGAAGCCGTGGTTAATGGCGGAGATGACCTTCTTGTTCTCCTCGATATCGGTCTCGCGAAAGATGTGGCGCCGTTCGGAATGCCCGATCTCGACAATCTGGAGGTCGAGTTCCTGCAACATGAGGGGTGAAATCTCGCCGGTGAACTGGCCCCTTTCCTCCCAATGCATATTCTGCGCCCCCAGCCTGACCCGGGTGCGGTCCACTGCGGCTGAAGCCGCGGGGAGCGCTGTATAGGAGGGAATGACAAACAGGCAGAGATCGTCGAAAAGGTCACAGGTCAAGCGCTCAATATCCGTCAGGTAGGAGACCGTCTCCTTGATGGTCTTGTACATCTTCAGGTTGGTGCCGATATGGAGTTTACGAGCCGTCATGATTTTGCGTAATTCGCTTTCTCGATGGCGATAATCGTTTCAACCTTCGAAAGCGAGCGGCCACCCTTAAACTCGAGGCTCAACCATTCCCGCAAGACCTTCTTGGCCAGCTCCGGGCCAATGATACGAGCACCCATGCAGAAAACGTTGCTGTTGTTGCTGAGCCGGGCACGTTCGGCGGAGTAGTTGTCATGGCAGACTGCGGCATAGATACCGGGAAACTTGTTGGCCGTGATCGCCATGCCGATGCCGGTGCCGCAGACAAGAATACCCTCCTTGTCGTAATTGCTCGCGATAATCTTATCGGCAACCCGCTGAGCGATCACCGGATATCCGGTTTGATCCTCCGCGCTGTCTACCCCGACGCACTCAAAGGCGCGTCCCTCTTCTTTTAAAACGCCGATTAGAACGTTCTTCAATTCAACCGCGGCATTGTCGCATCCGATCACGATCGGTTTTCTGGCCATGAGAATCCCTCCTTCTCGCACGTAACTAACCCCAAGTCTCCATCGCCTTCCGCAATTCAGGGCATTGGGTTGCAGCCTCTTCCAGGGCCACGCCGCTTACCGCTGCTTCCACGGCCCGCAGCATTGCTTTAGCGCCCGCGGTAGCCCCATCGGGATGCCCCTGAATGGCTCCCCCGACACCGAGGATGGTGTCAGGGCCCAGATCACGGCAGATTGCGGCCGCGTTGAGAGGCGTTATTCCGCCGCCGACCGCTGTGCATACCTGCCTCATGCGACCCAGGGGAAGCCTGTGCGCCTGCACCGTCTGGAGATACTCCAGATAGCCAGGGCCCTTCCTGTCCGTCGGGTGCATGATCATCACCGCGTCCGCTCCCGCCATCCTCGGAAGCAGTCCGAGCATGACAGCGCTGCTGACTCCCTGAGTGGGCGCATTCATTATGCCGACACCAGCATAGTGGCCCAGAAAACAGAGACTTTCCCCGAACTCAGCGGTCAATTCAGCCAACGAGTCGAGTCCAGCCATGACGAAATTAACCATCACCGCCTGGGCACCGGCAGCAAGCGCCGCTCTGGCATTCTCCCGCATCCTGGCTGGCCGGTCGGTGATATTGACGATGTAAACAGGCGACCGGCCCGTTTCCTCCGCTATCCTTCGCGCCGCTTGCAAGTACGCCCTGACCCTGTCTTCCACTCCGCTAAGGTTGGTATTCGCCATCACCTCGTCATCCTTGATCAGGTCGACGCCGCCTCTGCCGGTTTCGTAAAACAGATCGGCGCCCACCTCCGGGGAATAGCCAAGGCATGGTTTGATCATGTTCAAGATGAAGGGCCGGTCCATTACACCGGTCAGGCGGCGTAAGCCCGCAATACCTTGTCTCGGACCGGGAAAAGCGAACATTGCTTCGCCGACAAGCTCCAGGTCGATGAGCCTGATCCGGATCGCGGTGGACACGTCATTGCCGGCCAACCCAACCAGGAGCATCGCCAGACTTCCTCCGAAATTATGAAGCGGAAAAGCAATGCGCAATAGGCTCGTGGAGGAATCGGCTCCCGGCATGGGATAGCATCCGACGACCCGAGCCTGATAGCTATCAATCATTGCCCTGGTAACGCCTGGCAATGGCAGCCATGTGCCCACAGTTTGGCCGGAGGCGAAGTTGCCTGCCCGCTTCAAGACATCCTGGTCGGTCACGCCGAAGGCAAGGTAAGTGGCGAGGACATAGCTGCCTTCATGCAACGATTCCGGGTGATCGAAAGGCAGATCAAAGTAGGGTAGCAAGGGATTGCCTCCTCTCCACGATTCCGCGATTACTGGTCCTTCTTGCCTGCAAGCAACTCATGCATGGCCCCCGCTGCCGCTTCGCTGAATTTTATGTCGTTAATATTCGCGTCGATTTCGATGACCTTGATTGCGGGTTTTAACCGCATGCGCAAAATCTCGATCAAGGCGTTGTCCACTTCCGCATCCCACAAGGGTTCGCCCCGTGAGGCGGCCTGGCGAAAGCCGCCGAGCGGTATCAAGACCGTGACTGGACCATTGTTCCTGTTGAGGCGTTCAACGATGATCGATCCGGCCCGCACGATTTCTTCTTGGTGCAACTTGATATGCGCGATGTCTGCATTGTGGAAGATATATTTCCGCCTGTCCATATCCGCCGGCAGTTCGTGGATTCCAAAGTCGATAAAGTCGACCCCTCCCGGTGCGATCACCTGGGGAATGCCCGCTTTGCAGGCTGCCTCCAGCCGGTTGCTCGCGCCTGCTGAAAAACCTCCGGCAAACATTTCAGCAACGATCTCGTGGAGAGTGAGATCCATCACCGCCTTAATGGTTCCGCCGGCAATCAGCTCTTCCATGGCCCGGCCGCCAGCCCCGGTCGCATGGAAACTGATCACCTGGTATCCCTCTCTTTCAAGAAGCCGGGCCGCCTGGACGACCCCGTTGGTCACTCCCATTTGAGTCATGCCGATGATCAACTCGTCCCCGGCGCATAGCGGCTTTCCTCCGTGAGTGGCCATCCCGACGATGGCGGCAACCGCATTACCCAGAATCGTGCGGGTCAGCACGTTGATCCCGGCTATGTCCGCCACCGCCGGCATCAGGAGAATGTCCTTGCTTCCCACCAGCGGCTCAAAAGTTCGCCGCCCGCTGGCCACCGTGGAAACCATCAGCTTGGGAACCCCGATGGGGAGCGCCTTCATGGCGGCCACGCCGATCAGGGTATTCTGCACGCCCCCGATCGACAAGATTGCGTCGAAGAGCCCACGCTTGTAGAGTTCGGGCGCCAGCATTGACGCCCCCTCTGACATAGCCGCGATCTTCTCGTGCTTCTGGCTGCCTTGCAGGCTCTTCCAGTCTCTACCGCACGCCCTTATCACATCCTCTCGCGGCACATCCGGGGTCAAAGCCGGCGCGCCCAAAACGCCAACATCGACGATCAACGCCCGGCAACTCAGACGCTCAATCATCTCCTTAACAAAAGAGACTTCGGTCCCTTTCGTGTCCAAGCTGGCGATGACCGCAATCGTCTTCTTCATGGTGTGATAGCGCGACGCACCTTCCCGGAGCCGGCAATCATGCTAGCGCGACGGCGCATGCCGGGGACACCGGCTTCGGCGCGTTTTCCCGCAGTCTGCTAAAGACCCAACACGGGCGTTTTCTTAAAGCGCTCGACAAACTCGGGCTCGTGGCACGGGA
Source organism: Candidatus Korobacteraceae bacterium (assembly GCA_050015355.1). Taxonomy (GTDB): domain Bacteria; phylum Acidobacteriota; class Terriglobia; order Terriglobales; family Acidobacteriaceae; genus CAWBRT01. The sequence continues at coordinate 30,621 of JBEKBO010000031.1, read as the reverse complement.
GCAGCAGCCCCAGATTTGCTGCCCGTTTCTTATGTAGCTCGATGCTCTTCCAGCACTCAACGATATTGGCGTAGCGTGCGGGAGGCGTGATCGTGTAGTGGATTTGGGGAATAGGGTTGAGGTTCGCCATAAGGAAAAACGCATCGCCGGCGCAGATGTAGCTGCCGTCTTTCGTGTCAACCTCAACCGACTGGTGCCCCGGTGAATGTCCCGGCGTCGGGAACACCCTCACTCCCGCGACAATCTCTTCCTCGCCGTCTACGACATCGATCTTCAGCCCTTCAAAAGGACGGCGGAGTCCCAGCGCAGGGTGTTCGTAAGACTTGTAGTAGAGAGGAATGGGGTTCAGCGCGAACTCATATTCCGTGCGGTGGGCAATAAACCGGGCCTTGGTAAATTTCTCCATGTAGTAAATATGGTCCCAGTGCAGATGGGTGAAGATAACCTTGTCAATGTCTTCACACTTGTAACCCACCTTTGCCAACTGCTCGTGGATGGCCATTCCTTCCGGCTGGTACGAGCCGCCATGATGGTATTTGTCGGCTCGCTCGGTCCAGGACATGCCGGTGTCGACCAGGATAAGTTCTTTCCCGCCCTCGATAAGAAAAGTGAATACCGGAAGGGCAACTTTCTGATCGCTGATATTCTTGACGTATTCAACAGTCGAATGATGGTAATGGTATTGCTTGGGAAAGGTGGGAATAAACCCTGTATTGATTGGCCTGATGGTTAATTTCGCCATTGAAGTTCAACGCCTCCACTTACGCATGAGTTCCTACAACTGTCTTAGGTAGCCTGGAGCTGGTTTCATGAACAGTTCTTCGAAAAGCTCCGGATGCATCTACTCTGAAACCTCTAGCGCAATTCCACAGTTGGTATACACCTCAATATCACCGCCGGGCTTGAAAGCCCGGCTTCTGCGTGGGGTATACCTTCCGCGAATCCGTCTAGTCTGACCATTTTCGCGTGACTACGTCAAAGAAGACTGCTGTCAAAATCACGGCTCCCGTGACCAGGGGATGGACCATCGAAGGCGCCCCCATGAGGTTCAAGCCGTTGACCACAAGGGTCAGAATCAGGGCCCCGATAATCGTTCCGGGGATTCCCCCTTCGCCCCCCATCAGAGAGCTTCCGCCCATTACCGCGGCCGCAATCGCCTGCAACATAAATGGCTCTCCCATTCCCTCCTGGGCGGCGTCGAGCCTGGCCGTCATAATAATTCCCGCTATGGCCGCCGTAAACCCACTCAAGCTGTAGACCAGCAGCAGCGTCTTGGTTATCTTGATGCCCGAGTAGCGCGCCGCCTCACGATTGGCGCCCAAGGCATAGATTTCCTGGCCGGAGACGGTTTTTTTCAAATAGAAATGGAAAGCAACTGCCACCACGGCCGCAAGGATGACGGGAATGGGAATAATCGACAGGTAGCCCGAGCCGAGCCACAAGAAGTTATCGGGGAGCCCGAAGATGATCTTCCCCTGCATCAAGATCATGGCCAGGCCATTAGCAATCCACATCATGCCGTAGGTCGCCACAAAGGGTGGAAGACCGAAAATGCGTACCAGGACCCCGTTCAACAAGCCAAAGAGGGTGCCCAGGGCGAGGCCGCAGGCGATTGCCGGGACAATGGGCGTGCCGTTGATGATCAATTGAGAGGTCAGGCAGCCCACCAAGGCCATCACACCTCCCACGGAAAGATCGATCCCGGCGGTAAGAATCACGACCGTCATTCCAACGGCCACCACCACCAGGATCGTCGATTGCCGTAAGACACTGATGATGTTCTTCAGGGTGAAAAAGTTTTCGTTCAGGAACGATAAAACGATACACAGGGCGAGGAGCCCGAGCGGACGCAGCAATGGACCGATGAAGCGCTTAAAGCCTGCGCCTTTCCATTGGTGGAGAAAGCCTGCGGTTTCCGCTGCCTCACTCACCGGCTCTCCTCCGCCCCGGACAGGCGCCGAACCAAAATATCGAATATGATTGCGCCGAGCACCACCGTCCCGATCAGGGCAAACTGATACATATTCGGCACGCCTGCAACGTTCAGTCCATTGCGCAGAACGGCAATGAGCACGACTCCGAGAATCGTATAGGCAACGCCGCCCTTGCCTTCTTCGAATGAGGTTCCGCCGATGATGGTGGCGGCAATGGCATCGAAGTCCCACCCCAATCCCGCGGTGATATGACCGGAAGCAGTACGGGAAGCAACCAGAATCCCGGCAATCCCTGCCAGCAACCCCGCGACCGTATAGGTCGCAATCTGTGCCGCTGTAAGGTTGGCGCCGCTCAACCGAAGCGCTTCGGAGTTTCCGCCAAGAGCATAAATGTTGCGGCCGAACGCGGTGAATCTCATCAGGAACAAAACTACGCCAAAAATCAGCAAAGCAATCAGGATTGGCATCTTGATGCCCAGCGGCGCCCCGTTTGAGACAAACTCTAAAACATCATCCCTTACCGCGATGGACATCCCCTCGGTAGAAACCAGCCCGGCACCGGTGATAACACTTGCCATGCCTAACGTGGCGATGAAGGGCGGCAGATGGAGGCAGGCAACCATCACGCCGTTGACCAAGCCGCAGACTCCGGCAAGCAGTATGCCACCCAACATGGCCAGCCAGATCGGAAAGCCCCGTTGCGCCAGCAAGGCAAATCCGACTCCTGCAAAGCCGAGGACAATGCCGCACGACAGGTCAATGCCTTCCGTCAAAATCACTATGGTGGCCCCGATCGCCAGGACCAGCAACGGCGCAGCCTGAACCCCTATATTCCATAAATTGCCCGCCGAGAAAAACCCGGGGGCAAAAAAACTGTACAAAACAAACAACGCCAGAACAATCCAGATCACCGGGGGGATGCTCACGACGCGAAGCTGAACTTTATTCTTCATAGTTCTTCATCACGCCCCACTTACCCCCAGCATCAAGGAAGCTACTTTATCTTGGGTGGCCTCGTCATGGTTGAACCTTCCACTCACCTGCCCCTGGTACATCACATAGACGACGTCGCTCATCCCCAGGACCTCCGGCAAATCGGACGAGATCATCAGAATCGCAATATCTTTCTGTACGAGGTTATCCATCAAGGCATGGATTTCCACTTTGGACCCGACATCAATTCCGCGCGTTGGTTCATCGAAGATCAACAGCTTTGATTCCGTGTCCAGCCATTTTGCCAGGACTACCTTTTGCTGATTCCCCCCGCTCAGGTATTTCACCTGCCGGCTCACCGAAGGGGTCGCAATCCTCAGCTCCTTTACAAATCTCTCGGCCAGGCGGGCTACCTTGGAATAGTTGACCATGAAGTGTGGAAAGTGAAGTCTGAGACTCGCCATCACAACATTCCATGCCACGGAGAACTTCAGGGTGAGGCCGAAAAACTTACGGTCCTCGGGAATCAATCCGACCCCTTTTTGCACCATCTGAGCTGGTGAGCGCGGCGTCACTTTATCGCCGAAAAGGGTGATCTCCCCCTGCTCGATCTGGCGGATGCCGAAAATTGCCTGGGCGAGTTCCGTGCGGCCCGACCCCACCAACCCGGCAATCCCCACAATCTCACCTTTGCGCACAACCAGATCAACGTTCCTGGGGCCGCCTCTTACGGAAAGTCCTTTTGTGCGAAGCGCCTCTTCCCCGGGTGGCCGCCGCCGCCGGGGGTACATTTGCGAGATACTCCGCCCCACCATGATACGAACCAACTCATCGTTGCTGAAATCGTTCATCAATCCGGAAGCGGCATTCTTTCCATCACGCAGAACGGTTACTCTGTCGCCGATCTCCCGAATTTCCTGCAAGCGGTGGGAGATGAAGATGATCGCGATGCCTTGCGCGCGCATTTCCTTGATCCGCTTGAACAAGCACTCGACCTCGCGTTCGGTCAAAACCGCGGTGGGTTCGTCGAGAATCAGGATGCGGGGATTTGCCGCCATCACCTTGCATAATTCCACCATCTGCTGGATGGCAGTGGCGAAATGTTTCAATGGCTGCCTGGTATCGATATGGACATCGAGGGAGTCCAGCAATCTTCGACTCTCCTCGTGCATGCGGCGGTGGTCAACGACGATGCCCCAGCGGCGCGGTTCCCGGTTCAGAAAAATATTCTGGGCCACATTCAGCCATGGAACCAACATGAACTCCTGATGTACTCCCCCGATACCGTGCCGCAAGGCCTCCACGGGGCGGTTAATCTTGATTGGTTTTCCCGCCAACAAGATTTCCCCGCTATCGTGCGTGTAGGCCCCCATCAGGATCTTGCCCAAGGTGCTTTTCCCGGCGCCGTTTTCACCGATCAAGGTGTGCACTTCACCGGGATAGACGTCAAAGTCGACGTTCTCCAGGGCGCGAACCCCGGGGAACTCCTTTGAAATTCCCCGGGCCTGAAGAATCGGTGCCTGAGCCACCATGTTTTCCTCTGTCGCGGGAGGAGGTCCAGCCTCGCGCAGCTTCATTCTCTATTTTTTCCACCAGGCGGAATTCTTTAAATAGTCGTCGATGGTGGCCTTGGAGATTATCGGCTTATCCTGGGCTGAGGGAAAAGGCATAAAGGCCTTTGCCGGCTTGGCGCCTTCGTTGAGGTACCGCACCATAAAGGCGGCTGCGCAGTAGCCGCTTCCATAGGGATCGGTATTGTAGGTAACGGCCATCTGATCTCTCTTGAGGGCCCAGCTTGCATCTTCGCTTCCATCAAACCCGGCCACAATGATGCCTTCGCCCTGTCGTCCCGCGGCCTTGATGGCCATGATTGCACCCAGGGCCTCCTCATCATTGGCGGCGATGACCGCCTTCACGTTCGTGAACTTCTGTAGCAGGTTCTCCATCACCTGCATACCGGCAACCCTCTGAAAGTTCGCGGGCTGTGAGGCAATTACTTTGATCTTCGGATACTTTTTCAGGACCTCATTGATGCCGCGAAGACGCTCCCTGGCGTTGTCGGCCTGCGGCGGGCCTTCCAGGATAATCAGGTTGCCTTCGCCCTTCATCTTCTCCGCCACCCATTGCGTAATCACTACTCCGGTTTCCGCATAGTCGACACCGGTGCGGAAAAGCACTTTATTGCTATTAGCCGGAGTTCCGATGGTCGCAACGGGAACTCCCATGGCAACAGCCTTTTCAACGGCAGGGACAATGCCGTTCGAGTCGGCTGGATGAATGATCAAGGCATCGATTTTCTTCTGCAGGAGGTCTTCGACGATTCTCACCTGCTCTTCAATGCTGTCCTGCTTGGCCGGAGCAAGGGTAATTGCCTCGAAACCCATGTCTTGTGCGGCTTTTCTTACGCCCGCCAATTGCGCCACCATGTATGGGTTGGTCGAATTCTTTACGATGCAGGCGATCGTGTACTTTCGCTTCGCTTTCACATCCGTTCTCACCTGCATTCCCAACCCGGTTACCGGGTAGAGAGCCTTAACTTCCGCCAGGTTCGCCGAGACGAAAAGGGCCACTAGGCCAATCACCATCAAAACGATCCAGATTCTTTTCATCGCCTTGCTCTCCTTCTTACGTTTTCATAACCTTGGAAGTCTTTCATATTTACGAAGTGGTTAATAGCCGCTGAAAAACAGCCTTGCCAGGCGGAGCCTGATAGCGCGCATGGTGCGCGCCCGTGCCATACCTTGGCTGGCGCCTCGCTCGCTGTTCGGTACGCTTTTCAGCAGACCGCCAAGTATAAGAAAGGCGTTATCGGAGGTAAACAACAAAACACAATCCGCAACCGCCGTCGCATATTTGAGCTGGACCGCAATTTGAGCTGGACCTAAATCTTTTTTAGACAAACCCCGAATCGGTCTAAAGAGGATGGCGGAGAATTTCTCACATTAGCAATCCAGATTTCGGAGATAAGACTCAATCAGTGTCACTCAATCGTTCACCTGATGACAAATGTCTAACTTTGCCGACCAACTAGTATTCATCTCGATCTTCTGAGCGCAGTTTTCGCTGCTCTTCCGCGTCAGAGTTCGCTCGAAACATACTCGAATTCCGTTGCACCAAGCCGCTACAACTCGTTGAAAACCAGAGTTCAACCACAATGCTAGCCGGTTTCGCCAGGCAGGTATCGCTTGGGTGGTACCAGTGCTCCGAGGACTAGGTAAAAACCTTAGTGAATTTAGGGGTTCCCTTAGATTGAGCATCAGGTAGATGCTCGACTGTAGTTGAAGGCGCCAGCCCGTAACCTCTCCTTTGCCGGAACAACCGGTTCCCAAAGGAGAATCAATGAAATCAAGAACCGGCGCTTTCATACTTGCGATGGTTGGTCTCGTCGGGACGATCGGTTGCGGGTCAGGGTCGGGCTCCGGTTCGGCCAATCAGGCTGCTGCCGCCTCGCCTGCCGCCGGCTCGCCTGCCGGCACAACGGCGGCCACTACGCTCGCGGCCGCGACTTCGAACAACACCAGCGCGAGCGACAGCTTCGCCGGCACCAGCAACGGCAACATGCAACCGGGGAATGTCAGCAAGGTCTCGTTCCGTGACCTGCTCTATTCCGGCGCCAGCACCAAGATCTACGTCCACGTCGTGCCCTGGTGGGGAGAGAGTTCACACATCAATATCGGCTACGATTCAGCCGACCCCGCCGAGGTCAAGCTCCAGATCAACGATATGATCAGCCGCGGCATCGATGGGCTTGTTCTCGACTGGTATGGTCCGCAGAGCACGCATGAAAACAATGCGCTGATCGCGATCATGAACGAGGCCCAACAGCATCCCGGCTTTGAATTCGCTGCTTGTGAAGATGCGGGGGCGCTAACGGGAGCGCCTGACGTTACCGCCAAGCTCATTGCCGATGTCAACTACATCTACAGCACTTTCGAGCAGTCCTCCAATTACATGCGCAAGAACGGGCAGCCCGTCATCTTTCTGTTCGGCGAAGAGACGCTTCAGATCAACTGGACGCAGGTCGCTGCCAGCATACAGGGCAACCCCGTTTTCATTTGGCGCAATAGCGGGGGTTTCACCGAGCCACAGTCGGCGGGCAGCTTTAGCTGGGTCGGGCTCACCAGCAATCCGGCTGACCCTGGACTAGCCTATCTGGACAGCTTCTACCAGACGGCTTTGGCCGCGCCGGCCAAACAGACTTTCGGCTCGGGATACAAGGGCTTTAACGATTCCATCGCGCCGTGGGGATCGAATCGCTTACTCGACCAGCAGTGTGGACAGACGTGGCTGACTACCTTGGCCGATATCAGCAACCACTACTCCTCGGGGAACCAACTCAACAACATCCAGATCCCAACCTGGAACGATTACGAGGAAGGAACCGAGATTGAAACCGGCATCGACAACTGCGTCACTATCTCGGCGTCCGTTACGGGGCAGACTCTCAGCTGGAGTATTTCCGGGCAAGAGAATACATTGCACCACTACGCTATCTTCGCTACCGCCGATGGAGTAAATCTGGTGCCCCTGGGAACGGTGAATGCCGGTACCCATTCTGCCGACCTTGGTAGCTACTCCTTGAGCGCAGGCACCTACACCCTATACGTTCAAGCGGTCGGCCAGCCCGGCCTCCTCAACCAGATGTCGGGACCGGTAGCGTATTCGCGCTAACCGTCGCGGTACGGCGCGAAATCGCCCGAGAGGCGCAAGCCTTGCAGGTTCCCGTCCTTGAAAAGGGAAAACGGACTACGCCGTCTTCGCAGCTTTCTTTCTGCGTTCTGCCCACCGCTTCTTCATCATTTCGGATATGCGCTTCCGGGCAGCAGGACTCATCTTCCGGCGACCGCCCGATTGTTTCGGGGAGGCAGACTTAGCTGTCTTCTTGCGTCTCTCCGCCCACCTTGCTTTCGCAGCCTCGGATATACGTCTGCGACCAGCGGCACTAATACGACGACGGCGCGGCTTCGGCGCCGGTTCGGGTGCGGCCTGTTGAACGCCCGTGTTGCTTAACGCCTCAAGCGCGGCGATAGCTTGATTGATGCCGGCGAGTTCGGCGCGGAGGTCGGAAAGAATCTTCTTAGTATCCACTCAAATGTTCTCCTCAAATTAACTAACAATTAAGAATAACAGGAGGCAAGTGCGCGTGGATAGTAATTCCAATGGATACCTATCAATGGACACATACAGTCTGTATTCCAGCTTGTCGAGTAGCGCGAGTGTGCGACTTCTCAAACATGGCGAAGAGCTACCGGCCCTATCTGCCTCGACAGGACTTGTTGTTTCCGCCCCGCACGATGGAGTCCATCCTTCGAACAGGAGAAACGCGGTGTTCCACCGCATCATCCGCGTAGAACTAATGAGTAGCAGTTGCATTGACTCACAATATGTGCAACTGAGAGATGATCGTTCCTCACGAGAGATAAATGGCTGTCACTGATCGGAAACGCCATGAAAATTAGCGAAAATAATGCTACTCTCGTTATCAAAGAATCTGTGGTCACAGACATGCAAAACACATATGTTGCACAAGCCCGGTGGAGATTTCGCGGCACTTGGCAGTACCTTGAACGCGAGGTGATCGCTCGCGACATGAGCGAAGCCGGGCGAGTGCTGTATAGTGTGCTCCCTATTACATTCTTTCGATCCCAAGACCACGCGGTTATGATTCGGTATCCGTTAAAGCAGCAATTGGTATTGGCCACGGCCGCTCAGGAAGCTGAAAACTGAGTGTGGCCGGCCGTTGCTGAGGCACTCGATACATCGGCCTCTTCCCTGCTCCGAGGGGCTGCCGTAGAGTTGCCGGCATCGCGACCCGGGTGGAACCCGGAGGATTCTCCGTCTCGAAAGTGATGCGCACGCAAGCGCCATTCCATGGACTTGGCCCGGGCGGGGCTACAGGTAAATCTTCAGCGGCCGTTCCAAGGAGTAGTATTGTAAGCGTGCGGTTGCATTCTTTTCGTCTCGTTCACATCGTGGGCTAGGTTTGCATCGGCCACAACGCGTCTCCCAGGCAATATGAAGAGATCGCCAGTAGTCCAACGGAAATGCTGGAGAAAACCGAGGTAGAGTAATGCCCGTGTCTATCGACTGGCCTCCTCCGCGTACGCCGCGTTCGCCGCTTTCGCCACGCCGCCGCGCCCGCCTCATTCTCATTCTTCTTTTCGCCGTTCTTGCCGTTGTCTTCGGCGGCCGCATCGCGTCGTCGTATTACGTCGATGCACTCTGGTTCGGGTCGCTGGGCTACGGAGACGTGTTTTGGAAAACACTGAGCTTGCAGTCCGGGGTCTTCACGGCCTTTGCAGCGATCACATTTCTCATTCTGTACGGATCGTTCCTGGCTCTGAAGCGGGCGCACCTCAACGACTTGCCGAGCGGTCACACGATTTTCATCGGCGGGCAGCCGGTGAGGGTGCCGATCGAGTCCATTCTGCACCCCGTCGCGCTCGGCCTTTCGCTGGTCATCGCCGCCATGACTGGCGCCGGCATGATGGCGGAGTGGCCGACGCTCGCGCTCTATTGGAACGCACCGCATACTTTGGGTGGCGTTGTGGACCCGATTTTCGGCAGGCCGCTGAACTTCTTTCTGTTCACGCTTCCCGCGTGGCAGCTCATCGCCGGCTGGCTGATGATGCTGGCGGTGATGATCTGCGTGCTCGCCGTTTTCTTTATCTTCATCACCGGCGGCGCGCGTGCGCTTGCCGGAGAGCGCGGCATCCCATTGTCCTTGCGCGGGGTCTCCATCGCGTTCTCGTTTTTGCTGCTGATCCTCGCGATGCGCGTCTATATCGATCGCTTCGAGCAATTGTTTGCCGATCACACAATCTTCTCCGGTGCGACCTATACTGACGCGCACGTCACGCTCCCCGGCCTGCTCGTGGTCTGCGTGGCGCTCGTTATCGGCGCCCTGATCGTCGCCTTCAACGCCGTGTCGGTGCCGCGCATACGCTGGTTTGTCATAGCGGTCGTTCCGGCTGCGGTATGTTACCTCGCCCTTCAGGCATTGGGCTGGTACGTCAGCAGCTTTATCGTCAAACCGAACGAACTGGTCCGTGAGCAACCCTTTATTGCCCATAACATCGAACTGACGCGGCAGGCCTATGGATTGAACCGGATCGTGCAGCGGGAGTTCCCCGCTGAAACGACCGTCGAGGCGACCGACGCGGTGAATAATCAGCCGACGCTTCAGAACATCCGGCTGTGGGACTGGCATGCACTGCAGGACACGCTACGTCAGATTCAGGAAATCCGTACCTACTACGACTTTCCAGACATCGACATTGATCGCTATGAAATCGACGGCACGATCCGCCAGGTGATGCTCGCCACGCGCGAGCTAAGCGTCGACAAGCTCCCGGAGAGCAGCCGCAACTGGATCAATGAGAAGCTTATCTACACCCACGGCTACGGCATCACGATGAACCCTGTAAACGGATTCACGCCGGAAGGTTTGCCAAGGCTGATCCTGAGCAATATGCCCGTCCAGAGCACGGTGCGCGGCCTCAGCGTGACGCGTCCAGAGGTCTATTTCGGCGAGCTGACTAACACCGACGTATACGTGAAGACGAGGCAGAAGGAATTCAACTACCCGCAAGGCCAGACCAATAGCCTCACGTCCTACGAGGGCAAAGGCGGTATCGTCCTTGGGGGATTCCTGCGCCGTCTCATCATCGCGCTCGACCGCGGCGACATCGCGAAACTGCCTTTCAGCGATGATGTGAACAAGGATAGCCGGCTGCTGATGCGGCGCAGCGTGCGTGCTCGCGTGCAAGCACTGGCGCCTTTCCTCACCTACGATTCGGACCCGTACATCGTGGTCGGCGACGATGGCCGGCTGTCGTGGATCATGGACGCGTTCACGACCTCGGACAGCTATCCGTACTCGCGCCATTACCGTCTCGGCGGCACCCTCAATAACTACGTGCGGAACAGCGTGAAAGTAGTCATTGACGCCTATGACGGGACGACGACGTTCTACGTGTTTGACCCGGAGGACCCGATTGTCGCGGCGTATCGCGGCATTTTTCCGAGCCTCTTCAAAGATGCCTCGGCGATGCCGCCGGCGATGCGTAAGCACGTGCGCTACCCGGAGTTATTACTCAAGCTGCAGGCATCCGTGTACAGCCTCTATCACATGACTGACCCCGAGGTGTTCTACAACCGCGAGGATCTGTGGACGCTCGCCACCGAAGCGAGTACAGACCAGCGTGGCCAGCAGACGACGCAACCGATGGAGCCGAATTTCGTGCTGATGAAACTGCCGGGCGAAGCCGGGGTGGAGTTCGTGGACATTCTGCCGTTCACGCCGGCGAACCGGAATAATCTGATTGGCTGGATTGCCGGGCGCAGCGATGGCGCGAACTACGGCACGGCAATGGTCTACAACTTTCCGAAAACGCGGCTTATCGACGGCCCCTTGCAGGTCGAGGCCCGGATCGATCAGAACGCGCAGCTCTCGGGACAGTTGACGCTGTGGAATCAGCAGGGCTCGCACGTGCGGCGCGGCAGCCTGCTTGTAATTCCGATCGGGCGGGGATTGTTGTATGCGGAGCCGATCTACCTGCAGGCGGAGCGGAGCCCGATGCCGGAGCTGCGTCTCGTCGTACTCGCCCTGCAGGATCGACTCGCCTATGGACCGACGTTCGAGTCGGCAATGACGGGACTTTTCGGCGGAGGGATTTCGTCAACGAGCGCCGCGGCTGCCCCCGCCGAACCGGCGCCACATAAACCGGTGTCTGCCGGCACGCCTCAACCTGCGATGGATCTCAAGGCGCTCATCGCCGAAGCCTCCAAAGACTTCGCCGAATACCAACGCCTGACGGCGGCGGGCAAACTCGGCGAGGCTGGGCAAAAGCTTGAAGAGTTGAAGCGCAAGCTCGAAGAGCTGAACTCGCGTCAGAAATGACTTCGTTGCGGCGTTCCTTGTTCCGGTGGTAGCTGGACCGGCTGACCCGGCCCAGCTGCTATCCGCTCAAAGCAACTCGCTATTAGAGCAGTTCCAAGGTTGATGTACCCAGTACTAGCACCGCCGGGCCTGGAAGCCCGGCTCCTTCGCGGGGTGTACCTTCCGCGTATCCGGTCTAAACCGTGGCCGGCTGAACCACCGTCTGCAGTGCAGCAGCAAATGCTTCGACAGCATAGTCAACCTGCTGCTTAGTTATGACGAGCGGCGGTTGGAAGCGCAAGACATTGCCAAAGGTTCCGCCCAAGCCTATCAAGACGCCATTACGTAACAAGGCGTCCTTCAACGCATCGGCTTCAGCGGCGGCCGGCGTCAGCTTTTCATCCTTTACCAGTTCGATACCGATCATCAGTCCCTTGCCGCGAACATCGCCGATAATCGGATTGGTCTTCTGAATCTCACGGAACTTCCGCATCGCATACTCGCCAATTTCGGCGGCATGGCCCCAGAGATTCACCCTCTCCATGAATTTGATGTTGGCAAGAGATGCCGCGCATGAGACTGGATTGCCGCCAAACGTGGAGAGGTGATCGCCAGGCTTGTAGGCGTCCGCGATTTCCGGACGGGTAGTGAACATGCTGAGCGGGAATCCATCTGCAATCCCCTTGGCGCTGACGAGAATGTCTGGTTCGACACCGTAATGCTCGATAGCGAATAGTTTTCCGGTGCGCCCAAACCCGGACTGAACCTCATCAGCGATGAAGAGGATGCCGTATTTATCGAGGACTTTCTTCACTTCCTTAAAATAGTTTGCCGGCGGAACGATAATTCCGCCCTCACCCATAACCGGCTCGGCGATAAAAGCCGCAACATCTCCCGAAGTCGCATAGAGAATGGCCTCTTCCAGGGCCTTCGCGCATTCGGTCGCGCATCTTTCCGGATCGTTGGGCCACATCGAGCGATAGACATAGGGCGCCGGCGCGAAAGCGATGCCGGACAGATAGGGACCGCCTCGCTTCTTGCGTCCCTGGTTGCCGGTAACGCTCAGTGCTCCCATGCTGCGGCCGTGGAAGCTGCCTTGAAGCGCGATGAACTCCGATTTGCCGGTGTAGAGGCGCGCAAGTTTTAATGCGCCTTCAATCGCTTCAGCGCCACCGTTACCGAAGAAGGTTTTCTGCAATCGTCCCGGCGTGAGGCTTGCCAGCTTTTCCGCCAGGTCAGCAACCGGCTGGACATAGTAGCTGTACGAAGAGCAATGCACCAGCTTGTCCATCTGCGCCTTGGCAGCGGCAATAACCTCCGGATTGCAGTGGCCGGCATTCACGACCGAAATTCCGGCAAAGCAATCCAGGTATTCACGTCCGTCGATGTCAGTGACCACCGCGCCACTGGCTTTCTCAACGACCACGGGCACGACCTGCTTCACGAACCCGGTCATCACGTAGTCCCTGTACTTCCGCATCGTATCGTTCATAAGTCCTCGCAATCCGAGAGTAGTCTCTCTGCCAAGCTGTAATCGCGAATTCTTCCCGGGCTGGCGGGAACGCCGGTTCCGGCATACGGTGAAGCGCGCCGGGCGCACCACATTGCGCCGATTGGAAACGGCGATTCATCCCAACCTCAGGATCGCTCCTTTTTATCATCTATAACAATAATTAACAATGCCGATCTTTAATATTCTGATTTAATGCCTTTTTGGCCTAAGCTTTGTTAATGTGTACTAATATATTTAACATGTTAACCGGAGCGAGAGAGGAGTGAATTTCGATATGCCTAACTCGAGGGCGTCCAACAAGAAGGACTCAGGATTCGATGTCGGCAACCGTCTGCGGACGCTGAGAAACTCACGCGGGTTATCGCAACGCGCCTTGGCGGCGCGCGCCGGAGTGTCGAATGCAGTGATTTCCTTGATCGAGCAGAACAAGACCAACCCTTCGATCGGGTTGCTGAAAAAGATCCTGGATGGAATCCTCGTTTCGCTTGCCGATTTTTTTTCGAATCATCATGACCCGCACGAGCAATGCTTCTTTACGGCCGCTGAACTGGTGGAGATAGGGGGCGGCAAAATCAGCTACCGCCAGGTCGGCTATAACCTCGCCAACCACAGTCTGCAAATTCTCCATGAACGCTATGCGCCCGGTGCGGATACAGGAGAGAACCTGCTTCGCCATGAAGCCGAGGAGGGAGGCATTGTGCTGCGGGGCCAATTGGAGGTGACCGTGGGTGGCGAGAGGCAAATGCTTGGACCCGGCGATGCCTATTACTTCAATAGCCGGCAACCCCATCGCTTTCGGAATGTCGGCAAGGCCGAAGCCGAGGTGTTTTCAGCCTGTACGCCGGCGAATTTTTGACAGGTAGTCGAAAAGGGAGTTGGAGCGCCCTCTTTTCTCTTTTCCTTTTCCTGAGCCGGTTAATCGAGGTAAACGCGCGGTACGCGCCAGTTGATTCCGCACGTAATCTCATAGGGAATCGTGCCGACCCAGTTCGCATGATCCGCGGCAGTGACGGAGCAGTGTTCGGACTTCCCGATCAACAGCGCCTCGTCTCCGATCTCCGCTCCAGGAACTCCCGTGACATCGATCGTCGTCATATCCATGGAGATCCTGCCGACAACCGGAGCGTAGTGATCGCGGACGATGACTCGTCCCTTATTCGACATTGCACGGTTGAAGCCGTCGCCATATCCAGCCGCGATCACGGCGATGCGTGAAGGCGCTTTCGTCACATACGTTCCGTTGTAACCGATGGCTTGTCCGGCCGGCATGTCGCGCTGAGAAACGATTCGAGTCTTCCAGGTAAGCACCGGTTCAACGGGCAGCGGTGCGGGAAGCTTCACCCCGGCATGAACGTTGAACGGCGGCAGATAGCCGTAAAGCGCGAGCCCAGGACGCACCATTGTGTTCCAAGTGTCAGGACGCCCGCCGATGGCGGCGCTGTTGGAGAGGTGCCGCAAAGGCGGCTCCAATCCGGCGGCCCGCAAAGTGGCCAGCACCTGTTTGAAACAATCGATCTGCGCGGCAGCGTCATCCGCGTCCAGCGCTTCGGAGGAAGCAAGGTGGCTGCATACGCCTTCCAACTCAACGTATTCCGAAGCTGCTATGCGGCGTGCAAGCGGCTCGACTTCGGCGGCAGGAACTCCCACCCGGCCCATGCCGGTATCAATCTTGAGGTGGACGGGGAGTTTCCCCTTGGCGCGCCGCGCCTGCAGCGCACGCTCAAGGCGCTCTATGTGATCCAGGGTCCAGACGGCCGGCGTCAGGCGGTTGTCGATGATGGCATCTTCTTCGCCGCGCCAGAAGCCGGTCATGAGCAGTATGCGTCCGTTGATGCCAGCCTCACGGATACATGCGCCCTCTTCCGCGGCAGTTACGCCAAACCACTTTGCGCCATCAGCTTCGAGCGCCCGTCCGCATTCCACCACGCCGTGGCCATAGGCGTTGCACTTGATCACGGCGCAAACCATCGCAGGCGCAACCTGTTGAACAATCGCTTTGAAATTGTTGCGGAGAGTACGGAGAGAAACTTCAGCCCAGTTCGGGCGTAGAGGAATACCAGCCTTGGATTCAACGGTTGCCATGGTCGCACCGGAAACAATATTACTAGAGGAGGGCGAGATTACTAGGAGGCTGCTGAAAACTCATAGCAGTTGTCATCCTGAGGTCGCGCCGGTTTTGCGCGATCGAAGGATCTGCTTTATTTTCAGCACGCGCAAACAGCAGATCCTTCGCTGCGCTCAGGATGACACCTCGGAGAACAGTTTTTCAGCAGCCTACTAGAGGACGGCGAGACTCCCGCTCGCGTAATTGCTTCCGGCAATTTCAATCCATCCGATACGGCGGCGAAGATGGAACGGCTCTCCGAGGCGGTGCGGCGCCGGCCGTCTCGCCTCGGATGCCTGAAGGAACGCAGATTTACGGATTCACGACCGAGTCGAACACTACCTTCCCGTTCTTGATGGCCAGAATAGTGGCCGACTTTTTCGGGTTATGGTTCTCGTCAAAGGTAATCTGGCCGGAGACCCCCTTGAAGGAAATCTTGGTCAAGGCATCTTTCACCTTTGCCGTATCGTCTTCGCCAGCCTCTTTGATCCCCTGCAGCAGGAGATTGGTGGCGTCGTACGCCAGAAGGCCCGGGTTGTCCGGAATCTTGGGCTGACCCTTGTCATCCTTGTACTTGGCGCCGTAGGCCTTCACAAAGTTCTGAACCTCAGGCCGCGTATCCTCGGCAGAGTAGTGATTGGTGAAATATCCGCCATCCGCTGCCTTGAGATCCAGGTCGGAGGAGTCCCAGCCATCGCCGCCCATGAAGGGAACCTTGATGCCCTTCTCCTTCGCCTGCTTGACGGCCAAATTGACCACATTGTAGTAGTCGGGGAGATACACCATATCCGGCTTGGCTGCACTTATTTTGGCTAGAATCGCCGAAAAGTCGGTGTCCTTGGCGGTGTAGGTTTCCTTGCCGACGATCTTGCCACCGCGCGCCGTGAACGCCTTCTCGAAATACTCGGCCAAGCCCTTGGCATAGTCGTTCGCCTGATCAAACATGACAAAGGCAGTCTTGAGCTTCAGGGTATCAAGAACAAACTTGGCAGCCACTGTACCCTGGAACGGGTCGATGAAGCATGCCCGGAAAACATAGTCCTTTACCTTGCCATCCTTGCCTACGGTTACGGCAGGATTGGTGGAACCACCGGTAATCTGGATGACCTTCTTGGCGTTGGCAACCTCGGATATCGGAATGGATGCCTTGGGCAGTACTCGCCAATAATGTAGTGAACCTTGTCCTGGTCGATGACTTTATTAGCCGCATTGACGGCCGGGTCCGGCGTGCACTGGCTATCTTCTACGATCGGCACGATCTTCTTGCCGAGGACGCCGCCCTTGGCATTCCATTCCGAGATGGCCATCAGGGCGCCATCACGTGTCGAGATTCCGAAGGTGGGAGCGGGGCCAGAGAGTGGGGCCAGCACGGCAACCTTGATGTCGCCTCCGCCGCCCTGACATCCTACAGAGCCTATCAGAAGGGCTGCCAGCATCATCATTCCTGCTACCTTGAATGCGCGCATACGTTAAGCTCCTCGAAGAAACCGGTTTTTACTCCAGAATTGAATGAGATCACGGCCGGATATGATCCGGTTGCCGTGGTGGGGTTGGGCTGTTTGTTTACTCTCCGAATCGAAGAACCTTTTCTGTGATCCTCAGATGCGGGCCTGCTTACGCTGAACAGCCTGCCTGATCAGCCAGAACGTTTCCCTTGCGCTCCTAGTGGCTCCTATCGTACTGGTGGTGGGTACAAATTTACAAATGCCAAAGCCGAACTTGCCGACGAAAATCTGCCGACGCCGTTCCATTCTGGGCTTTAGCATGCAATTCAGCGGTTCGGCAACCTGGTATCCCGACGTTGTTTCATCTTCTCTCACGTCGACGGGCCGTCGAACTCAGTGGCCGTTCTTCTCAACCTCATGCGAGGACTAAGGGCTTAAGGCTCTGCCAAGATTTGTATTGACATGGAGAGCACTTTAGGCGATACCGAAACGCACACGCTCACCAGAGGTTTGCCGGGAAAGGTTCTTATGGGGTACAGGATTGCGATTTTAGGCACGGGAGCAGTCGGCAGCAGCGTGGCAGGCAGCTTGACACAAGTCGGTGAAGATGTGTGGCTTATCGACCAGTGGCCCGCGCACGTTGAGGCGATGAAGTCCAAAGGGCTGCGCGTGAATATGGCGGAAGGGGATTTGCACGTCCAGGTGCGGGCAATGCACCTGTGCGAAGTGTGTTCACTCAAGCGGCAATTTGACATTGTTTTCCTCGTTTCCAAATCCATTGACAGCCATTGGCTGGCGCACTTCATCAAGCCCCATTTAGCCCCGAATGGAGTTCTGGTGTCTTTGCAGAACAGCCTCAACGACGAGTGGGTGGCACCCGTTATCGGCCACGAGCGGGACGTGGCCAGCGTTGTCGAGCTGGCGGCGGAGCTTTGGGACCCGGGGATTGTGAAGCGCCACACCAGCCCATCCAGAACATGGTTCGCCCTGGGCGAACTGCATGGCAGGGTGACGCCACGCGTTCAGCAGATTGCCAAAATCCTTAGCGCCGCCGGCAAAACCGAGATCAACGCCAACATTTGGGGGGCGAAATGGTCCAAGCTGACGGTCAACTGCATGTCCCAGGCGGTTTCCGGCATTCTGCGCATCAGCGATTGGGAAATCTCGCGGAATCCGAAGCTTCTGGATCTCTGCATCATGCTGGGCAGGGAGTGCCTGCAGGTCGGCATGGTCCTGGGCTACCGCATCGAGCCCATTTTTGGCATGACCGCCGAGGAAATTCTGGGGGCGACAGACGAGATGCTCAAGCGCACTCTTTTGACGCTCTTCTCCCACATCGGCAAGACGTCGATCAACTCATTCCTTCAGGATCTGATCAAAGGACGGCCGACGGAGGTCCATCACATGAACGGGTTGGTCGTCGAGAAGGGCCGCCACGCCGGGGTGCCGACTCCTCTCAACCAGGAGATCACTCGTATCGTGGCGGAAATTGAAAAGGGATTGCTCAAGTTTGGGCCGGAGAATCTTGAACGGCTGGAAGATCTATGCAGGCATCAAGACGGCGCCGCGCAGACAATCAACGCTGCGGGAATGGCACGCTGAGGAACAATATGGACACCGCGGTATCTCCAGTCAAAATTGACGGCCCGACCATCGAGAAGTCGACCACAGGAATGACCGTAACCAAAGCTCTCGTGCCCATTATCGTGGCCGCGACGATCGCCCTGCTTCCTGTTCCAGCCGGTTTGAAAGCGAATGCCTGGTACTATTTCGCGCTGTTCATCGGTGTCATCGTCGCTCTCATGCTGGAGCCGCTCCCGGCGGCAGCCATTGGCTTGATCGGGGTTGCCGCGGCTGGAGTGCTCGGATTAATCGAGCGCAGACCGCCGGATGCGATCCGTTGGGCGCTCGGCGGTTTCTCCAATTCTTCGGTTTGGCTGATCTTTGCCGCTTTCATGTTCTCGCTAGGCTACGAAAAGACGGGCTTGGGCCGAAGGGTGGCCCTGACCCTTGTCAAATTTCTCGGCGGAAAGACTCTCGGCCTGGGATATGCCATCCTTCTCTCCGACCTGATCATCGCGCCCTTTACCCCCTCCAACACCTCTCGCAGCGCGGGGACCATCTATCCGATCATCCGTAACATCCCCGGTCTGTATGGCTCTCAACCGGGGCCAACGGCCCGCAGAATCGGCGCCTATCTTATGTGGACGGCTTTGGCCTCCGCGTGCGTGACCAGTTCGATGTTCAGCACGGCCATGTCTTCAAACCTGCTGGCGCTGGACCTCATCAAGAAGACGGTAAACGTGGAGATCACGTGGACGCAGTGGTTTTTCGGATTTTTGCCGGTTGGTATCGTTCTGCTGATTTGCATGCCGCTTCTCGCCTACAAGATCTACCCGCCGGAGATCAAAAACAGTACGGAGGTTCCGCCCTGGGCTGCGCGGGAATTGGCAAAACTGGGGAAGGTAGGCGGTAAAGAGATTGGCATGGCCGGCATCGTAGTGGTGGCGCTGGTGCTGTGGATCTTCGGCAAGAATCTGATTGACCCGGCGATGGTCGCCGTCGTTCTGGTCTGCCTGATGGTGATTTCCGGCATCATCCATTGGGATGATGTCCTGAGCAACAAATCGGCCTGGAACGTTCTCGTCTGGTTCGCCACCCTGGTGACCCTGGCGGAAGGGCTGAGTAAAGTGGGGTTTGCAACTTGGTTTGCAAAGTATGCGGCCTCACATCTGAGCGGACTCTCGCCCATTCCAGCTATGATCGCCTTGGTGGTCATCTTCTTTGGAGTTCATTATCTTTTTGCCAGCGTTACGGCGCACGTGGCTGCGATTGTGCCGGTCATCCTGCTGGCGGGGGCGGCGATTCCGGGCTTGCCCATTACCACTTTTGCCCTGCTCTTGTGCCTTTCCCTTGGACTCATGGGCATCCTTACGCCGTATGCCACAGGCCCGAGCCCCGTCTACTTCGGCTGCGGCTATATTTCACGCAAAGATTTCTGGGTTCTGGGCTTGGTCTTCGGCGTCATCTTTTTGGCCCTGCTGTTGGTTATCGGGGTTCCGTATAACACAATGTTCATGGGTCCATTGAAATAGGTGGAATCCGAAATCCTGATCGCTGGCTCCGCTGGTGTTCTTCACTGTCCGAAGCAGTCAAGCTTCGGCGCGCATTTTGCGCAGGCAGCCGGGGTATGCCACAATATTGAAACCTCCAATGTCTAACCCAAACATTCCAGACCAGCCCAGCGATTCCAACGAGTCATTCGACGATCTTCTTTCGCAGTACGAGCAAAGTCACTCACACCAGGCCGAAGAGGGTAAAGGCCGCGAGGGTACGGTGATTGCCGTCTCTGGCGAGTCGGTTTTCCTCGACATCGGCTTCAAGACCGAAGGCATTCTGCCGCTGACGGCGTTTGCGGGCGCCGCGGAAACCGTGAAACCCGGCGACAAGCTGCTGGTTACGGTCAAGGGCCGCGATCCGGAAGGTTACTACGAACTTGCCCGCGGTAAGGTCGAGCGGCCCAAAGACTGGTCGTCGCTGGAAAAGGCCTTTGCCGAGAAGACGACGATTGCGGGCACGGTAACGGGCGCGGTCAAAGGCGGACTGAGCGTGGACGTGGGCGTGCGGGCGTTCATGCCAGGCTCGCGCAGCGGAGCGCGTGATGCCGCCGAGATGGAGAAGCTGGTGGGGCAGGAGATCCGCTGCCGCATCATCAAACTCGACGTGACGGAGGAAGACGTGGTGGTCGACCGCCGCATCGTTGGCGAAGAGGAAGAGCGCGCGGTGAAGCAGCGCCGCTACTCGGAAATCACCGAGGGTGAGACGGTGAGCGGCGTCGTCCGCAGCCTCACCGACTATGGCGCTTTCGTCGATATTGGCGGGGTGGACGCGCTGCTGCATGTCGCTGAAATCTCCTGGGCCCGCGTCAACAAGCCGGCGGACGTGCTCTCGCTGGGGCAGCAGATCGAAGCCAAGGTACTGAAGGTCGATGCGGACAAGCGGCGCATCTCGCTAGGCATGAAGCAGCTTCAGCCGTATCCATGGGATTCGGTGGCAGAAAAGTACAAGGTTGGTGAGCGCGTGCGCGGTGCGGTAACACGCGTGGCCGAGTTCGGCGCATTCGTCGAACTGGAGCCGGGAATTGAAGGGTTGATCCACGTTTCGGAGATGTCGTGGTCCAAGAAGCTGAAGAAGGCCAGCACCATCGTGACACCGGGCGAGAGCGTGGATGCAGTGATTCTGGCGGTGAACGCGGGCGAGCGCCGCATCTCCCTGGGTCTCAAGCAAATGCTCGGCGATCCGTGGGCCGAGGTGGCGCGGAGGTTTGCGATAGGCTCGGTGATCGAAGGCCCAGTTACCAGCATCACCAAGTTCGGCGCCTTCGTGCAGCTTTCCGAGGGCGTCGAGGGCATGATTCACATCAGCGACATGAGCGCCGAGAAGCGCATCAATCACCCGCAGGACATGCTGAAGGTTGGGCAAGCGGTGAAGGCCCAGGTGCTTGAAATCGATACCGAAAGGCGACGCTTGCGGCTGGGCATGAAGCAACTGGTTCCGACCAGCCTGGAAGAATACATTGCCGAACACCAGAAAGGCGATGTGGTCACGGGCCGCCTGGTGGAAGTTTCAGACGGAGAGGCGCGCGTGGAGCTGGCCGAAGGCGTCCAGGGCACATGCCGAATGGCCGCCGAGGGTGCGGTGAAGGCGGCGCCAGCCGAATCGAAGGCGGACGTGTCGTCATTGAGTTCCATGCTACAGGCGCGATGGAAGGGCGGAGCCAGTAGCGGCGGGTCCAAGCGCGAGGCTGCCCGCGCCGGGCAGGTTCGCAGCTTTCGGATTGCGCAACTGGATGCGGCTGCCAAGAGAATTGAATTGGAATTGGCGGAATAGGCTAGAGCAGTTCCCGGATTGGTGCAGCCAAAAATTCCCAAAGGAATGTCATGGCGACCGGAGCGCCGAGCGCCTGTGGCCGGAGCAGCCAAGCTGCGTACCCGACATTACATTTGAGAAGCAAAATGCTATTCGGGCGCGAAGCGGAGCCACCCTTTGTTTTTCGGCAGCAGAAACAAAAGGTGGCTCGACTTCGCTCGCCATGACAGTCTGATATGTTGGGGAATAGGCCTAGTCCAATAGCGCTGTTACAAATCGCAACCGGGGTCCCCAACATGCGCCGTAGTTGCGCGTGTTGGGGTGGAAAGCTGCGCGATGCACCATTGGTCACCACGCAGCTTTCAGATTCATTACCCCGGCCAACTGACGACCCGCTGCCGCTGCTCGCCGAGTTTCGTGATCCCAGCGCGGATGGCGTCTCCCGCCTTCAGATGAATCGGCGGCTTCCTGGCGAAGCCCACGCCCGGCGGGGTGCCGGTCGTAATCAGGTCGCCCGGATGAAGGCTCATGAAAAGGCTGAGATAGCTGATCAGCTTTGCCACCCCGAAAATCATGGTCCGTGTGCTTCCCGTCTGCATGCGCGTGCCATTCAATTCCAGCCACATGTCGAGTGCCTGGGGGTCGCCGACCTCATCGGCGGTAACCAGGTAGGGTCCAACCGGGCCGAACGTGTCGCATCCTTTGCCTTTATCCACAGTGCCGCCGCGCTCCATCTGGAATCCCCGCTCCGACACGTCGTTCACCAGGCAGTAGCCTGCGACATGCTTGAGCGCATCCGCCTCAGACACATACTGCGCCTTTGTGCCGATGACTACTCCGAGCTCGACCTCCCAGTCGGCCTTCGTCGAATCCTTGGGAAGGACAATGTCGTCGTATGGCCCGTTCAGGCAACTGGTAGCTTTCAGGAAGACCATCGGCTCCTTCGGAAGCGCCTGGTTCGTCTCTTTCGCATGATCGCTGTAGTTCAGGCCGATCGCGATAAACTTGCCGGTTCCGACATAGGGAATCCCAAGCCTTGGCGTCCCTTCCATGATCGGCAGCGCCTGAACCTCTATCCGGTCCAGGACTTTCAGGCTTTCCGGTGATAGCCGGTCGGCTGTCAGCTCAGCGAACAGGATCGACAGGTCGCGAATTTTTCCTTGTGGGTCAAGCAAGCCCGGTCGTTCGTGGCCGGGCTGGCCATAGCGCAGCAGCTTCATTCCAAGCTCCTTCTGGGTGATGCTATTTAGGCCGAGACGGGGGTGGGATGATGATGACAGTTTTGCCGCTCGACACAGTCACATTCTACTGCGTATGGGATCAGTTGGACGGGGTGGTGCCGTTGCACTTGTGCATGGCCTGAACCAGCGCTTTTGCCGTCTGGACGGGCACCCACTGCATATTCGTGGAAGCGTTTTCTCCGCCGCACTCCAGCGCTTTCTTGTAAATCACGATATAACCGTCCCGGCCCTTGGGGAATCCCGTCGATTTTTCAAATTCTCTGCAATGGGATTTCGTGCGGATGACACGCCCAAATACGTCCTTTCCCGTGACATACTCACAGGTGAGATCGGCTTCGTAGGCCTTCAACAATTGTGGCGGCCCGCCCCGCGACCACACGGATGGCGAGTAGCAGACAAGCAGCACTACCAGAAGAGCTTTACGAAGCATGGGCCCTCCTCGGCGCAATTCCAATGGGTTTTATGGCACAGAGGATAGCACATCCGTGGGTATGTGACCTTGAAAAATCTGTGCGCTAGCCAACATCCTTTCCCAAACCCGGACAGGCCCTTGCCGCCGGCCATGGGATGTCCCCGCCACGCGGCGCCGCGCTTTGATGCATAAGGTGGTGACGAAGCTCACTGCCCGCAGTTCCCTCCGCTCCTATGCTAAAAACATGGTCCGCCTTCTCCATGAAGCCGGTTGCGCATCGGGGGCGAGATGAGTTCCGTCGTTAAGAATGCGCCGCAGGCAAGCGACGCGCAGCAGTTGATGCGCGACCGCGAGCATCTGCGCTTGCTCTTGCAGGTCAACAACGCTCTGGTCTCGCACCTGGACCTGCATGAACTCTTCCGTGCGATCTCCGATGCGCTGGGGCGACTTATCCAGCACGACTATTCCAGCCTGTGTCTCTACGACGAGGGAGCGCGCGAATTGGTTTAAACCACCAGCTCCGGAACCTCCAGGTTGCGCTTGCGGAACGCGGCCAGAAATGCCTTCACGACCTGCGGGTCGAAATCGATTCCCGAGCGTTTCTCGATGATCTCTTTCGCTTCAAAAGGCGCACTTCCCTTGCGGTAAGGGCGGTCGCTCACGATCGCATCATAGGCATCGGCCACGGCGAGGATGCGTGCTTCCAGAGGAATATCTTCTCCGGATTTTTCCTGGTAGCCCGAGCCGTCGTAGTGCTCGTGGTGGAAAAGGATGATGGGCAGCACACGGCGCAGCGAACCGCCGACGGGTTCCAGAAAACCGACCCCTTTGCTCACGTGCTGACGCATCTCGGTGTATTCCTCTTCGGTCAAGCGGGCTGCTTTGTAGAGGATTTCGCGGCTGATGTCCAGTTTGCCGATGTCGTGCAGCAGCGCGGCCGCGCGCACATCTTCAATGCGCTCCTCGCTGAACCCCATTTCGCCGGCGATCCGCGTGGCGAATATGGCAACCCTGTAGGAATGGTTCTGCGTGTATTGATCCTTGGCGGTGAACTGCCTGAGGATCATCAGCACCCCGTGATAGGTCTGTCGCAACTCGCGCAACTTGACTTTATCTTTCTCATACAGGGTGCCCATCGCCACCGCCGTAAGCACCAGCGAACCGCCCCAGGCGATCACCGAAAACCAGCGCTCTCCTTCCACCGCGAAAGCGGCGGCCGAGAAAAGACTGGAGTTGAAATACGCGAGCAGCACGATGAGGAGGATGCTGGCCAGCGCGGTCGAGACCGCATGCCGCCGCCCATAGAAATAGGCTGAAAAGATAGTGGGCAGCACGTAGAAGTTCAGCATCACACTGTGCGAGGAAACCAGAAAGTTGGTCAGCGCCGCGATTCCGAACAATGACAACAAGAGCCAAAGCTCTCGATTCACGTCCGCGAGATTCTTGAGCAACGTCTCTTTCACAGCCGCCTCCGACCGCGCCGATGATCGGCTTGCCGTGGGCCATCGCCCGTGTAATCGTTCACTGTGGAGCTTGACCCCGACTGATACGAAATTCGTAGCTCAATATAGCTGGAACCGTGGATGTCAGCAAGGTACTAACGTACCTACCCAGTAACTGCACGATTTTCTAAGTCTTTTCTACTAGTACATGCTTCCTGGGGCGCCGATTGGCCTGCAATATCTTCTTCCTCAATCGTAGAGACTTAGGCGTCACCTCGACGAATTCATCCTCGGCAATAAACTCAATGGCTTGCTCCAGATTCAGATGGCGGTGTGGAACCAGGCGAACGGCTTCGTCGGCGGTCGAAGCACGCATGTTGGTCATTTTCTTTTCGCGCACGCAATTTACATCGAGATCGTTATCGCGCGAGTTTTCCCCGATGACCATGCCCTCGTAGACTTCGACGCCCGGCCCGGCGAACAATTCGCCGCGTTCCTGCAGTCCAAAGAGGGCGTACGCCGTAGTGGCTCCCGGACGATCGGCCACAAGCGCGCCGGTGGGCCGGTGAGGAATCTCCCCGAGCCACTCGGTATGGCCGTCGAACAGTGAGTTCATCACAATCGTCCCGCGCGTATCCGTCAGCAGTTCGCTGCGCAATCCGATCAAGCCGCGGCTAGGTACCCGGAAATCGATGCGCACGCGGCCGTGCTTTGGACCGCCGGCCTCGCGCGAAGTGCCCTGGTTGCTCATCTTCAGAATCTGGCCCTTGCGTCCGCCAAGCTTTTCCATTACCACGCCGACAAACTGTTCCGGAACATCGACGGTAAGGCGCTCCACCGGCTCCATCAGCTTGCCGTCCATCGTGCGGGTCACAATCTCGGGCTTGCCGACCATCATTTCATAGCCTTCGCGGCGCATCATCTCGATCAGAATTGCCAACTGCAACTCTCCGCGGCCCAGCACGTTGAACGTGTCTGGACTGTCGGTTTCCTCGACCCGCAGCGACACGTTCGTCAGCAATTCCTTTTGCAACCGGTCGCGCAGATGGCGCGATGTGACGTACTGTCCCTCGCGCCCGCACAAAGGCGACGTATTGACCGTGAACTGCATGGCGATCGTGGGCTCGTCAATAGCGACCCGCGGTAACGGAGCAGGCGTCTCGATTGAAGTAATCGTGTCTCCAATGTTGATACCCTCGACGCCGGCGACGGCAACGATATCGCCCAGGGTGGTGGCATCGATCTCGATTCG
Organism: Candidatus Korobacteraceae bacterium; assembly: GCA_050015355.1. Taxonomy (GTDB): domain Bacteria; phylum Acidobacteriota; class Terriglobia; order Terriglobales; family Acidobacteriaceae; genus CAWBRT01. Next base: position 4,595 of record JBEKBO010000031.1, on the reverse strand, counting down.
CTTTAGTCCGCTGAACGAAAAAAGTTTGGTGATCTTCACCTTGTCCAGCGAGCCGTCCGGTTTGGAGATGCCGGCTTCATCCCCGTTTCGCAACGTGCCGTTGAAGACGCGCGCGATCGCCAGGCGGCCGAGATAGTCGCTGTAATCGAGATTCGCCACCAGGATCTGCAGCGCGGCCTCCGGCGAACCCTGCGGCGGCGGCACGGTGGAGAGAATGGCATCAAACAACGGCCGAAGATCTTCTCCCGTGCCCTCCGGCAAAGTTGTTGCCGTGCCCAGCTTGGCGTTCGTGTAGAGGATCGGAAATTCGAGTTGTTGCTCGTTGGCATCGAGATCGATAAACAGGTCGTAGACCTCGTTCACTACCTCCTGCACGCGGGCGTCGGCGCGATCTATTTTGTTGATCACCAGCACCGGCGGCAGTCCTGCCTCAAGGGCCTTGCTTAAAACGTAGCGCGTCTGCGGCAGCGGTCCTTCGCTGGCGTCCACCAGCAGCATGACCCCGTCCACCATTTTCAACGCGCGCTCGACTTCTCCACCGAAGTCGCTGTGGCCCGGAGTGTCGACGATGTTGATCTTGATCCCGTGGTAGTAAACCGCCGTGTTCTTCGCCAGGATGGTGATGCCGCGCTCGCGCTCGAGCGCATTGGAATCCATGACGCGTTCGGCTACCTGTTCGTTGGCGCGGAAGGTGCCGCTCTGCTTCAGCATGGCATCTACCAGCGTGGTTTTTCCGTGGTCGACGTGGGCGATGATGGCGATATTACGAATATCGGTGTTCAAAACGAAATTTTCCTTCGGATTCAATCACAAGAACGGTAGCCGCTGTGAATGGAACAACACTTTCAGTCTACAGCATGCGGTTTTGCGGCGCGGCGGATATCAGAAGCTCTGGCTCGCAACCGGTTCGCTCCGCGCCCTGGCGGACGAAAACTGATAGGAGGAATGAACGATGTCCAGCAGGGCTCGCCCGATCAGTCTCGTCTTGGCCGTGGAATGCAGGCGCGTGGGCAGCGTGTACTGCCCGATGTCGTCGAAATCCTGCACGAACTCCGCATGCTTGATGAATAATGAGGGCGACTTGACGGGCGTGCCCTCGGCGCGGCGGAGATGGCCGGAGGCGGCGTCCAGATAAATTCGGCCCTTGAACAATCCCTGCCGCTGGTGACGGGGTTTGACTTGAAAAACGTGCACCGGGCTGCCGTTCAAGGTTTGTACGCCTTTGTACGAGAACTTGTAATTGCGCTCCGAAATCGCCAGGTCCGCGGGGTCGTCTTTCTCGATCCGATCGACCTCCGATTGCAAAACGCGCAGGATCACATTGCTTTTGACAAAGCCATCGCCGACGAAACGAACCGGAACAAACGTCAAGGAGCGGGGCTCGGCGCTATAGGTCCTTACCAACTCGTAGTCGCCCTTTTGCTCCAGATCGAGCAACTCCGCATGCACCACGGTCCGGCTGCTGTAGTCCACGCTGTTCGTACTCTGCCTCTGGCCGAGAAAAAGTTGCAGCGCGAGGGTGGGAGCGACTTGCGGCAGAGCGACGTGCCCTTCCGGAAGCGGCGGCGCTAGAGCCAGGCAAGCCTCGCAAGGCAGATTCGCCCGTTGCTGGGCGCCGGCAAACGTTGCCCCGACCAGCACCAGGGCTAGGATCAAAATGCTCTTAAGGCGACAGCTCATAGTGGTCGAATAACTAGTGTACTTGATTCCGAACGGGCATGAAACCCGCACAAAAGGTCCATCGGCATCTTGCAAGGGACTCTCCACCCCACTCCTGGCCCCGCGCATCCCATAGTGTTAAGCAGTTCAACCGGCAATGGCAATTGAGAGCGGACTTGACTCGCACGTAAGAAGTAAAGTTGCGCTCTGTTTCGGCTGACCTTACACTTCCGGCATGGCCCGCTCCCGATCCGAACGCGATTCGACCGCCGCTCAAAACCCTGAAATCCCAGCCGAACCCGCCGGAACTGTTGTTTTTTGCGTGCAGGGCGCCGATCCGGAGGTGCAGGCCTACGCCATGGCCAAGTACTCGCGCTCGGCGCTCTCGATGAAGGAATCGCTGGCGGAGCTCGACGAGCAGAAGGCCGAGCACTTTCTCAACACCTTCTACTTCCAGTACGGCCATCGCTCGATCGCGGATTTGGCGCACATCACGACAGCAATCGAGCGGCTGTCGCTGCTGGCCGCAATCGCCGTTGTCGACGAGCAGCGCTGGGACGGACAGGAGCGCTCAACCCGCTATCAGGACTTTAAGAAGAGCAGCTACTTCATGCCCGATTTCACCCTGGCAGGCGAATCGCTGTCCGTCTCCGGGAATGCCGATGCGGAAGCCAGCGCCGACGCTCGCAATGCCAAGTCATATCGCGAAACCGCGGCCTTCCTGTTTTCCGAGTACGAGCAGATCTCCAAAGACATGTTCAGATACCTCGCCGCGGGCACTCCGCGGCCCGCCGAGATGAAGCCGGAAGTCTACAAGCGCACCTTGCAGGCACGAGCCTTTGACCTGGCCCGCTACCTGCTGCCGCTGGCGACCAACACCTCCCTGGGACAGATCGTCAATGCCCGCACGCTGGAAACGCAGATTGCGCGGCTGCTGGCGCACACCCATGCCGAGGTGCGCAGCCTCGGCGCGCAACTGAAGGCGGCGGCACGGCGCGGCGCCTACAACGTGAAGCACAAAGCATGGCGTGAACTGGCCGAGGCCGTCGGCGCCAAAGATGAAGTTCTGGGTGCGCTGGCGGCGAAGCAGTTGCTTCGTGAAGTTGCCGTTGCGCCCACGCTGGTGAAATATGCCGAGGCGAGCAAATACGAAATGGAAACGCGGCACGAACTGCGGCAGGCCGCCAGCGAGCTGATGCGTGGCGCCGAGATTCTGCGTGCCGAGGCGGTGACGCTGCTGGAGCCGGAATCGATTGAAACCGAATTGGCCTGCACGCTGCTCTACCAATACTGCCACTATCCCTACACCCAAATTCGCGAACGCGTGGACTCACTCAGCTCCGCCGAGCGCGACGAAATTATCTCGCTCGGGGCGCGCCACCGTGGCCAGCACGATGAACTTCTGCGGGCATTCTGCGCCGGCCAGAGCTTCCGCTTCGACATTCTCATGGATATTGGCGCCTACCGCGACCTGCATCGGCACCGCCGCTGCACGCAGATCGCGCAGGAGTTTACCACCGCTCACGGTTTTGAAATGCCCGGGGAAATCAGCGCTGCCGATCTCGCGGGGCGCTACACGGCTGCCATGGACCGCGCTGAATCGGCCGCCTATACACTGCACACCGCATTGAGCAGGCAGAGCGAATCCACCGAGCAGCCGAGAGCCCGCCGCGAAGGAGAACTCGCTCCCGAGGCGCAGTACCTTATCCCGCTGGCCTTCCGCAAGCGCGCGCTATTCAAGATGGATTTGGCGGAGGTTGTCTACATCGCGGAATTGCGCACTTCGCCCGCCGGTCACTGGTCGTACCGTAATGTCGCCTGGCAGATGTATGAAGCGGTTGCCAAACAGCATCCCTCCCTCGCCCGCTACTTCCGTGTGCACGATGTGCGGCAGCCCGTGGATTTGCTGAAGAGATGAACCAATCGCGGCGGGATCGAAACTGCGATGAATCCCGCCCCAAAAGTTAAGCCGCGGAGGTTATCCGCGGCCTTCGGAGCAAACACCATTGCAGCTGCCCGGTTTGAGCAGCTCTCGTCAACGCTAAGAACCCGCAATACGGGCGTTGGCGTTGCTCAGCCCGCCCGGTTCACCGCCGCACGCAAGCAAACAGCCTGCGTCAGAGGCGGCTTCCCGGGGCCGGCTGCGGCCGCACAACATTGTAATTAGCGGCGGCGGCCACCTTTTTTCGCAGCCTTTTTCGCCGTCTTTTTCGCCGCTTTTTTCGCGGCTTTCTTTGCCGGAGCCTTCTTCGCGGCTTTTTTCGCGGCTTTCTTTGGCGCTGCCTTCTTGGCCGCTTTCTTTGGCGCTACCTTTTTGGCAGCCTTTTTGGGCGCTGCCTTTTTGGCCGCCTTCTTTGGAGCCGCTTTCTTGACGGCCTTCTTCGCGGCTGCCTTCTTGGCCGGTGGTTTGCGCGCGGGTTTTTCCACGACAATTGCCTCGACCACTATTTCATTCATGCCGCCGACTGGCACGACCGGCTCGACAGACTCGCGAGGCTCTTTTTCTATTGCGCCTGCTTCTTCCTCCTCTTCCTCTTCCTCGTCGTAGTCTTCTTCTTCCTCTGGAGTTTCGTCGTAAGCATTGCCTTCGCCGTAATCGTCCATCTCGTCGTTACGGCCGTGAAGAGTCTCGTCGATTAACGCCATGTGTCCTCCTGGTTATCTGCCGACCTCCGCGATGCGGAGCGCCAGAACAACGGATACATCACGACTGCATGAAGTCTCATATGCCGCACGCGCCGACAGTGGTTCGCCGCCAGACGCGCGATACAGCCTGCGGAACAAAATACACTTGCTGGCGATGGGATGCAAATACAAGAGAGAGATTCGTGCGTTTTTGTGTATCCAGTTTGGAAACGGCGCCGAAAACCGGTCGCGAAAACGGCATTTCAGACCGGGGTCACTTGATTACCAGCACTTGTCCGGGGTGAAGATTG
>JBEKBO010000030.1:0-38780 GCA_050015355.1 Candidatus Korobacteraceae bacterium | reverse complement strand
CTTTCGGCGAGACCGAAGGCATGAAAGACGGCAGCGACGCCATCGCCGACTGGCCGATGCTGAACGCCCTGCTCAACACCGCCTCAGGCGCATCGTGGGTTTCGATTCACAACGGGGGCGGAACGGGCATCGGATATTCCACGCACGCGGGACAGGTTACGGTTGCCGACGGTACGGATCAGATGGCCCGCCGCATCGAGCGCGTGCTGACGAACGATGCCGGCCTCGGCATTGCCCGCCAAGTCGATGCCGGATACGATGAGGCACGTGATTACGCGCGCCGCGCCGGGGTGAAGATCCCGATGATCTAGGCTTGAATCTGAATCGGAGCGCAACTCTGTAGAGCAATTCCCTTGCAGGTGTATCCAAGAATTCTTCAGAAAATGTCATGGCGACCGCAGCGAAGCGGAGTGGAGCCACCCTTTGTTTTCGGCAGCAAGAACAAAAGGTGGCTCGACTTCGCTCGCCATGACAGTCTGATCTGTCGTGGTATATCTTCTGTGGAGCTGCTCTGGTCCGCGCTTACATCAGTCGTAGCGCTCGTAGAAGATCTGTTTGCGGTCCCAGCCGATTTCGTTTTGCAGCAGGTCGCGCGTGGCGGAGACCATGTCATTCAGTCCGCAGATATAGGCTTGCATGTCGGTGCGCTTGCCCACGATTTCGCGAACGCGTTCCTGCACATAGCCGCGGTATCCTTTCCACTCTTCCTGGGCGCGGCTCAAAGTCACCACGTAATGAAAATTGGGGTGCTCGGCAGCCAACCGCTCGAACTCCTCGCGGTAGTAGATGTCCTTGGGATAACGCGTTCCATAGACCATCCAGAAGCAATGCCCGGCGTTGCGAGCCGGGTCGGCGAAGAGCCATTGCGCCATGGCGCGGAACGGCGCCACACCGGTTCCGGTGGAAATAAACAAAGCATCCTGACGGTGTTCACGCAGCATGAATAACCCGTGCGGTCCGTGGAAGTGAACCTCCGTGCCCACCGCGATGTCGCAAAGGTAGTTCGACATGAATCCGCTCTCGACCCGGTTAAGGCAAACATCGAAGCAGTTGCGCCGCGGCGCGGAAGCCACCGAGTACGCCCGGGTGATCCACTTGCCATCGGCTCGCTGTTCCCGTATGGAGACGAACTGTCCTGACTTGAAGTCAAAGCTCTCCACTTCGGGGATCTCGAATTCGAGGTGCTTGGTTTGATCGGAAAGTTCGATGGATTTGGTCAGCCGCGCAATTTGAAGGGGATGGGTCGTCATCGTGTTTGTTTCCCGCGTTCTCCGTCAAATTTACATTCTAATATGAAAACTGGCAGGGGACCGCTATCGGCAGCCTATCTGCCTCAACACGCGCAACCGCGGCGCGTGCCGGGGACTCCGGCTGAAGAGGTTCCTGAAAAGCTGCTTTCCGAGGTGTCATCCTGAGCGTAGCCGGGGTCCCCGGTAACGGCCGCTTTTGCCGTTGCTGGGGTGGGGGAGCGAAGAATCTGCTGTTTGCGCGTGCTGAGAATCAAGCAGATCCTTCGGTCGCGCAAAATCAGCGCGACCTCAGGATGACACTGCTACGAGTTCTTCAGCAGCCTATGAAGCCGCGCCCCTTCAAAGAAGCCCGGCGGTTAGGTATATCGACTGTGGAACCGCTCTAGTGGAGCAGTCCGTACTTGTAGACGGTGGCTTGGCCGGTGACGTAGAGATTTCCGTTGATGACCATCGGGATGATGAAATTGCCGCCCGCGCCAAAGTTGGTGAAATAGAGTTGATTGGCGACGTTGGTGGCGTCGAAGGCGCGCAGCCAGCCTTTGCCGGTGAGATCGTTCTCCGCCGTCCAGACAATGGCGTTGGCAGTGCCGTTGGCCGAGACGATGGTCAGCGGACCGCGTCCGGTTTGTCCGTTGCCCGGGTAGAGATGCGCCGACAGTGCCGTTTTCACCAGGGTTCCGTTGCTGATGTTGTACTGCCGCAGTGGCCCGAACGCCGAGCCAAAGTAGATGTTGCCGTTCCAGTAGGCGGGCGAACCGTAGACGCGCAGCGGGGCATTGGCGTTGAACGCCGCCTGTCCGCAAGCCGCCGGATTAAACAGCACCGAGCTGAGAATCTGGCTGTCACTGCCCGCGTGGAACTTGCCCAGATCGTTTTGATCGAGCAGGTAGGCGCGTCCTTCCTTGCTGCCGAGCGCAATGATGCTGTGTCCGGCAAACTGATCCGGAATCAGCGTCGGGCCGGATGAGCCCAAATCCAGGTCGTCCGCGCTCAAGCACTTGGCGTTGTAAGGCGAGAAATAATCCACCAGGGTCAGCTTGCCGCCAATCACCTTCAACTTCAGGAAGCTGTTGGGCAGATCGTTCGGCGGATCGAAGAGCGCGGTCGCGTCCGGGCGGCCGTTGCCGGTGGCAAAATAAACGTTGCCATCGCTGTCCCCTGCCGGCCCGGCGCCCGCCATCCAGGAGCCGCCGCCACCGCCGTTCGGGGTCGCGTTATAGGCGTCGATGAAGTCCAGCGAAGCGGCATTGAAGGCGATCACCCAGCCGTGATACGGATCGTAATCGCTGAACGAGGCGAAGGTCACGAAGACGATGCCGTTCGTCAGCAGCAGCGCCGGACGCTGGTTCTGGGTCAGCGGCAGGAAGGGGACATGGCCGGCGCCGTCATTGCCGAGTCCGGTTCCGCTGACCACGGGGTTGATCGCCGCGGCCGTCAGCACGTCAGCCCCCGTCGTGATGTCGATGGCATGCAGCCGCTGCACCTGGTTGCCGCCCTCGGTGGTGCGTACGACCACGTACATCCAGTTGGTGGCGGGATCGATGACCGGCGTGCCGGTGATGCCGACATTGCTGCCGATCGAGGTGCGTCCGCCGGTATAGCCATGGCCGATGGTAGCCGTCGCAGTCAGGAAACTGCGCTTCCAGAGCACGCTTCCCGGCACATCGGCGTTGAGCGCATAGATGCTGTCGTTCTCGGTGCCCACGTACAGCACGTTATAGGTGCCACTGGTGAGGGAAACGCCGGGCACGTACAACGGCTGCGTATAAACGCTGCCGTCCACGGTCCAGGTGCCGAGCTTGCCGAAGTTAGCTCCGTTGGTGACCGCCGCAACCGTCAGCTTGCTCTCATTCGAGTTCAGGCCCGTCCGCCCGTTATCGTACTTGTAGGTGTAAACGCCCGACGATGGAGGGTTATTCGCCACCGTTACAGTTGCGCTGGCGGTCAACGAGGCGTCAGAGTTCGACGTTGCCGTCACCGTGTGCGTCCCGGGCGTGCCAGGCGCCGTATACAGGCCATTCACGGTAATGATTCCCGTCGTAGCATCGCCCCCCGCCACACTATCCACCGTCCAGGAAACTGCCGTACTGGGCTCGTCCGTAACCGAAGCAGTGAACTGCCACGTACCTGACAACGCCAGCGTGGTCGAGCTCGGCGAGATCGAGATCGACGGCGTGGGCGGTGCTGCTGTGATCGTGACGTACAGCGGCGTTTTCATGAACCCGCCGTTGTAGGCCTGTACAACGAGGTTGTGCTTGCCCGCAGTCATGGGGATGCTTGCCGACAGGCTCGTGGTGTGGGTCGTGTACTGCAGTTGATTGTCGACGTAGATCTGCATGTACTGTACCGCAGGCGAGGAGTTGGTCGATGCGGTCACGGTCATTGGCGAGGCCACCGTGGCATTCGGCGTTGGGGTGCAGACGGTCACCGCGGTCGTGCTGGTCGGCGTACAACTGGCCGGCGTGCCCGAGGGCGGAGGAGGCGGCGCGATGATCGTGACGGACAGCGGCGTTTTCATGAACGTGCCGTTGTAGGCCTGTACAACGAGGTCGTGCTTGCCGACGGTCATGGGGATGCTTGCTGACAGGCTCGTGGTGTAGGTCGTGTACTGCAGTTGATTATCGACGTACACCTGCATGTACTGGACCGCTGGCGAGGAGTTGGTCGATGCGGTCACGGTCATTGGCGAGGCGACCGTGGCATTCGGCGTCGGCGTGCAGACGGTGACTGCGGTCGTGCTGGTCGGCGTACAACTGGCCTGCGCGCTGGCAGAGTTGGGTACGATTATGGTTAACAGCACCACCAAAACAAACAGAGCAAAAAGCCGTGTCAAGCGCAATCTGGCCCTCCGTGAACCGACTATCCCGCATTGCAGGGAGGCAGGTTGGCTGCCACTCCGACCTGTGCTGCTCGACAGAATTCCAGTGAGACGGAAATCACGTAAAGGCAGGAGTATCTCTGGATTACGGGCGCTGGCAGGTGAACAATAAATTGAACGCAGTGCAATTAATGAATATCAAAGTTCACCTAAGCCCGAACCCCGGGCATTTATTGGAAAGCTAATACCTAATGTGTGAACTTTCGTACCACAGCGGGGGTTGCGGTTTTCCCATGGCCCGGAGAGGTTAGGCTGACGGCGACCTTAGGTTAGCGTCGAACAGCCGAATAAGCCATTTGCTACAAATGGCACGGCCTGACCAGATTGCGCGGCATATCTCAAAGGAGTGCTTGGCGGCGCGGAACCTGGGGCCCCCATCCCGCCCGCAGCGAGCTACGCCGTGGCCGAGCTATGCCACATTCGTCTTTCGCCTCGGTTCGGGTACACTGCTGAGCATGTGGCGACGCTATCTGAGAATTACGTTGCTGTTCGTCTCGGCGGCCTTTGCCCAGGATCGTTTCGTCGCCGTGGGCGCAGACGTACTCCGCGTCTCTCGCGATAACACCCTGACGCGAGTATTGCAACTCGGTCCAGTTGAATTCGATCTGCGCTTCGGCTCTACCGAGCCCAGAATCTCGCCTGATCAGCATTGGATTGCCTACATAAAAGACCATAATGCGTGGTTGCGCCCCACGGGGACGGGTGAAGCGATCCAGCTAACAACGGCAGGAAAGGATTCGGCCGGACGGTATTTGCCGGTGAAGGTATTTGTCGTCGGCTTCACCCCCGATTCCAAGCAACTGATGTATTCAATCGCTCCCGGCAAGGATGAGTGTCCGGACTGCAAGCGCACAGAGCTGCTTCCCCGCAAAGCGGATTATGGGTTCTTCCTCTACACCCTTCGCAGCCGGCGCGCATGGAAACAGCCAGTGCCGGAGAGCACCCGCGTCTTTGATATCGTGGCGAGCGATCGCTTGTTCATCGCCAGCGTCGGCGCTTATGGCGACGTACTCGGGTTGCTGAAGTTGCCGGCACATGGTTTCGACGCGCTGCCCCCAAGATGTGCCTCGGCTTCCAGTTGCACGCTGGCGGCAAATGGAAGCCTTGCAACATGCACTCAGATTGGCAACGATCACAGTCAAATCATTGAATGCGACATCCGTTCAGGCACTGAGAGCACGGTATCTCCCGAAGGCGCCTGCATTACCGAGTTTCAGCGGCCATCGCGATCTCCCGCTGCATCGCATCTCGCCTATCTGCAAATACCCGACAGATGCGGCAGCTTAACCCGTGTGCTTTGGATCGATCAGAAACCACGTTTTCAATGTCTCAAAGCCGACGGATACGGCTGGATCGACGAAAACCGGCTGCTTGTCCAATGTGATCAAGAGTTCGTGGCAATTGACGTCGAAGGCAAGAAACTGAGTGCGATTCCTCGGAAGCCGAACTAAAGCGGTGTTAGGGCTGGTGTATCCCCAAGAACAATCATTCCAGTGTGTCATCCTGAAGAGCGTCCGTTAGGACGCGACGTGAGGGTCCAGGTATTTGCATTTTTACGGTGGCGTCGGTGAAATGCATAGATCGTCACGTCGGTTCGCAAAAGCGGCGAACCTCCTCACGATGACACCCGTGGCGAAGGATACAGTATCTCTGGTAATGCTCTGATCGAAGCAAGGGCACGGCTGCGGCCGTGCCCTTACCTGACCACTTGTTGTCCGGCATTGCTGATCACCGGATATTAAACACCTACACTGTCCGCGGGACGCCGCAACCGCAAAGGCACGTCCGGCTTAACGGCAAACCATGCCACCACCCCGATCAATGCGCTGGCGGCAGTAACCATGATGGCCGCCTTCCAGCCATATTGCGTGGCCAGCCAGGCAGTCAACGTGGGCGCCAATATTCCGCCGGCGTTGCCCCACAGGTTCATCCAGCCGGAGACCGAGGCAGAGAACTTACCGCCGAGGTCATTACAGGAGGTCCAAGAAGCGTTGAAGGTGAATCCTAACGACCCAAGCGATACGGTCATCCACAACACGTTCCAAGCCGGGTTTTTCGCCACCGCCGCCAGATAGAGCGCCCCGCAACAAAGCACCAGCCCAAGGATTCCAAAATATGTCCGCGCCTTATACTTTGAGACGCCTCTGGCAACCAGCCTGTCGCTGATAAAGCCGGTCACAAACACCATGGTGCATATCGCCAGCCACGGCAGGGCTGCGGCAAAGCCCATTTTCTGTAGCGAAAAGTGATTGACCTCCATCAGGTACAGAGGCAGCCAGGCAAGGAACACATACATGATGTAGTCGGCGATGAAATACTGGATGGCAATTGCCCAGAATTGCGTCGATCCTATAAAACTGCTCCATGGGGCAACTTCCTTCTTGTCATCGACCCGTTCCGGTCCCTGAATATGTTTCAATTCCGCGGCGTTGATGCGGCTGCTGGTGCGCGGCGAATCGCTGGCGAACCAGTACCAGGACATGGCCGCAACAATTCCCACCAGGCCAAAAACAACGAATACCGACCGCCAGCCAAAGGCGAGCATGATCGATACGGTAGCCGCCGGTCCAACCACCGGACCAAAAAACGTTCCGCCGAGGAGAAACGCGTTGGCTTTGGCGCGTTCGCTCCGGTTAAACCATTGCACGGCAAAATTATTAAAGGCCGGATAAATCGGGCCTTCGCCCACGCCAAACAAGAATCGCACGATAACAAACCACACGAAATTGCTGCAATATGCGGTCAGCACCGTGAAGGCCGACCAAAGCGTGACGGCTGCCGGCACAACCTTGCGGTGTCCAAACAGTTCCGTAAATATTCCTCCAGGAACCTGCATGAGAGCGTAGCCAAGGAAAAAAGCGGTTTGCACATAACCCATGTGCATCTTGGTAAAGTGAAATTCCTTCATAATCGCGGGGGTCGCGACCGATAGATTCACTCTATCCATGTAAACCATGAAGGAGAGAAAGAACATGAGGAATGCCAGATTCCACCTGAATTTAGTAGGCCTCGTATCCGTGCCGTCCGGCTTCCCCTTGGCGACGCCTTCTATCAATACTTGATTTTCCATAAGGCCTCTCTGGTCTAGAGCAATTTATCAGTGGGTATATCCCTTGAGTATCACCGCCGCTTGGATGTCACCCCAGCAAACGCCAAGCGTTTGCCGGGGACCCCGTACGCCCGGCTCCTTTGCGGGGCGCACCTTCCGCGAATCTGGTCTAGCATTTGACTTGCGTTAACATATCGACCACGCCTTTGGCATCCAGTCCGACCGGGCAAACAAAATCAGACATGGCCAAGGCGGAACTGAGTGGGGCCAATCGGCCTTGTACCAAACCCAAAGCCATTCCTTTCGGTGTGAGCACCACTTCGGACCACTTACACTTCGCCGCCAGTGCCGCGCATTCGCCGTAACATGAGCCGCAGTCGATGCATTTCAGCAGACCTCCCAGCCCCTGGTCGCGCAAAGCCGATCGCCCGTTATCCAACAGGATGACATGCACTTCTTTCGGGCCGTGCATTCCGTAAGCCATCCTGAACTCGATATCGGCGGTGCGGCTGGGGCCGGCAATTAAAGAACAATAGTTTGGTGTATTGCGCCCCATTCCATAAACCGCCGTCGTCTGGGCCAGTGTGACCGCGTCCTCGGCCAGCCACGTAAGCTTGTCCAGGCCGGCCACCGCCACGTGATGGTAGGGCAAGTTGCTCACCGCGCGGCCATCGCCCTCATCCTCAGGCAGCACTAATACACCGTTTTCCGCAACCACACTGTCGGCGCTGGTTATGCCGTATCCACAGCGCAGAATATCCTCTTTGATCCGGCGATAGACGGTTTCCTTCAGGCGCTTCGGAGAAACCTCGCCTTGAAAAGAGACAAATTTTCGCAGTGCCGCTTCGATTTCCTGAGGAGACAAATCCCACTGCGGAAGACGCGGGTGCCCGAGAAACGGAGAGCCTTGGCCGGCCCACACAATCTCTTCTATCCTCGACAGATTAACCACTGTCCCTTGAGCGGACATCAACTCATCAAAGCCAATTTCCCGCAGCGTCTTGCTGTAGGTCCTCACGACCTGCTCTTGGTTCTGCAAGATACTGCGAAGAATGGTCGCTGCTTCCGCCTTGTCTTTGGCCTGGTAGACGATGCATTTCTTGCCGGTTAAGCTCTGCTTGGCCTTCTCCGCCAGCGCAGGCAGGTTTGCCACCGCGCTTTCCCGAATCGCCGTAGCGCGGGAGGCCATGTCAGGATAATCTTTCAGTAGTGCGTCGCGACAGCTTGCGATTTGCTCTAAGCGGCGGCTCATTGATTTTCGCCTCCATCCTGGTTGTAAGCTTTAGCCAACAGTTCGATTACATGCATTGGCTTTTGCCGGCCATTTTCATGCGAAATCCCGTCCGCGAGATGGACCATGCAACCCGGGCAACCGGTCACCACATAATCGGCGCCGGTTTCCATGATCTGCTTAACCTTGTCATCATTGATCTTGCGAGACAGGTCATAGTAAAAGAGGCTGAAACTGCCGCCGAAGCCGCAACAACTATCCGGCTCCTTCATTTCCACCATCTCTATACCCGGAATCGAATTGATAAGCTGGCGCGGCTCATCTTTGATTTTCAAATCGCGCACAAGATGGCAGGGATCATGGTAGGTCACCTTGCAATTCACTTTGCCTTGCGGAGGCGATATCTTAACAACCTTAACCAGGTATTCACTGATGTCCATTACCTTCGCAGCCAGTGTGTTCGCTGCTTGCGCCAATCTAGAGTCTTGTGACAACAGACGCGGCCATTCCCGCTTTGCCGTGCTGGCGCACGTAGGACATAGGAAGATCAGTTGATCTAGGGTCTGTTGCGACAACATTTCCACATTCACAGCCGCCATCTTCCGGGCGTCGCTTTCATCGCCGCTGGTAAGGGCGGGGATGCCGCAGCAGGCTTCATCCGGAAACGTATTGACTTCGACCCCTTCGCGTTCTAAAACATCGAGCAGACTTCCTCCCAAGTCGGGGCGGAAGAAATTGACCAGGCAGCCGGCAAAAAATCCAACCTTATGACCCTTGCGGGCGACCGTCGCCGGCTTGCGCTTCTTGACGAGATCGGAGAAATGCTCCGGGGCAAGCAGGGGCACTAATCGGTCCGTGGGCAAGCCGTCGAAAAGTGACATTCGCGGCTTGGCCGTACCCTCACCCGACGCCTTGGTTGCGATGCCTTGGAGCGGTTCAGCCAAGCGCGCGTAACGGGGAAGCTTATTGGCCGCGAGCATCTCAAACATCGTTTTCCGCGCCCACGGCAAGCCTTTCTCACTCACTGCGGTTGCCCGCAAACGGGCAATCATGCCCGGAGTTTGCATTTCCACGGCACAGGCTTCTTCGCATCGTTTGCAGCCAATACAAAGAGACAAGCCGGCTTCTTCGGCTTTCTCGAGACTGGCGTGCATGGCCGTAAAGACCGTTCCCCGTCCACCCAGGTATTTGTATCCGTATTTTTCGCCAATCGCCGAGTAAACCGGACAGAAGTTCAGGCAGCTCCCGCAATTTATGCAGTACAAGGTCTCTTTGTAATCGTCGGCTATGGCTTTTTCACGGCCAGGTTTCAGGAATACCATGTGCAATTCCTGGGGACCTTGCGCCGCCCCCAGAAAGGCGAAATCGTCGTTCTCGAAGCGGCTCGGACCGGAAATCACGCTGACGTATGTGCCGATATCCTGGCCGACGCCATAGGCTGCCGCCGCCTTAACCACCGCAATGCCGTCCAGCAGTTTAGGAACGATTTTTTCCACTCCGGCAATGGCTATGTGAATTCGCGGGATGCTGGTGACGGCTCGAATATTGCCTTCGTTTTCCGTGACTATAATCGCTCCCGTTTCGGCGATCACGGCGTTCGCCCCTGAGATACCGACATCGGCTTGTTCCAAATACTTGCGCAAACTCTTTCGGGCGGCAGTAACCAAAGCTTCCAGTTCGGGCTCCAGCTTTTCGCCAACTTCCTTGGAGAACAATTCCGCTACGCGCTCAATGGGCACATGAATGGCCGGGGCTAAGGAATGGCTGGGAACTCCGCCATCGAGCTGGTTAATGCGATCTCCCAAATCGGTTTCGACAACTTTCGCACCCTGATCCTCCAAATAGTGAGGGACATTAATCTCTTTGCCCGCGTTGGTCTTGGACTTTACTACCAGGCCCTTTCCCACAATTTTGCCGATGTAATCCAACGCTTCCTGGGGAGTATCGGCTACGAGTACCTGCCAGCCCCGGTCCCGCAGCACCTTCACGGTTTGCGGCAACAATTGCTGGAGGTGATCGATCGAGTATTTCTTGACCGCAGTTAAACGGCTCCGCAAATCCGGATAGGAAGCCGTCATTTTCTTCATTGCTGGTTTAATGACCCCGAGCGCTCGATCACGGCCGACACGCGCGCTTTCATCATGGAGCCCTGCCCGGATTTTTTCTTTTATAGTGCCCTTTGCCATAAACTGCCCCCCGACGTCGAACAAGATTTGCAAAAGAGGAAATGCGGGACGCTTTGCTCTGTATGACCGCTCACCGGCGTGATATTAAGATTTGGGCGCACCAATACCCGAGCCACAAACGCCTGTTCGTTGTGAGCACCTTTGTGTGGCTGGCGTCTTAGTGAACACCAGGTTTTCCTTTTTTGTCACGGAAGTGGCAATGATTGTACACCGATTTCGGCGGCTCGCAGAGTTGGGAAAGGATTATTATCTGGATCGACCTGACTCGATTTGCCATCCGCACCGGCCTTGCCGACATACCTCATTTGCGTCAGACTGAGGCTGAACCTGTTTGAATCCTCGCAGTGGATTTACCCGAGAAGGAGAGAATGACCGTGCATAGAGAATGGGTACGTGTGCCCTGCGCAATTGTTCGCGGCGGCACCAGCAAAGGGATTTTCTTTAAGGAACACGAGATTCCCCCGGCCGGAAAACTTCGCGATGCAGTCATCTTGAGAATCTTCGGCAGCCCCGATCAGAGACAGATCGATGGCTTGGCCGGTGCAAATTCGCTAACCAGCAAAGTCGCTATCATCGGGCCATCTTCCCGCCCCGGCGCTGATGTCGACTACACGTTTGGCCAGGTGTCGCTCACTCAATCCGTTATCGATTGGCGCGGCAACTGCGGAAACATATCCTCGGCGGTCGGACTCTATGCAGTCGATGAAGGATTCGTAAAGCCGGCGGAGCCGACAACCATGGTCAACATTTACAACACCAACACCAACAAGATGATCTACGCCACGGTCCCGGTAAAGCATGGTAGAGGTCTGTCCGAGGGCGACTATGAAATTCCCGGCGTTCCCGGAACCGGCGCTCGCATCCTGCTCGAATTCGATGATCCCGCCGGATCGGTTACGAAAAAACTGCTGCCAACCGGAAATCCAAAAGACACGATTGACCTCGGCTCGAAAGGCAAATTCACGGTCTCCGTTGTCGATGCCGCGAACCCGGTTGTCTTCTGCAAGGCGGACGAACTTGGGCTACAAGGCACGGAACTGCCCACGGAAGTCGAAGGCATGCCTGAGATTCTCGCGTTGATCGAGGAGATCCGCGGCGTTGTAGCCGCAAAGATAGGGATTGTGCGTGAGGCAAAAGTCGCGACCAAGGAGAGCCCCGCGATTCCGAAGATCGGCTTCGTCTCCAGGAAGCGCGACTACAAGAACGCCGACGGCAAAACTATTTCGGCCAAGGATATCGATTTTGTAGCGCGTCTCGCTTCCATGCAAAAAATGCATCGGGCGTACATGGTGACCGGCGGCGTTTGCACCGGAGCAGCCTGCAAAATTGAGGGAACCGTGGTGTGGGATGTGCTGGACGAATCGGCTAGAAAGTCGGACGTCTTCAGGATCGGCCATCCTTATGGAGTGATGGACGTAAAGGTTACGTCGAATGCCGGCGACCCGGCGAAGATGATTCAGCGCGTTGGTGTTGGCAGAACTGCCCGGCGGTTGCTGGAGGGATATGCGTTTGTCCCGAAAAGTGTTTTCGAAAATGGGCGCGGCTGAGGAATACCTATGCGGGGGGATCTACGATGCAAAACGCAACGGCGACGAGCATGGCAACGAGCAAGGGGTCGTTCGATAAGAAGCCGATCATCATCATCGTAAGCTTACTGATCATGGCTGCTATCATCATGGCCCCAACGCCTCCAGGCTTGTCCGTGGCCGGAAAGCGCATGCTGGGAATCATGGCTTTTACGGTGCTCATGTGGATTACGGAGGCCGTCCCATACGGTGTCAGCGCCATATCCTTGATCGGTATGACCATCGTTTTTCTGGGATTTGCCCCGGCGCAAGGTACAAGCGGCCCTGTGCTTGGGACCGGCAGGGCCATCCCCTTGGCGATGAGTGGGTTTGTAAGCAGCGGGTGGGTTTTCGTGGCAGCAGGCTTGTTCATAGCCGCTGCAATCACCAGCACAGGCCTTGAGAAGCGCATAGCATACCTGATCATCAGGATGGTAGGAACCAAGACGAAGTCGATCATCGCTGGAATCATCATCACCGCATTTGTGCTGACATTCTTGATTCCTTCCGTGATCGCGCGCGCGGCGACACTAGTTCCAATCGTGCTTGGTCTTACCGCTTCTTTTGGACTTCCGGCGACTAGCAGAATCGGAAAAGCCATGTTATTGCTGGCTGGAATACTCCCATCGGTAACCGGAGTTGGCGTACTTACAGGGGCCGCGCCGAATCCGGTGGTCGTAACATTTCTAGTGAATGCGGGCCATCCCCAGGTTGGCTACATGGAATGGCTTTACTACGCGTTCCCCTACACAGTACTACTCGGGATCGGTCTCTATTTCCTGATGGCAAAGATGTATAAGTTCGAATTCGAGGAGCTTCCTGGCGGCCGGGAATATCTGAACAAGTGCATCAGCGATCTCGGTCCGATGTCGGTTCGCGAAAAAAAAGTCTCGATCATTATGACTTTGACCATCCTTTTCTGGGCGACGGACAAGGTACACCACATAGAGGCGAGCGCCATCTCCGTTCTATCGGTGTTGATGCTGATCTTGCCTTATATTGGCGTATCGACTTGGAACGAACTCTATAAGAAGGTGGATTGGACCTCGATTCTCCTGTTTGGCGCCGGCATCTCGATGGCCGAAATATTCACGAAGACAGCGGCGGACAAGTGGCTTTCGAAGGCTATTTTCGTCGACTCCGGCGTGGGTAAGCTTCCCGTAACCTGGCTGGCTCTATCCATTTTCTTCCTGGTGTTCTTAGTCCGTTTTTGCTTTACCAGCATTACATCGTGCCTGACCGCGGTTACACCAGCAATCCTCGGGTTCCTGACGGTACTCAACAATGCAAGCATCCCGGTAACGGGAATAGTAATGGGCGTTTGTTTGGTTGCCCAGTGCACGGCGGTTCTGCCAGTAACCTCGGCTCCGGCAATGATCGCCTATGGGGCCGGCGGTTTTACCGCGAAGGACATGATAAAGCTCTCGATCCCGCTTACGGTTCTCATGTTTGGTCTGATTGTGCTGTTCATGTTTACCTACTGGCCGATGATAGGCTTGTGGCACTCATAGTCAGATCAACAGGCTCGGCTGGCTTCCGCACGGGAGAAAGGGTCAACGCGGTGAAGCCCGCCATCGCCGCTCTTTGAGGTATAACACTGGCGAGAGGCCAAAGGAGGCGCTTTGGAAGAATTAATACTGAACGTCGTGGCCAGAAGTGCTGATGAGCTGGTTAAGCACAAGAAGGGACCGGGGACCAGATACGTTTTTTCCGACCACAACAACAATCCCGACGGGAACATCTACGTCATCGTGCGAAGCGTGGAGAACCTCGACAATCCAGAGGCCCATATCGAGCCCCACGCTCACGAATATGAAAGCCTGTTCATTTTCAAGGGGAACAATCCGGACATGACTGGGCTGGAGGTGGAAGTCTTGCTAGGCGACCGATGGTGCAGGATCGAATCACCTAAAGCGGTGCGAATTCCTCCCAAGCTAACCCATTCCTGTCGCTTCATTCGCGGTTCCGGGGAGTACTGGAACATCGTGCTCACGCCTGGAGCGGACTATAACCGAACGATTCGTTAATCGGCGTTCGTCCGGAGAGCGCCGGTAATCCGTGGAGGAACGATCAGTGGTTACGTTTAAGTACGCAGCGCCGACCACTCTGGAGGATGCATTCTCTTTGCTTTCCGGTGCTGTTTGCGACGCTGCGCCGTTAGCGGGAGGCACCGATCTGATTAACAACATTCGGGTGGGCGCCCAGTCCCCCAAGTTGGTAATCTTGCTCCGTAAAATTCGCGAGCTGAGCGGGGCAATACAGGAGAAGCAAGAAGGCGTTCTTATCGGCGCTCTGGCTATCTTGAGCGAGATCGCGCAACACGCCTGCCTTCGTCGTAACTTTCCGGCTATCACTGAATCGGCAAACCTCATCGGCTCAAAGCAAATCCGTAATAGGGCAACCATGGCGGGAAATATATGCAACGCCTCTCCCGCGGCTGACACCGTGCCCGCACTCTTGCTTTACGATGCAACGGTCAACATTGCCGGCTCGAATGGCCGCCGTTCGGTTCCGATAGCTTCTTTCGTGCGCTCTCCAAACCGGACATGCCTTGCCGCAGGGGAAATTGTGGAGAGCATTTTTGTTCCCTATCCTGCTGCTCCATCGAGTTCGTGCTATGTCAGGTTTGCACGCCGGCAAGGCGCCGATCTGGCAATCGTTGGAGTCGCGGCATTTGCTTCTGTTACGAATGAAATAAGACTTGCGCTTGCTGCCGTTGGTCCCACTGCTTTTCGCGCCTATGGAGCGGAAAGCATTTGGCAGCAAGGAGTCCAGGTTCCTGACATATGGGAACGCGGGCTCGCGAAAGTCGTCGACGCCGCAACTCCAATTTCAGATCTGCGCGCTTCCCGGGAATACCGGCTGGCACTCATAAAGGTTCTGACGGCCGAGGCAGTGCGGTGTTCACTGAACAGAATCGGAACGCGGGGCGGGCAATGGTAACAGATTCAATTGCGATCACATTTACGCTCAACGGAGCTACCACGAGCATAGACGTTAGCTGTACGCATACATTAGCCAAGGTGCTAAGAGAGCAGTTGGGATTAATTGGCACGAAGATAAGCTGCGAACAAGGTGAATGCGGCGCCTGTACAGTTATCGTAGATGGCAAGGCCGTTAACTCGTGCATCGTGTTGGCGCCGGAAGTCGACGGTTGCGAGGTGTTGACCATTGAAGGTCTCGCGCAACACGGTGAGCTACATCCTATTCAGACTGCATTTATAGAAGAAGGTGCCGTGCAGTGCGGGTACTGTACGTCTGGCATGATAATGTCCGCGAAAGCCTTGCTGATGGAAAACTCCGATCCGACGGATCTCGACATCCGTGAAGCACTTGCCGGCAATCTGTGCCGGTGTACGGGATATCAACGGATTGTACGGGCGGTCTCCTCGGCCGCGAAGAAATTGCAGACCGTAGACGCCGGTTCTATGAAGGGATGACCGAAGTGGAATACGTCGGAAAGAGTATTCGGCGCGCGGATTCCGTCAAGAAGGTGACGGGAGCCCTGGAGTACACAATTGACAGCAATATGGCCGGGATGCTGCACGGCAAGCTGCTGAGATCCGCATTTGCGCGCGCCAGAATTATCAGCATCGATATCGCGGGCGCTCAGCAGATGCCTGGAGTCGTAGCTGTCCTGACTGCTTCCGAGCTGCCACAGCCAGTTCCACGTTTCGGGCCGGTGATTGCCGATCAGCCCTTGTTGGCCTCGGGAGAAACCAAGTATCACGGTGAACCAATAGCCATCGTTCTGGCGAACGATGAAGATACGGCGGCGGCGGCGATTCGGCAAATACGCGTCGAGTATGAGGAACTTCCCGCCGTTTGCACTGTGGCGGACGCGCTGAGGCCCGACGCTCCCCTGCTTCATCCCGGAGGCAAGAGACATGACGGGCGCATCTGCGACTCCAATGTTTGCGGTGAGTTTGAATTCAAATGGGGGGACGTAGATCAAGCAAAACGCGAATGCGCGCGGATTATCGACGATGTCTATTCGTTCCCGATGATCCATCATCACGCTTTAGAGCCTCTTTCCTGCATTGCGTATCCCATGGATGGGGGCGTAGCGATAAAGAGCCCCATTCAGAGTCCTTTTATTCTGCAACGCGTTATTGCTTCTTGTCTCGGTCTAGAGCTGTCGGCAGTGAGGGTAATTGCTTCCGATATTGGCGGAGGGTTTGGAGGCAGAGGCTATCCTAAACTGGAGCCGCTCGCCGCCTATTCGGCAATGCGGACAGGTAGACCCGTAAAAATATCTACCTCGCTGGATGATGGCTTCTTCACCGTCCGCCGCCTGGCTGCAACCGTGAGCATTCAAACCGGTTTTGATTCCGAAGGAAGAATTGTATTTCAGGATGTCAAAGCCGATTTCCTGATGGGGGCTTACGCGGATGCATGCACGCGCATTGTGCAGAAGGCAGGATTCCTGGGCTGCGGGCTTTACCGCACTCCCAATGCGCGCATCGTTTCAAGAGCTATTTATTCCAATACCGTCGTGAGTACCGCATGCAGAGGTTTCGGTATGCCCCAGTTGGTGTGGGCTATCGAGTCTCAGATGAATGCCGCAAGCCGGTTATTAAAAATAGATCCGCTCGAAATCAGGTTGCGCAATTTGCCCGCCAGAGGAGAGGTTTTTGTGCCGGGTGACACTCCGGCGGACGGAGACTGGCGCGAAGGACTCAAAAAGGCTGCCGCCATGGTCGGCTGGGGCGATCCTAAGAAAAGCAATGTAGGTCGCGGCATAGCCATAGGAGTAAAAACTCCTATTCCGGCATCGGTCTCTAACGCCGTGGCGAAGCTTTGCGCTGATGGCAGCGTCACCGTCGCCGTGGGAACTACGGAAATGGGTCAAGGCGCGCGGACCGTGTTCGCGCAGATTGCGGCTGAGGTCTTAAGAATCCCCGTCGAACAAATCAAAGTGATCATGGGAGACACCACCGTTGCTCCCTTCGATTTGGCGACAGCGGGGAGCAGATCCACGGTCACTATGGGAACTGCGGTGATGGCTGCATGTGAAGATCTGCTGATTCAACTTGGCGCAATTGCCCGCGAGCTGGGAGTGATCGATCGTGAAGAAGACGCGGAATTCGCTAACGCAACGATCAGAGGTCATCAAGGTCCAATTTCCTATGGGGAATTATTGAAGCAATACTTAGGAACGTTGCAAGGCGAAATTGTCGGCAGGGGAATGTTTCAAGGCGAAAAGGATTCTAGCCATCCGCTAGGAGGATTGTCCGATTTCTGGGAAGTCGTCTTCACCTCCGCCGAGGTGGAGGTGGATCGAGCCACTGGAAAAGTGGCAGTGAGGAAACTGGTGAACGTGAGCGAAGTGGGCTTGGCAATTAACCCACTGCAGGCTAGAGCGCAGGAAGAGGGCGGCTTGATCATGGGATTGGGCCACACCCTGATGGAAGAACTGGTTTACGACGAGAGCGGCAAGCTGTTGAACGCCGGTCCACTAGACTATCGGATTCCGACCGCCATGGATATTCCCACTATAGAGACGCATTTGATGGAGAACCGTGACGGCCCCGGGCCTTTTGGAGCTAAAGGCATCGGCGAGGGGCCTGTGATTGCCGTGGCTCCTGCCATCGCAGATGCCGTCTATGACGCTGTGGGTGTGGTTATTAAAGATTTGCCTCTTACGCCGGAAAGAGTGTGGAGTGCATTGAACGCTTCAGGTCGCGGAGGCAAAAACGGAAACTGAAGTTCGCGAGGAACTGTGCATCAATAGGGGATAAGATCAGAAATCTAGATTAAGGATCGCGTTTCCATGGAACCAGCTCCGGACAGAATAGCCGTGCCCGTCGAATCGCCAGTGTCGCTTCGCTACGAATTGGAGCCCTTATCTCCAGAGGAAATCCACGATTGGGACCAACTGATCCAGCCGTTCCAGTGGCGGGAGGTTTTTCACCGGCAAGCCTGGCTGAATTACATCGCGGCGTACCACAAAGCCGAGATTCGCTATTGGGCAATTCGCGAGCATGGCCGCACGATCGGCTATTTTTGCGGCGGGGTTTTACAAAGGGGCCCTTTTCGCATTCTTGGCAGTCCTTTGCAGGGCTGGTACACGAATTTCATGGGGCCGGTGGCAACCCAAGGCTTTTCCGGGACGGCGTTTTTCCGAGCCCTTGATGAACTGGCTCAGCTCGAGCGACTGGCGATCATTGAGATCGAGGGGCACGCGATCAGCGACGAAATCGCCTTGCAGTTCGGCTATGAACCCGCTGTGCAACTTTCGTACGTGGTTGATTTAAGCCGCGAAGATCCGGCAATCATGCATCGACGTTTGCACCCGAAGTGCCGCAAGGCCATCCGACTGGCTGAACAGTTCGGGGTGCGGGCCGAAGATACGGATGATCCCGCTTTTGCGGCCGAGCTATTCGACGGCTACAAAGAAATCCTGCGGCGCAAGAACGTACACCCAGCGTTCAGCGTGGAATGTCCGCAGCTCGTTTTCAAGTTTCTCAAGCCGGCCGATTTGCTTTTCGCTATTCAGATGCGGGATCCTGACGGATCAATTACCTCTACAGGCTTGTTTCCACACGACGATCATTCCGTGTATTTCGCTTTCACCGGCAGCCGCGTGGCTGGCTGGAAACACTTTCCCAATGATCTGATGCAATGGTCCGCCATGGAAATCGCGGCGCAACGCGGGATTCGCATCTACAACATGTGTGGATATGGGCGGTTCAAGAGCAAGTTTGGCGGCACACTGCATGAGTTCAAGCGTTGGCATAAGTGCTACTGGCGCTCGGCCGCCTGGGCGAGGAAGGCGTATGAATTCCAATATCGCCAACGCTTGCGACTGCGCGGTTTTTTCCATTGAACGAACAGCCGTTCGCGCTCCGTTTACGACCCTGCCGAGAGGCGAGCATCATGCGCGCGTCTCGGTTAGAAAAGTCCGATAATTCCACGCCACTTCGCGGGCGAGTTGCTGCCTGGCGTCACCTTCGTTTTTGCCATCCCCGCCGGCAACGGGCAACAGCTCCCTGATCTGGCGCATTTCCGGCTCGCTGGCGGAGCAGGGTGCGCTTGCCGCCAGCCGCCAAGCGGCCTCATAAATGTAATAACGCGGAGTACAGCGTGGGGCCATCGCTATCCAGCGCGGCCAGCTTCGCACGCCGCGCAGCCAACCAGTACGCCGGGCGACGTAGAGCCATCCCCGCAGCTTCTGCGAAGCGCTCTGCCGTGCGGCCACCCCGGCGAACAAAACTTCCGGCGATGCTTCAGGCGCCGCTGAAGTGAGCTGCGCCAACTCCCAGCGCCACAACCGGCAAGCGTAGTCGAGCGCCTCCCGGGAAATTTCAGGGCCGGAGCTACAATCACCTCCGCCGCCGGTTATTTTCCACCGGGTACACTCGTTTACACGTGCGGCAAAAGCCTTAAGTCCAAAAGGAAGTGGTGCTTGCTGCTCCGGGCGTTCCGCTAGTTGCTGCAACCTCTGCGCCCGCTGGCCATAGGTGGGCTCATAGGCGCCCAGAAACACCAGGAGCGAAGTCGCCATGTCCAGAAACAGCTTCACCGCACGATAGTGCAGCTCTTCAGGCGCTGCCGCAGGCAAGGGGCTTTCAGACAACTCGAGACATTCAATGGTGCGGTTAGCCAGCAACCGCCACGCATCCTCTTTATCGATAGCGGATGCGGGGAAAAGGGGAATTAGCCCGAGGGGATTGTCAGCTTTTTCATCTCCGCAGACGATGCGCCCGCAGCAACGCAGTTCGTAAGTGAAGATGTGGGCGGGAAGCCGGCAAAAATAATCGTCATGAACGACGGCCAGGCCCACATGGGCAACCACCCCGGCGGCGCGCAACTCGGACTCGCATTTCGCGGTCAGGGCCGCCACGACGCCGGCTGCCGGCAAAGGCGCGTTCCGCTGGAATACGGCCATGAAATCCGCATCGCCCAACACCCGCCAACCGCCGGGATGGGCAACAATGGTCGCCTCATCACGGGCAACGCTGCCGGTCAGCAGCAAAGTGCGCAGGTGATCGCCCTCTTGCTGGAGGCAAACGCGGGCGACAACTTCGCACAGCAGCCCACGAATGGCCGCCTGGTCAGCGCTCCGCGCACCGCCCGATTTGTTTACGACGTCAATCAATCCGCTCTTCCCGCTGCGGCGGCTTCGATATCTTCCTCAACTGCCGCTTGCAAGACGGCACGCAAGTAGAGTTATCAGGGACGGAGTGCTTATTCTACCTCGGGCGCGTGGTGCCGGGTAGCTCTATGAACGGCCGCGTTATTGCGTGACCTATTTTCTATGCGCGCTATGCGCGGCGTTCGACGGCGATTAGCGAAGTCATATCCCGAGTACTGCTCTGACCGCATGCGCGACCCCGGCATGGTTATTTCCCAGAGTAACCGCCCAACCGTTTTGCTTCAACTCATTGCAAGCATTGCCCATGATGACTGGCACGCCTGCAAAGTGGAGCATTTCGATGTCGTTGTAGTTGTCCCCAATGGCCATTACCTCTTGCCGTGGGATGCCGCGATGCTCGGCCCAGCGTTGCAAGGCATGTCCCTTCGAACAGGCTTGGTTGAGCACAATAACCAGGCAAAAGTCACGTTCTTCGTACTGTGTGCGCAGCACAGTCACCCGCTCAACAAGCCCTGAGGCTAACAAAGCGGCTTCGGCCTCGCGCATGCGATTGATGGTGCCGCAAAACCGGAGCTGAATCGGCGACTCGGCAATTGCCATCTCCAACGGTTTTGCAAACTCGAGGTAAAGAGGGTTCTGCTGCTTCCACCGGCGGATGGTGGCGTTCAACTCAAGCGCCGGTGCCACGACCAGTGCACCTTTGGTCTCCCGGTCGAAGATCAAGACTGTGTCGCCCCGGAAAGCTGCCATGTGCCGCGTGAGCGCCCGGGCGGCTTCTGCCGGAAGCAGGTCAAGGTGAAACAGGCTGCCGTCGCTCAAGCGGGTAACTGCGCCGTCGGAGCTTATGAGCGTTACGCCAAAGCCAAGAGATTGCGCCACGGGAAGGGCAAACGTGTGCCGCCTGCCGGTAACGAGCGCAATCTCGACTCCGCGTTCATGAGCATGGCGCAGTACCGTAAGGTTGGCGTCAGAGACTTGATGATTGGAATCCAGCAGGGTTCCATCGATGTCGATGGCGATAAGCCGAATCGATTGCATTCTGCTTAATTCTGCACGCGGGAATTAAAACCGAGTTGCATCTCCGCGAGAATCGCATCGGCTGCCGCGGCAGGGTCCGGCACAGCCGTAATCGGACGACCGACGACGAGATAGTCCGCCCCGTTTTCGATTGCGGATCGCGGGTCTCCGGCTCGCTTGTGATCCTGGAGCTGCGCGCCCAGAGGTCGAATGCCGGGCGTAACCACCAAAAGATTGCCGTGCGTTGCATCCTTGATAAGCTTGGCTTCTCTGGGGGAAGAAATAACACCGTCGCAGCCTGCCTCGAGCGCTTTCATGGCGCGATGGAGAGCAAGTTCTTGCAGAGAACATTCGTATCCTAGATCTCTAATATCCTTAACATCCAGGCTGGTGAGCACGGTGACGGACAACAGCTTCAGGCTACTGTTGCCTCTGGCCTCAGCCGCCGCCGTGACGATTTCGGTATTGCCGTGAATCGTCAGGAAACTCACGCCGGCGTCAACCACAACCTTCACTGTGCGCTTGACGGTTTCACCAACGTCGAAAACCTTGAGATCAAGAAATATCTGCTTGTTGCGCGACTGGAGTTCACGCACAAATTCGAGTCCGGTCCCGGTGAATAGCTCCAGGCCAACTTTAAAAAAATCTACCCGGGCATCCAGTTGGTCGACGATGCGCCTTGCATCGCGAGCCGTCGGTACGTCAAGGGCTACCATCAGTCGTGAGCGGGCATTGATAGGAGCAGTTTTGCTGAGAGAAGTAGTCATAAGAGTTGGATCGCTACTCGTCAGGGCATCTGATTGAGGAACGGAGATTCAGCTCCTCGACCTGTAGAGTATCCTAGCGTAATGTGCCAGGCAAGCCCTTATCGAATCCTAACGCTACGGATGTGCAAGCCGCTGCGGACTGCAGGCGGTTGGGCGGGAATTAGCTTGCATCCGCGGTCGGCAGAATTTAGCCTTTCTTAATCCTAATTGCTCGACTGCAGGAAGCGAGAGTTTGATGCCGGCCTTTTCCCAAGGATCGCTTTCCCCATCGCCCGTCCCCACTCAAACCGTTGACCAACCGGATAGCTACGCGAAGAAGGCGCTTCTGGCTTCAGCCGTAGGCTACGCCATGGACGGCTTCGATCTGCTTATTCTGGGATTCATCCTCAGTGCCGTCTCCGCCAGCCTGCACCTGAGTGCGGCGCAAGCTGGCTCTCTCGTCACTGCGACGTTGCTCGGCGCGGTCATCGGCGGCTTCGTGTTCGGCGTGCTTAGCGACTACGTCGGCCGAATCAAGGTGCTGAGCTGGACGATCCTTCTCTTCGCTGTTTTTACCGGCCTGTGTGCCCTCTCTCAAGGTTACTGGGATCTGCTCGCTTACCGCACCATCGCTGGTATTGGATTGGGCGGCGAGTTTGGAATCGGCATGGCGTTGGCGGCAGAGGCCTGGCCGGCGAACATGCGGGCGCGCGTGTCTTCGTACGTTGGTCTCGGCTGGCAAAGTGGAGTTCTGGCCGCCGCCTTGGTGACGCCGATACTGTTGCCCCACATCGGATGGCGCGGCATGTTTGCGGTCGGCCTGGTCCCGGCGATCGTTTCGTTCATCATGCGTAGAACGGTTGGCGAACCCAAGCTCTTCGTCGAGCGCTCACGGGGGCCGCGCGAGGGCATGCCAGTGTGGCTGCTCGTCAAGGATGCCGCGACCACTAAGATTAGTATCGGAGTGTTTATCCTCTGCTCGGTTCAGAATTTTGGATACTTCGGGCTGATGATCTGGCTGCCGACATACCTGTCGCGCCAGTTCGGCTACACGTTGACCCGGTCCGCCGTGTGGACGGCGGTCACGGTTCTTGGCATGTGTTGCGGTATCTGGACGTTCGGTCAGCTTGCCGACCGAATTGGCCGGCGGCCTGTGTTCTTCGCCTTCCAGGCTGGCGCCGCCATTATGGTGATTGTGTACGCCAACCTCACTACGCCAATAGCGCTGCTGGTCGGAGGAGCCGTGATGGGCGCGTTCGTCAACGGCATGCTTGGCGGCTACGGCGCGCTGATGTCGGAACTCTACCCGACACAGGCTCGGGCAACGGCGCAGAACGTGTTGTTCAATCTGGGCCGCGCAGTCGGTGGTTTCGGGCCTCTCGTGGTCGGTACGCTGGCCGTCCGGTACTCCTTTCACCTGACGATCGCGCTGCTGGCCGTAATCTATGTCATCGACATTTTGGCGACGGCGCTTCTCATTCCTGAACGCAAGGGAGTAGCGCTCCAATGATTGCCTCAGGTGATGTGCGCAGAGCGGCCCACTCCAGCGGACGATGCACGCCGAACTGCATAGCAGTCGTCGAGAACCGCGTGGCGATAAAATGACCGTGGTTGCCAGATCCGCGGAGAGTGAAGCCGGCGGCTTCGATCCGGCGGCGCTGGCGTCGCGCTTCTTCGACGATCTGCGCCGGGCAACCGCCCAGGGGATCGGCGTGACCCGCCAGAGCTACGGCGACGGCGAGCAGAGCGCGATGGAACTCGTCAAGAAGATTGCCGAGGACTATGGGCTGGCGGCGTCTTGGGATGCGGCAGCCAACCTGGTGGTGACACTCGAGGGCCGGGAGCCTGATCTTCCATTCGTTGCCTGCGGCTCTCATCTGGATTCGGTGCCACAGGGGGGGAACTACGACGGTTCCGCCGGCGTGATCGCCGGTATCATTTGTCTTGTGCGCTTGCGGAGCGAGGGCGTTGTTCCGCCCCGCACCGTTAAGGTGATCGCGCTGCGAGGCGAAGAGAGCGCCTGGTTCGGCAGGCCCTATCTCGGATCGAGCGCACTTTTTGGCCAGCTCACCGAGGACGATCTGGCGTCGACCAACCCAGCCACCGGCCGCGTTCTGGCGGACTGCATGCGTGAATGCGGCGCCGATGTCGACCGCATCGCGCGCCGCGAGAGACTGCTTGAGCCACGTTCCGTCGCGGCGTACCTGGAGCTTCACATCGAGCAGGGGCCGGTGATGGTCGCGCGCGGGTTTCCGGTCGCGGTCGTAACCGGAATCCGGGGTAACATTCGCCACCGCTCGGTAGTCTGTGTCGGAGAGGCTGGGCATGCCGGCGCGGTGCCGCGCTGGTTGCGCCGCGACGCGGTGTTTGCCGCGGCTGATCTTATCTCCCGCCTCGACGAGCACTGGCGGGTGTTGCTCGAGCGCGGCCTGGATTTGGTGGTGACAACGGGAATCATCGCCACTAACGCCGCCGAGCATGCCATGTCTCGCATCCCTGGCGAGGTCGCGTTCAGCTTCGAAGTGCGCAGCCAAAGCCTGGAGACCCTCGAAGCTTTTTACCACCTCATGCGCACCGAATGCCGCAACATCGGCATGGCCCGG
This sequence comes from Candidatus Korobacteraceae bacterium, assembly GCA_050015355.1. Lineage (GTDB taxonomy): Bacteria > Acidobacteriota > Terriglobia > Terriglobales > Acidobacteriaceae > CAWBRT01. Next base: position 14,157 of record JBEKBO010000030.1, on the reverse strand, counting down.
AAAGTGGAATTCCGCTTCGACCGCCGCATCGATACCGCCCCGGCCAGGATGAACGAGGTCTGGATCGAGCGCCTTCGAGGGTTGTCGCAAAAGCTGGGGCTTCCGACCGAGACGATAGCAAGCGGCGCCGGCCACGATGCTTCGATTTTCGCCAACGCCGGCGTGCCCTCGGCAATGATCTTTATCCGCAACGAGAACGGCTCGCACAATCCCCGCGAAGCGATGCAGCTTGACGACTTCATGAAAGGCACCGAGCTGCTCTACCACGCGATCCGGGAGGCACAATGATCGACGCAATCACCTGTCGGCGGGCGGCTCTCGAGTGCTATGCTCAGGTCTTCAACACGGTAACGCTGCGTCGAGGCTGCCGGGTTGTCGAAGGTAGAATCGCCGTTGACGAAGATGCCATGCTTCCGTTCCGTGCCGCGGAAGAAGTTGGCCGGTCTGTTATTCCGTGCCGCGAACTTTTGGTCGCGGCGAGATAATCCAGGGAGACGTTCACGAATGTCGGCTTCCGGCGTTTTTCTCGATCGGGAATTGATCCAAGAGCGGACTGCGAAAATGCTGCTCGAGGTTCGGGCGGTTCAATTCAGCGCGTCCAATCCCTTTTTCTTCACCTCGGGCTGGGCGAGTCCCGTTTACATCGACTGTCGTAAGCTGATCTCGTATCCGCACCTGCGGCAGACCGTGATTGACTTCGCGACCTCGACGATCATTCGCGAGATTGGAGTCGAATGCGTCGACGGCGTCGCCGGCGGTGAGACGGCGGGCATTCCTTTCGCCGCATGGATTGCAGATCGGCTGATACTGCCGATGCAGTACATCCGCAAAAAGCCACAGGGCTTCGGCCTGAACGCGCAAATCGAGGGCGATCTGCGTGGCAGCAAGCGCACCCTGTTGGTCGAGGACCTGACGACGGATGCGCGCAGCAAAGTCATGTTCTGCAAAGCGCTGCGCGAGGCGGGCGCAATCGTGGAGCACGCCTTCGTGGTTTTTCACTACGGGATATATCCCGATAGCTCGAAAACCATGGCGGAGATCGGGGTTACACTGCATGCGCTCGCGACGTGGTGGGACATCCTTCGCGTGGCGAAGGGCGGAGATTATCTTGCCCCGGCGGCTTTGGATGAGGTAGAGAAATTTTTGCACGATCCGATTTCCTGGTCCGCCGAGCATGGTGGCGTGTCGCAAGTCCTTCGCCAAGATGAAAGATGAACGATGAAAGATGAAAACGGATGAATCGCTTTGAAGCAATAATCTACAGGTGGGCTTAGCATAATGCCGATGCACGATGACATAGTGGCCATCCTTGAGAATCGTCCCCTCACCGGCGGCCATTACCTCTTGAGTCTGGATGCTCCGCGGCAAGCGTCGGCCGTGCGGCCGGGCCAGTTTGCCATGCTGCGCATTCTTGGCCGCTCCGACGTGTTGCTGCGCCGGCCCATGAGCATCTTCAATCTAATGGCAACCGATGGACGTCGCGGCTGGGGTCCCCGACGCGCGCCGCAGTTGCGCGTGACGGGGTCGAAGTCCCGGTCGGGGCAAGCACCCCGCATCATGCAGCTTCTCTACAAGACCGTGGGGCGCGGCACGCGCTTAATTGCGGAGCTGAAGAAGGGCGATAAGGTCGGGCTGCTGGCGCCGCTCGGTCACGGATTCTTCGAAGAGGAATACCTGCCGCAGGCGCGCGAGGCTGACGAGATACTGCACGTCGCGGGCGGCATTGGCATTGCAGCGCTGCTGCTGCCCGCCAAGCGCCTGGCGGAAATGGGATTCAAACAGCGGCTGTTTTTCGGGGCGCGGACCAAAGCAGATCTGGTGGGCACGGCGGAATTCAAGCCGCTGGTGCGTGCCACGCTGCTGGCCACCGAGAACGGCTCGGCCGGATACCACGGCTATGTGACGCGTCCCCTGGAAGAGTACTTGGATGCGCACACCAAGAAGAAATTCCTGCTGATGGCCTGCGGTCCGGGGCCCATGCTGCGCGCCACGGTGGAACTTGCAAAGAGTTTCCGCCACCCCTGCCTGGTCTCGATGGAAAACCGCATGGGCTGCGGGCTGGGCGCTTGCTTGGGTTGCTGCGTCAGGGTTCATAGCGAAGGTCACGAAGCTTACCAACGTGTCTGCACGGAAGGGCCGGTGTTCTGGGCGGAGAAGATTGTCTGGAAGTAGGATTCAGGATTCAAGATTGAAAATGAAAGATTCAGGAATTGCGCATGACTAGCAGAGAATCCGCGGGCAAGACCAAGGTTCAAAGCGCTGCCAGAAGCGCGGGGCGCACCGCTCGGCAGCCGCGCGCGGCGGCGGCATCGGCGGCGGTTGAAACATTCACGCCGCAGATTGAAACCGAAATTGCCGGAATACGTTTCCAGAATCCGGTGTGGACGGCGAGTGGGACATTTGGCTATGCCAAGGAATTTGCCCACCTCATCGACCTCGATCAGCTCGGGGCGGTTTGCGTGAAGGGCATTTCGGCGGACCCCATGGAAGGCAACCCGGAGCCGCGCATTTACGAAACCGCATCGGGAATGCTGAATGCCATCGGCCTGCAGAATGTCGGCGCAAAGCGCTTCCTGAGCGAGAAGCTGCCTTTCCTGCGTACGCTCAAAACACGCGTCGTGGTGAATGTATTTGCTTATTCCACCGAAGACTACGTGCGCTGCATCGAAATCCTGAACGAGGGCGAAGGCATTGCAGCGTATGAACTGAATATCTCCTGCCCCAACACGCGCGCTGGCGGCATCGTCTACGGCAGCGATCCGCGCCTGACGGAGGAAGTGGTAGCGGCGGCGAAAAAGGCGGCGCGCTATCCCGTCTTCGTCAAACTCTCGCCCAATGTCGCGGATATAACGGTATTCGCGCGCGCCTCGGAAAACGCGGGTGCCGACGCGATCACGCTCATCAACACGTTCATCGGGATGGCCATCGATATCGAAACCTGCACGCCGCGCATCTCAAACGTCACGGCAGGGCTCTCCGGGCCGGCCATCAAACCCTTGGCGCTGCGCATGGTCTATCAGGCGGCGCGGGCGGTAAAAATTCCCGTCATCGGCATCGGCGGCATCGCCAGCGCTGAGGATGCCTTGGAATTCATCATCGCGGGCGCGCGTGCCGTACAGGTGGGCACGGCCAATCTCTACGATCCCGGAACCTCGTTGCGGATCGTGGAAGGCATCCTCGATTTTTGTCGTCGCAAGCGGCTGCACCTGTCGGATCTGGTTGGGTCATTGAAAGTCCCTGTCAAAAAAGCCTGACTGGCGGCCGCAAGACTATGCCCTTATCCCTCGCCAAAAATCCAAGCGAGGCACTACGGAATGCGTCAGTCGGATGTACAAGTGCGGATGGTGGTGGGTTCGCCCTGCGCGAACTTCTTTTTTTCGTAGCCTGCCAGAATCAATTGATTTGAGTCTCGGTTATCCAGCGGCGCAGGTGGAAGCGGTCAATCTCACAGAGGCCGGCAAACCTCAGTCCTGCCCGGCCTGTGGAATCGCACCAGATAACGTCGGCTGCCCCCGAAATCTCGACTTTCGTCTTCGGCAAGGAAAACTGAAAATCTATTCGCCACCCTTGCTGCAAGACCTCCATGCCTTGGATCGCCATGCCGTTTTCGCTCAGGTTGAGCAAAAAGCCGGGGGTGTCCGTCGTTTTCGTGAGGTAGACCAGGGGCCTGACCGGAATGCGTGAGTTACGCCTTCTGTTGGTCGTGTGACAGATGCCTACTTCGGGGGTGGTCATCGCGCACCGATCCTTGCACGAGGGTTCTGCTGCCTGGGCGGGATTGATGCATGCACGTTTCTTGCCAGAGTAAGTTGTTGAACGCCTAGCAGTTAACAGATACAGCCAGACCGGTATCCATACGCGGAATGAGTAAAGATGCGCAGAATCTTGCACGGCGGCGAGGCTCTGCTTGCCGAGCGGTGCGTATGCCGAGGGCGGCAGAGCATGGTCAAAGTGCGCCCCAGTTACGCCTTTCGATAAAGACCGGCGGCTCGTAGACGATGCCGTTCTTCAGGCGGCGCTCTTCGCGGCGATGTTTCCACAGCAACACGGGACCAACAGCTCGTGACATCCACCGTGTCACTCCGCCGAATTCGCTTTCGATCTCAAGCCGCAAGTCGTGAATCCGCTGGCTGACCTCTGTGTTCGCATCCTTGAGTTGGCGCTCCATGACCCACAAGGCCGCGGTATACCACGTCTTGAGTGGCTGGGCTTCAAAGTCGAAGCGGGCGCGCACCCGCGCATCGGAGTGATCCCTGTAACGTCTCCAACCCTGGAGCATGGTCTCGCAGATGCGGTAAAGGCTGGGTCCGTTCAGCTCATAGTCGCGAAGGAATGCCCAATCCAGGAACCGCTTCGAGTCATCGCGCGAAATGGCGGCATGCCGGAAGTTGAATTTGTGCTGGCCGTGAATGTCAGCCAGGTCGATGCCATCCAGCATGCGTCCCTCTGCCAGCATTTGCTTGTATAAAGGCGTGCCCGGAACCGGCGTGTATAGCATGAACTGATGAAAGTCGGTCTGGTGAGCGATGGCGTGTTCAATTTCGTGACCGATGTTTTCGGGGGTATGGTGCTCCAGGCCGATGATGGTCGACCCCAACAGCTTGATGCCATGCCGGCGTAACTCGCGCGCGAGTTCCAGGGTGTTTGTGCCGTCCAGCTTGTCGTAATTCGAGTGCGGCGATTCCAGGCCGATCCACACCCACGTCACACCCAATTCCACCAGCTCCTCGATCGTGTACTGGCGGAGCGCATTGGCGGAGGCGAAGACGTAGAACGACCAGCTCTTATTGTGCTCTTTCATGAGCGCGAGCAATTCCATCGCGCGCCGCCGGTGGAGAAGAAAGTTCTCGTCCATCATGAAGAAGAAGCGAGCCTGCATGGCGCGTTCCATCTGGCTCATGATCTCGAACAGCTCACGCCCGGTGTCGTAGAAGTTCGTGAATTTCCCCTTGCCGCCGAAGAAGGAGGACGTTGTGCAGAAGTTGCAGCCCATGGGGCAGCCGACGGAAGGGATGATCGTCACCGCGGCGTCGCCTGGTCTCTCGTGAACCGTTTGCCCCATGATGCGGAAATTGAATCCGGAAGCAATCAGCGGATGCCGTATCGGCGCATTCGGGTCTTCCCCGAGATAGCGCCGCATCCAGGAGATTCCTTCCCCCTGCACGATATGATCGGCGTCGATCATCTGATCGATGCCGGGAATGGCCGCCACATGCCCGCCTACCACAACCTTGGATCGCGGGGAAAGCTGCCGCACCATGCGGCACATCTCGCGGACCTTGCCGACATTCACGATGATCGACGAGATGCCGACCACGTCGTAATTGTGGCCGGTCACCTCGCGCGCGAATGCCTCGCGCGTGGGAAAGTCGAGTACCGTGCAGGGAGCGGAAATATTTTCCTGGATCATCATGATGCCCCAAGAACGGTGGAATATTCTGGGCGAAAACGCTCCCTGGGCGCGGGTGACCTGGTTTTGGTAAAGCTCCATCGGGTTGATGGCTCGACTGCCGAACTGGTCGTCTTGCGAATATGGGCCGAACACGGAGCTCAGTAAAACGCGAGCGTTGCCGGCCTTTGGATGAGTTTCCACCTTGCGATCCTCGTCTAAGTAGCTGATGCCCTGTTTGAATCGTAGTCATCTTCCGGACGAGCGCGAGGTGATAAAGAAAGAAACGACAGAAAAATTACAATTCGACGGGACGCCTCTACAGCACTTTTAGCGCCGGGCACCCCGGTTCGCTCCGCATGACAGCGCAGAATCCGCTCCAGTGCGCTCAGCAGACATGTCTTGGAAGCTTCATTCCGAGCGACCGCAGGGAGCGAAGGTGACCGGGATGATTCACGCCGCTACTTCGACGATACAACCAGTATGATCACCGAAGTGGGATAACCGGTGGTGCGACTTGAGGGGTTACCGGAGTAACTTGCAAGAGCAAGTGACGGAGAGTTATTTTCCATACTGCACAGACAACTGACTGTGCAGTTAGACCGGTGCTCTTGGGGGAGGGTCATCGGTCTTACACCATTAATCTGTACTCTAAGCGGCCGATATCCAAGAGGATATCGGCCTTTTCGTTTGGGGGAGCGCCCAAATTGCTGCGGCGCCTCAGTGAATCAAGTCCGCCAGCCCCAAGCATCCCGATACGCACCCCCGATCGCCGATTTCCGCGAGTCCGCATCTACGCAGGCGAAAGAGTAAAGTGCTTGCAGGAGATCATCATGCCAGATTCCGCGTTCTTTCAGCCGGAGCTGTTCGAATTTCTGCGGCAATTGAAACGCCACAACGACCGGGAATGGTTTGCCAAGAACAAGGCGCGGTATGAGCAAGTGGTGCGCGATCCGGCCCTGCGGTTCATCGCCGAGTTCCAATCGCCGCTCTCCCGTATCAGCCTTCATTTCGTTGCCGACCCGCGTCCCACGCGAGGTTCTCTATTTCGTATCTACCGCGATACCCGGTTCGCCGCGGACAAACGTCCCTTCAAAACGCATGTGGGCATACATTTCGCACATGCCGGCGGCAAGGACGTGCATGCGCCGCTTTTTTACCTTCATCTGGAGCCCAAGGCATGCTTTGCGGCGGCCGGAGTTTGGCACCCGGATAACCGCACTCTTACCAGGATTCGCACGGCGATTGTCCGTCAGCCAGAGCAGTGGGCAAAGGCGACTCGGAAGCTGGAACTTGAAGGCGACAGCCTAACGCGGCCTCCCCGTGGATACGACCCGGAACACCCGTTCATTGAAGATCTCAAGCGCAAGGACTTTGTCGCATCGGTTGCGCTCGGCGATGAGCAGGTGTGTAGTCGACGGTTCATGCGGGATTTTGCCGCCGCGTGCCGGACCATGGTGCCGCTGGTCGAGTTCACGACAAAGGCTCTGGGGCTGAAGTTTTAGCGCCCGCATATAAGGCCGCTGTCATTTGACTTCCGCGCCGTGATCATCGTGCAGATGCCTGTGAGAATGTGCGTGCGAGTGGACGATTCCCCCGTGTGAGTGCCGGTGAGCGTGGATCAGGTTTGCCTGGGTGAGCAGGTCTTTGTGCGATAGTATTTCCGCCGGCGTACCGCTCGCGACGATGTTGCCGTTCTGCATCACGTAAACTATGTCGGCGATGTCTTCCAGAAGCTCCAGTTGATGGGTGGCGCTGATGACCGTCTTGGAAGTGCTTTTCCATCCTTGGACCTGGTCAACCAGTTGACTCTGACTTTTCGGGTCGAGCGCCGCCGTCGGCTCATCAAGCAGCAGCACCTGCGGATCGATCACCAGGATGGAGGCTAGGGCAACTTTCTTTTTTTCTCCGCCGGAAAGCCGATGCGGCGGCCGCTCTTTCAGATGGAGAATCCCCATTAATTCGAGCGTTTCATTTACTCGCTGCAACACTTCCGCTCTCGGCCAACGCAATTGCAGAGGGCCGAATGCAACCTCATCAAAGACAGTGGGGTTGAATAGTTGGACATCCGGGTTCTGGAAAACCAACCCCACCTGACGCCGGAAGTTCAGGTTAACCGTGTCGTTCTGGAGGCGTTCTTGCGTGAGCGGCTCGCCCATGAACTTGATGGAGCCCGCCATCGGAAAGTAGAGCGCATCGAGGAGCCGCAACAATGTGGACTTCCCTGAACCGTTGGCTCCAATGAGCGCCACGCGCTGTCCCTGCTCGAACCCGAGAGACAGGGATTGCAGCGCCGGGATGCCATCATAATCAAAGCTGACGTTCTGCAACTCGAATATCGGGGCCAATCGCAATCACCTCCCCATCCATGCGGCAGCACAGGCGAGAGCGAGAAAACCAGCAAGCCCGGCATAGTCAAGAGCCCGCATTCGAAACTCCGTAATCAGTTGCATATCGCCCCGGAAGCCGCGCGACTGCATTGCCAGATATACTTCTTCGCTCAGGTCGATACTCTTGCTGAGCAGAACGCCCGCGGTTCTCGAAGCCACCCGGCGCTGCTCCGAGCCGCTCAGCGCTCCGATCATCCGGCTCTGTCTTGACTCGAACATCTGGTTTGCGGTTTCGATGAACAAGAAGATGTAGCGATGCGTCATCGCAAGCATCGTGACGACCTCCGTGGGCACGCGCACCGTTCGCAGCGACTTGAGGATATGTGTCCATCGCGTGCAGAGCACAAGCGTAGTGGTGAGCGTTGCCGCGGTCTCGACGCGCAGAATCAGCAACGCGGCGGCGCGTAATCCCTGCTCAGTCACCGCAAGTCCGCCGAAGCTGACGACGGTGATTCCCGGCGTTATCAAAATTGCCGGCAAAGCAATGACACCGGTGAAGCCGAGCACGATCAGCCAGACTCGCGTAATCAGTGTTTGCAGGCGGATGCCCGAAGACAAGGCAAGCAGCACGGCCGCCACCAACAGGAACGCGATTACCCAGAGGCGCCTGCTGACGGTGGATGCCACGACGAGCGAAAACACGCCGGCTACACGAACCCGCGGATCGAAGGCTTGCAGCACTCCGCGGTGGGTAACCAACTGTTCTGAGGCAAGCGCACGCGCAAGCGCCCGGGCAAAGGCGCGAATCGTAGACTCGATGAAGAAGTGGCGGCTCATGAGTCCAACTCGCGGCGATTCCGCTTCTTCGCAATTACGCTGGCAATAAACGAGAGCGCGCCGAACAGACCCACCCCAAACATTGCGGATAACAGGTATCCCAAATGGGGGCTCCTGACAAACGCGGGCGCGTAGGCCGGGAATGGCGCGGTCCAAAAAGACGATAACTTCTGTAATCCGGACGGGACAGCGTCGGGAGGTGCTTGACCGTGAGAAGCAGAGGCTATTTGAGCGCGTGCTTGCAGGCTGGAGAAATCGACTGGCGACCATTCACCCCAAGCCGTGCCAACCGCAAGGATTCCGAGCGGAGTAATCATCATCAGCAGCGCGACGGCAAGCCAAAGATTCCTGATGCCCGCATTGGCAGGCACACGGAATTCGATTTTTTCCTGTTGCAAGCCGGCAAGCCCCTGCAGCAGTCCGGGATTTACCTTCTGCAAATAGGAAACCATTCCACCTGCGATGAACGCCTCCGCAAATCCGGCTAAGGTCAGGTGGCCGATCATCATTGCGGGAATGGCGATATGCAGCGGATAGGGCGCGTATAGGGGAGTTCCGCTGGCATCGTGAAAGAGCATCGGCTGAATCCCGAACTCCACGGCAGCTATGAAAGCCGACGCGTTAATCGAGAGATATCCGGCAATCGCCGCGGCGATTACGCGCCTCCGGGAGTTCAATTCCGAAGCGGTCGAGAGCAGACGATATGCAGCGTAGGCCACGAAGGCGCCGACGATCGCCATGTTGAAGCAGTTCGCCCCCAGGGTCGTGATTCCTCCATCGCCGAAAAAAAGCGCCTGAAGGGCGAGAGCAATCGAAGTCGCCAGAATTGCGCCCCAGGGCCCCAGAACGATCGTCGCCGCAGTCACGCCCACCGCGTGGCCGGTAGTGCCCCCGGGAAGCGGCAGGTTGAACATCATTAGCACAAAACAGAAAGCCGCAAAGACGGAGATAAGAGGGATGGCGCGAGTGAACAAGACACGTCTGATGCGCTTCAGCGCCGCGTACCAGCCACCAGCCGCCAACGCGTAGCATGCCGCGCAGGTGGAAGGGCTCAGGTAGCCATCAGGAATGTGCATGGTTCCTGCCTGCATAACCGCCGGAGATGATCGGCGCAGAATGGCTCCCCAGATGACTCCATCGCCAACGATCGGCAATTCGACCGATGAATCTCATCGCGCTCACTTCCGGCCCGATTGTGCTGCCAGCGCGCTTGCGCGCCGGGTACGGGCGACGGATCGCCCTCCGGCCCTCCACCCCAGCAGCGAAGCCGCTGGGGACCCCGGCTCGCGGCGCGGGCATTCTCGGAATAACACAATCCTAACATCGCAGCGGCCGGCATCGCGAAACGGCGATGTCGATAGTCCACCGATGCAGCCTGCTCAGCCGTGCCGTCCAGAGCGGGGGACCGCCCTCCGGCCGGAAATCCGGATCGAGCGAAATAACGGTTGTGTCGAGAGCCGCAAACTGCGAGCATAGTTACAGTTGCAGGCGCGTCTCCGCCGAAACTTTGCCGTAACGCAAACCGGGCTGAACATAGCTCTGTTGCCGGCTTCCGCGCCAACGCGAATGGCTGCCTGCATACATCAGGAGGACATTTCATGAGGGGTTCGGATGCAGTCGTAGAGATGCTAATTGCGCACAAGGTTAAACATGTATTTGGAGTCCCTGGGGATACCAGCATGAATGTCCACGATTCCTTCGCCGGCCGCACTGCGGAGGTCCAGCATATCTTGACCAGGGACGAGCGTAATGCGGGATACATGGCCGATGGCTATGCGCGGGTTGCGAGGAAGCCGGGCGTGGTTGAGACGCCAAGCGGCGGGGGAGCTTTATATGTGATTCCCGCCGTAAGCGAGGCCAACAATTCCTGTATTCCCATGATATGCCTGTCGTCTGACCTCACGATGAGCAGCGAACAGACGAACGCGTTGACGGATGTTGATCAGGAAATGCTGTTCAAGTCTGTCACCAAGTGGAACACCAAGATTAGATTGGCTTCCAAAATTCCCCAGCTATTTCGAAAAGCTTTTCGAATGGCCACCGGAGGCGTCCCGGGAGCAGTACATCTTGCACTGCCGGAGAATATCTTGGAACACCCGGTAGAGTTCTCCGCCGAAGAGCTGAGAGGCGTTGCGTCGACATCGGCTCAGGCCCCTTTCAGGTACGGGCCGACCAGTCAGGATATCGACAGAGTTGTTGACCTGTTTCGCCAATCCTCTCGCCCGATAATTTTAGCCGGCGGCGGCGTGCATCTCTCCGACGCCTATGAGCAGTTGGAACAGTTCAGGGCCGGCTTTCATGTACCGGTGGTAACCACGGTGAATGGAAAAGGCAGTGTTCAGGAACTCGCTGATAACGCCGTTGGAGTTATTGGATCGAACGGCGGCTCGGAGGAAGGCTTAACTATTATTCAGCGGGCTGACCTTGTATTAGTACTGGGGTCGAAGCTGAACAACGTGACCACGATGGGCAAGGTAGCAATCAACAAAGATGCCAAGGTGATTCAAGTCGACATCGGCGAGGCCGGGATAGGACTGAATATACCCGTGGAAGTAGCTATCGTGAGTGACGTTAACGAGTTTTTGTGTAACTTGAATCGTGAAATGCTGGCGGCAAAAGGCCGTTTGGCTGACCAATATGACACGTGGAACTCGTGGGTCCGTAATAAGATTATCGAAAAAAGAAAAAGAATTGAGCAGGAAATGAGCACCGATAGCGGCCTGGTTCTTCCATGCAGGTTTTTCGGCGCGTTGGAGCGTTTGACCGATGACAACACGGTCTTTGTGGGCGATGCGGGCACTCCCACACCATATCTTTCATCTTACGTCAGGTTGAAGAAAGCCGGCAGATGGAATGTGTTGCCCAGAGCCCACGGCAGTTTGGGTTACGCATTGCCCGCCGCCATTGGGGTCAAAGTGGCGAAACCCGATGCCACGGTATTTTCTCTGATGGGCGACGCCAGTTTGGGAATGGCTCTCGGTGATTTGGAAACTGCTAAGAGGCTGGGCCTGCCGATTATATTCGTTAATTTTGAAAACAATTGTTACGGCTGGATCAAGACCATTCAGCGGCTCTACTTTGACGAGAGATATTTTGCCGTGGATTTCTGCCCGATTAATTCGGTCGCCGTAGCCAAAGGATTCGGCATCGATGCGATCAACATCAGTGACAATGCGCACATCGAGGAAGGCATTAAGTGGGCGCTGTCGCAAGAGAAACCAACGTTTCTAAATGTTGCCATCGAGCGGCCAACAGGGTTTGTGCCTCCGGTATTGAAGTGGGAGCGTGACGTCAAAGTCCCGCCTTCCGGAAGAAAGAAGCTAACCTACTAGAGCGGGTCGTTCAGGTGATCATCGAAAGGTTGTTGCAAGGGAGCTTCTCTTATGGCTGTTCCTTTTAAGATTGATCTGCGCGAACGTGTCGCCGTCGTTACTGGCGGCGGCGGCGTGCTCTGCTCGCAGATGGCGCGCGCGCTTGCCGAATGCGGTGCCAAAGTTGCGGTTCTCGATCTCAACCTGGATTCCTCCAAGGCAGTTGCGGCGGCCTTGCGAGCCGACGGCTACATCGCCGAGGGCTTCGGCGCAAACGTCCTGGAGCGCCCTTCGTTGGAAGCGGCCGCCGAAGCCATGCGGGCTCAGTTCGGCCCCTGTGATCTGCTCGTCAACGGCGCCGGCGGCAACCATCCGAAAGGCACCACCACCAAGGAATGGCTGGAAGAGAGCGACCTTGGAGATAAGTCGCTGACAACTTTTTTCGATCTCGATCCGCGGGGAATCGAGTTCGTATTCAATCTGAACTTTCTGGGCACATTGATTGCTTCGCAGGTATTCGCCCGTCAAATGGTCGGCAGGAAGGGCTGTTCGATCATCAACATCTCCTCCATGAATGCCTTCCGCCCGCTGACCAAAATTCCCGCCTATAGTGGCGCCAAGGGGGCGGTGAGTAACTTCACGCAATGGCTGGCCGTCCATTTCGCCAAGGTCGGCATCCGTGTCAACGCCTTGGCACCTGGCTTCTTTCTGACTAATCAGAACCACAGCCTGCTGATCGACGATGCCACTGGTGAATTCACCGCGCGCGCCCGCAAGATTGTCGAGCACACACCGATGGGCCGTTTCGGCGACGCCCAAGATTTGATCGGCACCTTGTTGTGGCTGGCCAGCGAGCCGGCTTCCAGTTTTGTCAATGGCGTAGTCGTGCCGATCGACGGTGGCTTCGCTGCCTATTCGGGGGTGTGAACGCCGCTAGATCCTTCGCTCCTCCACCCCATCAACCGCAACTACGACGGTTGTTGGGGACCCCGGCTCGCTCAGGATGACGTCCTGAAACTTATGCCGCGAACGTACGGGACGGCACGCTAGCACCATTCGCAGCCTATCGAACCGCCAAAGGCCTGCCTTCAGCCGAGAGCAAGCTCAGCCCAAGAGCCTCCGCCAGGGTCGGAGCGATCTGCCGCATATCAATCACCCCGAGGTTTCTGCCGTGTGCAATTCCAGCCCCGGCCACAAAGAAGGAAGCGCGCATCTCAGGGTGTTCCGGCAAATATCCGTGCGTGCCGCCCGGCGCGCTGTCCCGATGCACCGGCCCGGAGAAGCTGAAGTCCATCTGAAAGCCGGGCTTGAGGTCAACCAGAAAGCTGGCGGTTGGGAAGCCGCCCAGCTTCAGCAATTCATCCTGCTCCACAATCCGGTTAATGCCATTTTCCGGGTCGGCGGCCAACTGCTTCAGTAGCTCTCTGGTTTTCTTCACTAAAGCTGGATCGTGCGCGTCCTTCAGCACAATTGCCGCCGAGCCGCCGCTCGTCCAAGGCATTGCTTCCCAACGTTCAACCGTTGCAGTGCCAAATTGAGTCTTCGCCGCGGCAGGCTGTATCAGCCCGGCCGACACGAAGGCCGCGGCAAGATTCAACCGGCGATGGACCGGAGCGAAGCCGTGGTCCGATACGACACAGATAATCGCGTCTGGATCTGCGCTCAAAGCCGCATCCCGCAACTGCCCGACCATTTCGTCACTGGCTTCGAGAACTGTGTTCGCCTCCGGACTAAACGGTCCGTGCTGATGTTCCGCATGATCGAGCGCCGCCAGATGCACGGTGATCAAATTCGGTTTGTATTTCTTGATGATCGCAATCGCAAACTTTGCGCGCAGCCGGTCGTTCGGCAGATCCGCATTTGCCCCATTGGCGTACGGTCCCAGCTCCGCCTCCAGATTGGCCAGCAGTCCTGGAGTCGAAAGCGCCCGTTGCAGTTTGCTGTCGTCCGGGGTTCCCGCACGCCATACCTCCGGAATGAGATACCTGACAGGGGCTCCCACGCTGACAGGCCAGTTCACGCTTGAGGTTATCAATCCCGCGGCATTCACGGCATCCCATAAGGTTGGCACCTTGATGTCCTCGCTGTACCAGTACCATCCCTGGAAGTTCTTTTGCTCGGGGTCGAACGTCGTATTTGCCTAGATGCCATGCTTGCTGGGCCAAACACCGGTGATCAGCGTGGTGTGGCTCGGATACGTTACGGTAGGGACAACGCCGTTCACGCCTTCCGCGTAAACTCCCTCGCGCATCATGCGCCGAAGGTTGGGAACCTTTAGCCCAAGCTGTTC
>JBEKBO010000029.1:0-38860 GCA_050015355.1 Candidatus Korobacteraceae bacterium | reverse complement strand
CATGACATGCAACGCTTGGCTTCCTCAACCACATCGGCTTCGCTCAGACCAAGTTCGATCTCGGTGTCCGGCGCACGTTCGGCAACAGCCACCTGAGCCCGCTCGTGCCGCGCTGCCGGCTTATACCAGTCGAGTTTCACCTTGTCGGATGAAATCACCGGCGGCAAAACGGGTTTCACCGGCTGCTCGCCCCGGAAGCGCGCATCGATTGCGTCTGCCGCGTAACGGCCCTGGGCAATCGCAATGGTGACTAAGCCCAGTTCAACGCCATCGCCACCCGCAAACACCTTCTCCGTTGAAGTTCCTCCCCAATCGTCAGTCTTGATCCAGTCTTTGCCGGAGCGGAGAACTTCCAGTCCGTGAAATTCAGGTTCCTGACTGATGGCGGCGATGACGCTGGACGCCTCAACCTCGAATTCACTGCCAGGCTGCGGCACCGGGCGCGGACGCCCCGACGAATCCGCTTCGCCAAGCTGCATGCGGATGCAGCGCATTCCGACTGCACGTCCGTCCCGCTGCAGGATTTCAACGGGCGCGGCGAGAAATTCAATATGGATGCCCTCTTCCAGAGCGCCTTCGATCTCGGACTTGACCGCAGGCATCTCCGAGCGGGTGCGACGATAGAGCAGGGTGACTTCAGCACCAAGCCGCTTGCTTACGCGTGCGGCGTCAATGGCAGTGTCCCCTCCACCCACGACGATCACTTTGCCGCCGATCACGGGCGCTTCACCGCGGTTCACGGCATTCAGAAAGTCCGTGCCGCTGAAGACATTGGGCGCGTCTTCACCGGGCACTTTGAGCTTGATGCCTTTCTGCGCGCCGATACCGACGAACACCGCTTGATAGTCCTGGCGGAGTTGCTCCAGCGAAACGTCCTTGCCGACGATGCAACTGCACTTCAGCTCAACTCCCAAATCCAGGATGCGCTGGATTTCAGCGTCCAGCACTTCGCGTGGCAGACGATACGTCGGGATGCCGTAGCGCAGCATGCCGCCCGGCTTGGGAAATCCTTCGAAAATGGTGACCCGGTAACCCCGGCGAGCTAACTGGTATGCACAGGACAGTCCCGCGGGACCCGCGCCCACCACTGCGACCTTCTCGCTGCGCGTTTCACCATGCAGTCGAGAAAGCTTCAGTTTGTTGGCGATGCCGAAGTCGCCAATGAACCGCTCCACGGCGTTGATAGCGATAGAGCCGTCCTTGCCTTTTCGGTTGCACGCATCCTCGCAAGGGTGAGGACAGACTCTCCCGCAAACTGCCGGGAAAGGGTTTCGTTCGGCGAGCCGTTTCCAGAACAGTTCGAATGCCTGCTCGTTGCTGCGGCCGTAGGCCTCGGCCTGAGCGACCGTGACCAACAGTTCGCGAATCTCATTGCCGTTTGGACAACCGCCGGCACATGGAGGCGCCTTCGCCACATAACGGGGTCGCAGCGGGCTGAGTCCACCTCCGCCCGCCGAACCCTTCATGACCGGTTTCTTAACTTCCTTGAATAAGGCCATCGGCCTCCCTCACGCGTACCGGTTCAGTACCTGATCTGCGCCGACCGCGCATAGCTCAAGCCGGCGTGTTTGAAGTCGTCAATGTGATAGCGGGTGAATTCGAACCCGGTCAGTTGGAAGAACTTCGGCCACCCGACCCTTTCGATCCATTCGCCCATGCGCTCATACTTGCGCGCATGTTTCGCGTAAACATCGACGATCGTCGTCACTGCCTCGACCACTTCGGGCCAGCGCGGAGGATTGTTCGGCAGATACGGTATCGCCAACTTGGTGAACTTCGGCTGGCTGCGGGCATTGCTGACCTTGCCGCCGACCCAGATGGAAAGACCGTCGTGTTCCGGGTCATTCATCGTCATCGCCGGGCACACGGTATAGCAGTTGCCGCAGTACATACACTGCTCCGGGATCACCTCGACCGAATTCTTGCCGTCCACCGTGGCCGGACGGATGGCGCCGGTTGGACAGGAGGCGATCAGCGTTGGGACCTCGCATGATTTGGACAGAAGAGCGTGTTGAATCTTCGGCGGCACGCGATGGACGCCCAGAATGGCAATATCAGAGCAATGCACTGCGCCGCACATGTTGAGGCAGCAGGCGACGGCAATCCGCAACTTCGCGGGAAGATTCTCTTGCGTGAAGCGGTCGCAGAGCGCATCCATCACGCTCTTCACCAAGCCAGAGGCATCGGTTGCGGCCGAATGACAATGCACCCAGCCCTGGGTGTGCACAATGTTGCTGATCGAGTTATTGGTGCCCCCGACCGGGAACCCCAACTTACCCAAATCCGCCTTGAGGGGCGCAATGTTAGCGGGATCCGTCAGCAGGAACTCGACATTATTGCGGCTAGTGAAGCGCAGATACCCGCCGCAGTACTTGTCGGCCAATGCGCAGAATTTGCGTATTGTCTGAACGGCCAGTATCCGAGGTGAAGCGGCACGAACCGTGTACAGCTTGTCGCCTGACTCCGCCACGTGGCAAAGAACTCCGGGCGCTACGTTCTCGTGGTACTTCCACAGGCCATAGTTCTTCTTCACGATCGGCGGCAGAAACTTGTCGTAAGCCGGCGGTCCGATATCGGTGATCCTTGGTGGTTGCGGTGTAGTAGTCATTATTTGTCACCTCCCTGGGCTGGCTGGAAGAAGATAAATGGATTGTCCCTGGGGGCAGAAACCATCTCGGGTGCCGGCTCCAGGCCGATGCCATCGAGAAACGCAGGCATGCCAATGCGCTGGATCAGTTCTCCGATGCGTTCCCGGGCCTTACCGTACTCATCCCAGAACTCCCACAGGCGGCTCAGGAGTTCCTTAATTGTCTCCATAAGCTCTGCCGCTGGAATGAATGGAACCAGGACGGAGGAAAGCAGAGCACCCTGAACGATGGGCGCCTTGGAACCGATGAGAATCGCCGCGCCACGTTCCTTGCCCGGACGCAACGCCTTGGGCATCACGTTGATGCAATGCATGCAGCGCGTGCATTCCGCGTTGCTGATCGTCAGCTTCTTGCCGTCCCACTCCATGCAACGCGTAGGACAAAGTCCGCAAACGTCGCGCTGGATATTGACTCCGGCGGCGGCGTACTTGGCAACCTCGGCATCATCCTGCTGAATGTCGTCCTTCCACGTGCCGATAATGGAAAGGTCGGCGCGTGCGATGGAAGCGACGCAGTCATTCGGGCAGCCCGCGGCCTTGATCTTGAACTTGTAGGGGAATGCCGGACGGTGCAACTCGTCCTGGTAGTCCATCGTCAAGTCGTAGCAGATCTTCATCGTGTCGTAGCACGCCCACTCGCAGCGCGCCATTCCCACGCAACAGGAGGGCGTCCGCATGTCGGAACCTGAGCCGCCCAGGTCGAAACCGGCTCGCGCCAGTTCCTGGAAAGCGGGTTCGAGTTGGTCGGTCGTCGTGCCCAGCAGAACCAGGTCGCCGGTCGAGCCGTGCATGTTCGTGAGCCCGGAACCGCGCTTCTCCCAGATATCGCAGACCGTGCGCAGAGCCTCGCTCGTGTAGAACCATCCCGCGGGTTGGTTAACACGAATGGTGTGGAAGTGAGCAACTTTCGGGAACTGCTCCGGAACGTCGCTGTAGCGGCCAATCACGCCACCGCCATAGCCCAACACTCCAACCAGTCCGCCATGTTTCCAGTGGCCTTTTTTCTCCTGATAAGACAGCTCCAGTTGTCCCAGCAGGTCTTTGGGACTGTCGCTGCCTGCGCAGGCTGACTTGATTTCTTTGACGAAACTGGGCCAAGGACCTTTTTCCAACTCGTCCAGCAACTCTGTTTTCGGCTTTCCGTTGCCGTTCTTTGATTCCGCCATAAGCTGTTTTTCTCCTCCCAGCTTCGTGAGCGGCCAGCGTTCGACATGCTGGCGGGTGCGCCCACGAGAACCGCGGACGTGTCGCGCGTCTTTGAGATTTGGAGCGCTTTCGTCACTCATCACACTATTCGCATACCACGGTTGGAACCGTGACCGGTAACGCGTCACAGGGTGATGAATATGACTGAAAGACGGTGACTTAGGGGCTATTTTCGCTAATCGGCGATAAGTGGTTCGAATCACCCGCGCCAACGACGCGAACTGCGGCCTGGAGCCGGGAATTACTCTGGATGCGGCAAGCTCTACCGTTTGCGCATGAAATCGGCTCTTCGACCAACAACGGTTCCCGAATATGGCGTTCCAGTGTATCGTAGTGATACTTTTACAGTTTGCGCCGTGCCTCGACTCGAGCATATTGACTCACTCATAACTGGCTGAGTCAATCGATGGGGGTTATGGAGAATCCACGCCTGAAGGTATTCCGCGCGGTTGCCGAACTGCTCAGCTTTCACCGTGCGGCGGAGCAACTCGGCCTCACCCAGCCGGCCGTTACCTTGCACATCAAGGCCCTGGAGAACGAGCTCTCCGTGCGTCTGCTCGACCGCACGGGCAACAAGGTATCGCTGACGCCTGCCGGCCGAATCCTCCACCGGCACGCGATGGCAATTGCCGAAATCATCTCCAAAGCCGAAAAAGAGATTGCCGAGGCCGCCGGAGAGCACGCCGGCGAGCTTCACGTTGGCGCTTCAACCTCGATTGCTCAGTACGTGCTCCCAAAACTTCTGGGGCTCTTCCATCAAAAGTTCCCGCGGGTTCGCCTGTCCGTGGTCAGCGGCAACACCGAGGAGATCGTCGACCACCTGCTGGCGCAAAAAATCGATATCGGACTGATCGAAGGACCGGCCTTGCGGCGCGACGTGAAGACCGAGCCTTTTCTGGCCGACGAACTAGTGCTCATCGTGCCGGCAAAACACGCGTGGACCAATGGACCCGACGTTACTGTCGAAGACCTCAAGAATGCGCCTCTGCTGCTTCGCGAACACGGCTCCGGCACCCGGCGCGTGCTGGAGATGGCGCTGGAAAAAGTGGGACTGAAGAAACCCTTTCCCCACGTGATTATGCAATTGGATTCAACCGAGGCAATCATCTCCAGCGTCGAGGCCGGCCTGGGAATCGGCTTTGTCTCCCGCTGGGCGGTGGACCGCCGTCTCCCGCTTGGCCGCATCAAGAAGGCGCGCGTCACCGGGCTCCGCATTCCGCGCGACTTCTGCCTCGTCTATCCCACCGGACCGGGGCCGCGCGGCACCCCGGGAGCCTTCCGCCAGTTCGTTCTGGAATACGGCAACGCCGTCTCCGTCGAGGACGAATCCGCCGAACAACTGGTCCGCAAGTAGCGGCGGACGAGGTTGGGCGCATCGCCATCAATCTCGCCGGGGATCGCGTGAAGAGCCGCTTTTCCGCGGCCTGTTAGGGGCGAATTTCTACTGGAGTTCGGTCTGGAACAAGCCGCCAGATCTCCTCGATTTCCGAATCGGTTACGGCTATGCAACCGGCGGTCCAATCGTAAAGGTAATGCTTTGTTCCCAATGACCTGAACTCACCGCCAAGGCCGTGAATCATGATGTCGCCGCCGGGGCTCACGCCCCGCTTCCGGGCCTGCTCTTTATCGTTTTCGGCGGGATAGGAGATATGTAAAGCCAGATGAAACCTGCTTGCGGGATTGCGATAATCGATCCGATAAAGCCCTTCCGGTGTCTTATCGTCGCCCTGTCGCTGTTTTGGCGCCAAGCCACCACTCCCAAGCGCCACCGAATAGGCTTTTACTATCCGATCTCCACTTAGCAGAAGCAGTTTATGTTCCTTCTTGAGTACCAAGATGTGGTCAACGTTGGGCTGCGGAGCCGCCAGCGCGGATAGCGCCAAGACTAACGGCAACCCGTAGATCTTCCAATGCCACATCATCGCTTGGAGGATAAATTCTTCTGAAACGTTGTAAATGAGGTGTTTCTCTTACCAGGCATTTACTCCAGTACTAAGCCTTCCGTCTGCTACCGCGGATATGGGTAGCCTTTAGCTAAAGCGTCTCGCAGTTCGGCATCATAGCCGTAAATGTCACGATAGAAATAGATATCTCCGTCTTCGCGGACTGCGGCGGTCATGTAAAGCATCAGCACCGGCACCGGTTTGGTGAGGTTCACCCTCAGATTGTCCTGCCCGCCTTGCATCGCCTGCTGTATCCGTTCGAGAGTCCATTTCGGCTGGTCCCGCAGTACCCAGGCCGCTAATTTAGCCGGTTCTTTCACATGAACGCAGCCGTGACTGATGTTGCGGTCCGGGTCGGCGAAATAGTGTCCCCACGACGGAGTGTCGTGCAGATACACGTCGTACCGGTTGGGAAATATGAACTTCACTAATCCCAGGGAATTGTCCGGGCCGGGCTTCTGGCGCACCCGAAGCCTGCCGGAGCGGATCTGCTGCAGCACTCTGTCCGACACCTTCCCGTCGGTGACAACACTCCCATTCTGATCTATGACTTCGAAGTTGACCTCGGATAGGTAGTCCGGGTCCTCCGTGATGTTAGGAATAATCTCGTCCTTCTCGATGCCGAACGGAACGTCCCAATAAGGGCGGAAAACCAGATATTCAATCCTGGCCTCAAGCACCGGAGTACGTGTGTACTCATCCCCCACATCCACGGTCATTGTCAGGGCGATCTTGCCGTCTTTATCCAGCGCGTACAGACGAAATCCCGGAATGTTGACGATGATCGGCGGTTGCGAAAAGTCATAACGCAGCCAGCGGTAGCGCTCCAATGTAAGCCGTATTTGCTCGACGCGGTCGCTCAGCGGGACCTTGAGCTGATCGAGCGTGTCTACGGTGATGTATCCGTCAGGACGCAAGCCATGACGCGTCTGGAATCGCTTCACCGCCTCCACCAGAGGTCCATCGTAGAGTCGAGAGTCGGCGGGAATTACCGCACTCTCCGGCAGATCACCAACCAGGCGAAGCAATCTGGCAAGTCTAGGGACGCCATCATAGAGCGCCCCGGAAAACACTATGCCGTGCGGATCGGGTAATTTCTCCCCATCGTCTTCCTTGGCCAGCCGCATGTACTTCACCAGCGCCTTTTTCAGTTCGTCGTACCTGGCAAATGGCGGTTCGATATTCGCCAGGGCCGATTTCAAATTCGTCCCTTTCAGTAGACGCTTTTCGACCAGCGTGGGAAGATCCAGCTTCTTGGGACCAACGTCAAGTCCAAACTCGAAGTGCCGGGGATTTATTCTCCCCATCCGAAGGTCGGAGACGTAGCGCATCGTGCAAACGGTCAGAGCCACGTCAAAGCGGGCCTCATCCGCTGGCGTATGGCTCGTCTGGAGACGTGCCAGGCGTCCGGGCCAACTTGAAGAGTCATAATCTTCAGCAAGCAGCCCCTTGCTATCGGCTTGCTGCAGTACGGAGATCATCTCCAGGCCCTGTGGCGTGGGCTGTCCGTTATGGACCCAGACCGTAGCGTAACCCGAGCGCCGATAGAGGGTTTCCATCTGGGCCCGGTAGTCGGGGAAATTAGGCCAACGGAGATCCTCAAGCCGGCCACTGGCGACAATCGCGCGCACGGCGGTTCCTGAAGTTTCAAGCTTCTCACGAGCACTCGCCGTGGCCCGGATTCCGAACGCCAGCGCGAGGATCAAAAACAATGCCGTGACAGCGTCTACCCCAACACGCGCAACTACGGCGCGTGCCGGGGACCCCGAGCCGCCGGTCGAATTCGACCGGTACATACACACGCACGCCTGAGGACTTCGCGCGTCCTTCACTGAATTACGAAGACAATGAATTGAGTTCTTCTCCTTGAGGAGCAGATAGCCAAGATTCTACCCTGAATGCACTCCTGGCACGTAGTTGGAAGAGACAGCAATTCTTTTCAGACGTATCGGATCAAGCGCGTAGCATCCTGCAATCGTTGATTGACAAGGCGTTTCACTCCGCTCATTATGTACCGATTCACGACGGTTGGCGGCTACCGTCGCCGAGTACGGCTGCCCGACGTGTCACTGCGCCGTTCAGTGGCGCCTAAGCGCCGAGACTCCAACACAACGGAGGTGCCGTTTGTTCAATGTATTGAACAGCCAAACGAAGATCACTGGTAACCAGAAACGCATCATCGCCGCCGCGATTATCGGCGACATGCTCGAGTTTTTCGATTTCTTTCTGATGGGCTTTGTGCTCGCGTTCATCGTCGGCCCATGGCACCTCACCTTTGGGAAGTCAGCCGTCATTCTGCTCTCAGCCGGCATTGGGGCTATCTTCGGGGCCATCTTTTACGGCCGGATGGCCGATGCTATCGGACGGCGCAAAGTCTTCATGGCGACGGTGATCAATTTCTCCGTTGCCACCGGCATTTTGGCGCTCACCCCCGAGGGGGCCTGGCTCTTCCTTGCCTTCTTTCGCTTTCTCGTGGGCTTCGGCGTTGGCGGGCTTTATTGCGTCGATCTGCCATTGGTGCAGGAATTCGTTCCCGCCTCGAAGCGCGGAAGAATCGGTGGCTTGGTCACCGCGGCAATTCCGGTTGGCCTCCTGCTGGGTTCCGTGCTTGGAGCTTACTTGGCGCCGGTTCTGGGGTGGCGAGGCCTGTTTGCGACGGGCCTGATCCCCGGTCTGCTGACGTTGCTGATCCGGATGTGGGTTCCCGAGTCGCCGCGCTGGCTGGTTGATCAAGGCCGGCCGGAGGAGGCTCGCAAGTCCCTGGCCTGGGCGTTGGAGAGGACCCCTGAGTCCCTGCCCCTTCCGGTGCGCATTACCGAGACCTCTAGTAAACCAGGGTTCCGGGCCCTCTTCCGTCATCCGCGGAGTTTGCTCGCCTCCTGGGTCACCAACATCGGCGTGCAGACGGGCTACTACGGTTTGACTCTCTGGGCGCCTACGCTGCTCGTGCTGGTACTAGGAGTGCCTGCCAAGCGGGCTTCGTTCCTGATGATCTGGGTCGGGCTCGGCGGGTTTTGCGGCCGCCTGCTGATTTCCGCGCTCTCCGATATGATCGGCCGCAAGCTTACAGGAGGGTTCGCGGCTATAGCGGCGGCAATTCTCCTCTTCGTTATGGCCACTCAGCACAGCGGGACCATTGCCGGCATCCCGCTGTTTTGGCTGCTGATGGTTATCGGTTACGTCTTTGCCGATGGCATTTTCGCCGTCCTTGGACCTTATTCGGCGGAAGTGTGGCCCACTTCGCTGCGCGCCACCGGCATGGGTTCGGCCTATGGCTTCGGCGGCATTGGCAAGGTCATTGGCCCTTGGGGTCTGGCTGTCATTGTCGGTTCCAGTAATCCAGTCACGCCGGCGGCTTCAATTCAAAAGCTGGTCCCGTCGTTCACCTATCTTGCCGCCTGGTATCTGCTGGCTGCTGTGTTCTATCTGTTCGTCGGCGCCGAAACCAAGGGCCGCGATCTGGAAGAAATCGATCAGGAATTGATGGCTTCGGCGGCGGAGCGCTCGGCCGTGGCTGAGAAAACGTAGAGCCATACCAGAGATACTGTATCTTTCGCTGCGGGTGTCATCGTGAGGAGGTTCGCCGCTTTCTTTGAAGGGGCGCGGCTTCAGCTTTAGCCGCGCCGTCCGGAGCCAGTAGTTGCGCGGGCTTTAGCCCCTGAGGGAATTGCCGGTTCTTCCAAAAGGCATTTATGCACCAGTTCTAGACCCGATTCGCGGATCGCTGCGTGAACTCTACTGGGCGGTCCAGCCGCCATCCACCACCAGGCTGGTGCCGGTAATGAGCGAAGCCGCGGGCGAAGCCAGGAAGACGATGGCCCCCGTGACCTCCTCCAATTGACCTATACGGCCCAGCGGAATGCGTTGCAACACCCAATCCTTAAACTTGGGGTCCTTGAAGAACGGCACGGTGAACGGCGTGTCCAGGAACGTCGGCGCCACCGAGTTGACGCGGATATTTTGCGGCGCAAGTTCCACCCCCATTGCCTTCGTGAGCCCTTCAATGGCGTGCTTCGTCATGCAATAGACGGTCCGGCGCGCCGCCCCGACGTGTCCCATTTGCGACGTGATGTTCACCACCGCGCCGCCCACCTCGCGGCGCTGGGGAAATTCCAGCATCTTGCGAACCGCCGCCTGAGCCACTACGAACATGGCCCGAACATTGAGATTGATAATCGCGTCCAGATGTTCCAGCGTGACCTCGACAAACGCCTCGGGAATGTTGATCCCGGCATTGTTGATGAGGATATCCAGACGCGGCAGCGCTGCAATGGTTTCGCGCGTGCGGGCGCTGTCGGTCACATCGCAGACGAGGGCGGATGCCTTTCCACCGCTCGCCTCAACGCTCGCCACCACCTGATCGAGATCCGAACGAGTTCGGCTCATGACCAGGACTTGCGCTCCAGCGCACGCCAACGCGCTGGCAGTCGCCGCACCGATGCCGCGGCCGCCGCCGGTAACCAGCGCGGTCAGGCCGTCAAGCCGCAGGTTGCTGGGGAACCCATCCCGTCCACTCACGACTGTCATTTCCCTTCTCCACCGCGCCGGGCGCCAGCCCTCCGGCGGTCAGCGACGGCGGGGTCCCCGGCATGCGCTTTAGTTGCGCATGTTGGGGTGCGCCGGAAACTCTCATTTCGATTTTCCGCGCGTCGCCAGTGCTCCGTAGCGTTCAACTCTTACGCGCGCCGTGATCCCATGCGCCAGCATGTGCTCCAGGATGCACTGCCGCTCGGTGACTTCGCCGGTCTCGACGCTGGCTTCTGGAGTCATCCGCTGGTAGGTGCAGGTCTTGAGGAACTTGCCCACCCACACGCCACCCGTATAGCGCGCCGCACGGCTTGTGGGGAGAATATGATTCGTGCCAATTGTCTTGTCGCCGTAGGCAACGGTGGTTTCCTCGCCTATAAACAATGATCCGTAGTTCGTCAGGCGCGGGAAGTAGTAATCGACATCGCGAACATGCAGTTCAAGGTGTTCCGGCGCGTAGTTATCGCTCAAGCGGATTGCCTCCTCAGGATTGCTGGCGACATACACGATTCCCTGATCGCGCCAGGAGAGGCTTGCGACTTCGCGAGTTGGCAATACTGCGAGCTGCTTCTCCAACTCCTTTATCGCCCGCGCCGCAAAATCCTCGCTTAAACAGATGAGGCAGACGCCGCTGTTGGGATCGTGCTCGGCTTGCCCGAGCAGATCGCAGGCCACCAGTGCGGGATCGGCGTGATCGTCCGCGAGAACCAGGATCTCGGTCGGCCCCGCCAGCAGATCGATGCCGCAACGCCCGAAAAGTTGACGCTTGGCTTCGGCCACGAAGCGGTTGCCCGCGCCGCACAAGACATCCACCGGCTGCAGCCCGTCCAGTCCGAAGGCCATCAGCGCCAGGGCCGGAACCCCGCCCAGAATATAGATCGCATCCGCCCCCGCCTTCTTAATGGCGTTGATAGTAGCCGGATAATAGCCCTGCCCCTTTACCGGCGGGGTGCAGGCGGCGATGCGCTTGACGCCCGCAACCTTGGCCGGAATGATGCTCATCTGCGCCGACCCGAACATCGGGTAACGGCCGCCGGGGATATAGCTGCCAACCGAGTTCACCGGGATGTGCTTGTGCCCCAGGATTACCCCTGGACGAATTTCGACCTCCAACGGAAGCATCGTCTTGAATTGCTCCTGGGCGAACTTGCGGACATTGCCCTGGCAGTAGTCGGTGTCGCGAATCCCCTGCTCCGGCACCTTTGAGATGGCTTCCTTAATCTGTGCCTCGGTGAGAAGGAACGAGGGCGGATCCCAATCGTCGAACTTACGGCTGTACTGGCGGACGGCGTCCATGCCGTTCTTCTCCAGATCAACCAGCATACGGGTCACGACGGCAGCAGTTTCGGCATCCGTCTCGAAGAGTCGTTGCTGACCTTGCTTCATTACCTTCATGGCACTCTCTCCTCGGCTTAGGGAAGATTGGGGAATGATTCGGGAACGAGCGGCGCTGGACAACGGGGTCCCCGCCACGCGCGTTTTTACGCGTAGCGGGGTAGAACGTCGCCGGAACGCCAAGTGCGCTTCCCTCTTTTTCAAGTTTTAAGGCAGAAATCTCAACGCAGAAGGTTCTATCGCCGCGCCGGATTTGTCAAGCATGTAAGCGGCGGGCCGATAGCGGCGGGTGACCGTGCAAGATGCGCGCGAGGGTGCCCAGTGGGGCGGTTCCCTAGTTGGTGTTTCCAAATCCCAAGAGGATGTCATGGCGACCGGAGCGCTGAGCGCCTGTGGCCGGAGCAGCCAAGCTGCGTACCCGACGTTGCGTTCGATAAGCAAGAAGCTATTCGGGCGCGGAGTGGAGCCACCCTTTGTTTTTCGGCCGCAGAAACAAAAGGTGGCTCGACTTCGCTCGCCATGACAGCCTGAGTTTGTGTTGGGATATGCCTTCTGCGGTGCCCGGCCAATCCGAAATGCGCCTGAGGGTGCCCCGTCCTAGCGGAAGCCTGGCATACAAACACACCTCGGGAGTGTCATGTTGAGCGTAGCGAAACATCCCCGGAAACTGTCCCACCCAGAGCCGATCTGGGCTTCTTGATGAAGTCCTTCTGCCGCGTCTCAGCCCCGCGCCGTACTGGGATTCTTCGCTTCCGGTGGTCGCTCAGAATGACACCTCTCAAGTATTTATTGCACGAACTTCTGGAACACGACACTAGGGCGGGGTAGTTTGTTTGGAGACATGCATGTTGAAAATCAGGTTGCCGCGACTTACGGCCTGTAGATCGTCGACCTTGGTTTGTGAATGCCTCCGGGCGGCTCCAGTCCATACCGAACTATCAGTTTCGCCCTCAACCACTCTTTGTACCTCTCGAACTCGCCACGCATGCGCATGAGATCGTTGTCGAATTTGAGGCGGCTGTCATAGTCGTTAAACAACGTCTGCTCCATTGTGGAGCAGGTCAGCAACATTGGGAATAGGTATAAAGCCCAGATTCTCGGCTCAAGTCCGGTGTAGTTCAGCCGAAACTCGATGTGGTCGTCGGATGTTATCTGTACGAAGCGGTCAATCATGGCATTCAGGTTGGCGTGTGACCCCGTTTCCGACAACTCACCCCACGTTTTGTGCAACTCATCAAGACCCTTGAAAACACCCTGCCGCTTTTTCCGCTCGAATGCATCTCTAAATGCTTCGACGGCGGCTTCTCCGTCATTCTTGTTGAGCCAGGTCTTCTGGAGCTCGGGGTCGTCCAGCATTGTATGAGCATGTGCAACGAACTCGATTGCGTCACGAAGGATCGATCGTGCCTCTGCCATGCATCCGGAGAAGGCAAGTTCTATGCTCACCCGCATCTTGGCATGTGCGTTGTGATATAGAAGCAGCGGGAACATTCGGCTTGGATCGCGCGCGGTCTGGAGGTCAACGAATTCTCGCATCAAGATGCTGTCCAACCGGAGATAGTATTCCCACATCTCCCGGAAGCCTTGGATCGACGCGAACAAATTGCTCCTCTTGATCCCGTAATACTCGCGGTACTGGGCGGGGATATTGTCTTTCTCAAACTGAACAAGTAGGCGGTCAGTTTCTTGAAGGGAGTTCTGCGATGCAGGTAGGGTACTCATGACGCCTCCAATTGTTCCAAGCAGTTGGCCAACCCTGGCTTGCACAAGTGCGGGCGGTTGTTTAGAGACGCGAACCACCCCGCCTTTCGCAACAGCAGCGAAAAGATGGGGCGCCCTCGCCCCTATTTTCTTCTGCTCTTCAGGTACTCATCGAGTGTGTCCGCGCCAGCACGATCGAGCACAGTTCCCAGCTTAGCGTCACCTCGCGTTCCCTCAGCGAAGTCATCGCCGTAAGTCTTCCTCAGGGTCTTGACTAACGTGTCGCTCCGCTTGTGGCGAATCTCCCCGTCCTTATCGCGACAACGGTCATCCAATCCGGAATTGCATTTCTTGCTCATACTCAACTCCTTTTCTTGTCTCCGCGCGCCGTGCCCCCTACGAACATCCGCTGGTGCTGCCGCAGCTCATGCAGCGGTAGCAGCTTCCGTTGCGGGTCATAATGGCGCCGCAGACGGGGCATGAGGGCGAGTCACCGAGGTCGACCACGCTGCTCAGCGCGTCGGAGGCATGATATGCCGCCCCGCCGCGTCCGGGGACTGCCGCGCCGGAAAACAGGCTGCCGCTTTCGGCTTTCGGCATTTCATTTGCGGCCGAGCTGCTGGCCTCTATCCTGATGGTTCCGTTGGGGCGCGGACGCAGGTCGTCGAACAGAGACTGCTGCTGTCCGGTAACGAACTTCAGGTCCAGCCAGCGGAAGATGTAATCCATGATCGACTTGGCGTAGCCGATGTGTTCGTTCTGGCTCCAGCCGCTGGGCTCGAAGCGCAGGTGTTCGAACTTTTCGCACAGCAGTTTGAGCGGCACGCCGTGCTGCAAGGCGATGGACGCGGCGGTGGCGAAGGCATCCATCAGGCCGCTGACGGTGGAACCCTCCTTGGCCATGGTGATGAAGATTTCGCCCGGCTGACCTTCGGGATAGAGGCCGACGGTGATGTAGCCCTCGTGTCCGGCGATACTGAACTTGTGGGTGATGGAGAAGCGCTCGTCCTGAAGTTTGTGGCGCAGGGCACGCGGCGGCGCATTGAGGTCCTCTTCCTCGACCACGGGTGCGGCCTTGCTTTCGGCCGTAGGGCTGCCCTTGGACGAGAGCGGCTGCGACTTCTTGGAGCCGTCGCGATAGACGGCGACCGCCTTCAACCCCAGCCGCCAGGCCTCGATGTAGGCCTCCATGACTTCCTCGACCGTGGCCTGCTCCGGCATGTTGATGGTCTTCGAGATGGCTCCGGAGATGAACGGCTGCACGGCGGCCATCATCTTGAGGTGGCCGAGGTAGTGGATCGTGCGCGTGCCGCGCGTGGGCTTGAACGAGCAGTCGAAGACCGCCAGGTGGTCTTCCTTGACCTGCGGCGCGCCCTCGATGGTGCCGGTGGCGTCGATATAGCTGACGATGGCGTTCGTCTGCTCCTGCGAGTAGCCGAGCTTGAACAGCGCGGCGGGCACGGTGTTGTTGACGATCTTGATCATGCCGCCGCCGACCAGCTTTTTGAACTTGATGAGCGCGAGATCGGGTTCGACTCCGGTGGTGTCGCAGTCCATCATGAAGCCGATAGTGCCGGTGGGAGCAAGCACCGTGACCTGCGAGTTGCGATAACCGGATTTCTCGCCCTGGGCAAGCGCTTCGTCCCAGCAACTGCGGGCGGCTTCAAACAATTCGCGGGGCACGTGGCCGCGGCTGATGCGGTTCACCGAGGCGCGGTGCATGCGAATCACGTCGAGGAACGGTTCACGATTGGCGTACCAGCCGGGGCAGGCGCCTCCGCTGATGGCGACGTCCTTGAGCCGGTCTCCGGCGGCGGTGAGCGGCGGACAATATTCGGCGATGCGGGCCGACTGCAAGTAAGCCTCGCCGCACATGATGGCCGTAACGCAGGCGGCGTAATCGCGCCCGGTGTCGGAATCATAGGGCAGACCGGAGGCCATGAGCAGCGCGCCGAGATTGGCATAGCCAAGTCCGAGCGGACGGAAATCATGCGAATTGCGCGTGATGGCCTCGGTCGGATAGCCGGAGTTGTCGACCAGAATTTCCTGCGCGGTGATGAGAATGTCCACCGCATGGCGGTAGGCGGCGACATCGAAGCTGCCGTTGGGAGCAAACTTCATCAGGTTGAGCGAGGCCAGGTTGCAGGCCGAGTCGTCAATGAACATGTACTCGGAGCACGGGTTCGAGGCGTTGATGCGGGCCGAGTTCCTCGACGTGTGCCAGCGGTTGATGGTGGTGTCGTACTGCATGCCGGGATCGCCGCACTGCCAGGTGGCTTCGGCAATCTTGTGGAGCAGTTCGCGGGCCTTGTGGGTTTTGATCACGTGACCGCCGACGACCGCGTGCGTGCTGAAATCGGCGTCGCGCAGAACGGCGTTCATGAAGTCGTCGCTAACACGGACGGAGTTGTTGGCGTTCTGAAAGAAGATGGACGAGTAGGCTTCTGAATCGGGCGTCGAGCCGTCGTAGCCGGCCTGCATGAGCGTCCAAGCCTTTTTCTCTTCCTCGGCCTTGCAGGTGATGAACTTTTCTATGTCAGGATGGTCGATGTTGAGGATGACCATCTTGGCGGCGCGCCGCGTCTTTCCGCCGCTCTTGATGACGCCGGCAAAGGCGTCGAACCCCTTCATGAACGACAGCGGACCGCTGGCGGTGCCGCCACCGGAGAGCTTTTCCATGGAGCCGCGGATCGTCGACAGATTTGTCCCCGTGCCCGAACCCCACTTGAAGAGCATGCCCTCGGTCTTGGCCAGCGTCAGGATGGACTCCATCGTGTCCTGGATGGAGTTGATGAAGCACGCCGAGCACTGCGGAGTCTTGTAGCCGGTCGCACTGAATTCAACGCGCCCGAGCTGCGGATTCCAGTGCCAGTTGGCGGCATCGGAGTTCGGCTCCAGCCGGTCGCAGCCGACATTGAACCACACCGGAGAATTAAAGGCCGCGTACTGGTGCAGCAGCAGGTAAACGAGCTCGTCGTGAAACACGGCGGCGTCTTCCGTCGAGCGAAGGTATCCGCTGGCGAGCCCCCAATCGCGGATGGTCTCGGCGACGCGGCCAACCAGTTGGCGTACGCCGCGCTCGCGCTCGGGCTTCCCAAGCTGTCCGTGCAGGTACTTGCTGGCGACGATGTTGGTGGCGGTCATCGACCAGTCCTTCGGAACTTCTACGTCCTGCTGCTCGAACAGGATCTCGCCGTTGGTGCCGGTGATCTGGGCCGTACGCAGCTCCCACTGGATTTCGTCGTAGGGGGAAACGCCGGGATTCGTGAAGAACCGCTTGAAATTCACTCCATGAGCCTTTTTGGGACTCACTCCGGCATTCGGGGCCTGTAGGGGGGTAGCACTGCTGGTCGTGGTCTTCTGCGTAACTTCGGCCATCTCAATTCTCCTTCACCGGGTCGAGCTTCTTGTCCGGCAACGGGCGGAAACAACGTCTCCTGCCACCCGTTCAATTCAACTCACTGCTTCGGCCACGTTCGGCGGCCACTCTACATTTCAGTACCACGGAGGCGTCCTAAGACTGCCCTTCCAAGACCGCTGGAAAACTCCCCGTCGTCAGCCCAATAGGCAAAACTGCCTTCGAGATCGTCGGTAACGTCGCCATGGAGCACTCCGGAACTACCTCACGGAACTGGAGGCGGATCAGGGATGATCGCCTTCGTCCAAGGGCACCCAAAAGGTGGCCCGGATGTGAAAACTACTCCCGTATATGGGGCTTGTCAAGCCCATACCACAAAATATTGTAGTCCAATGTTTTCAAAACCATACAGCCAGCGCGTCTGCCAATCCGTTTCGGGAAAGCGGCATTCGGGGCCTTAGTTCTGTTTTTTGGGCTGGCCTCGCCTCACCCCGGTGCCCCGACCGGCAGCGGAGGTGAATAGAAGGTTGGAGATTAGTGCCTGTTTCCGGCTGGGTCAATTACTCCATTTCGGTGCAAGTGTGGAAATCGCGGAAAACCTGGGCCGGAGCCGTAACCGAGCAGACATGGATGTGCACACAAAGCTCGCAACCGTCGCGGCAAATGCAGGGTTCGGCGTGCGCCCAGGCCAGTGTGGGAATGCGACCGTTTCCGGAAAAGCGGACGCCCGACCCTGGCGATGAGCCGCGCCCCAAGTCGCACTGCGCGAATCCGGAGTGCAATGCAGGGTTCAAGAGACTGGGTCAGGGGACACTGTTCATCTGCCCTTCCGATCCCGAGGCGGCGACGCTTGCGCTTATGAGTTTGAGGTTGAAGCAAACCGACATGACTTCGCCGAAGTTGACAGGCCGCATCAGTCTTATTAGCTTGTTCCGGCAGCAGCTTAGAGAACCGTCGGGCGTGTGCTACTTTTACCGTACCTTCGCGTTTATTGCATATCAGAGCACCGTGTGCTAGTTTCAAATTCTTCGAGGTTTCTGATTGCAAAATACGTTGCTGGCCGGTCTAAGTCGTAAAGAAGCCGAAGTTTATGCCCGGCTTGACTCCGAACGGCTGCCGAAACATATCGCCATCATCATGGATGGAAACGGCCGCTGGGCCAAACGTCGTCACCTGCCCAGGATCGCCGGCCACCGCCGCGGCGCCGACTCGGTGCGCGACGTGGTGCAGACTGCGTCACGCGTCAAGATTCCTTGGCTCACGTTGTATGCCTTTTCGGTCGAAAACCTGAAACGGCGGCCCAAGACCGAAACCGACTTCCTGATGGCCCTGTTGCGCCGGTATTTAAAGCAGGAAGTCCCCATGCTCAACGATTTCAATGTGCGGCTTAACTTTATTGGCCGCACGCACGAGTTGCCGGAGTCGGTGCAGTCGCGCATGGCGTGGGCCCTGGAGCAGACCGGCAAAAACACCGGGACGCTGCTGACCCTGGCGCTGAATTACGGCGCGCGCACCGAACTGGTCGACTGCTTCCAATCGATTCTCGCCACGGCAAACAGCAACGGCGGGTTAAGTCATCTCGAGATCGACGAGGAAATGATCGCCCGGCACCTTTACACGGGTTCGCTGCCTGACCCTGACCTGGTGATTCGAACCAGTGGCGAGATGCGCCTCAGCAACTTCCTGCTTTGGCAGCTTGCCTACGCCGAAATCTACGTCACCCAGACATTGTGGCCCGACTTCGATGGCACCCATTTTCTGGAGGCCATCAGCGAGTACCAGAAACGTGAGCGCCGCTACGGCGGACTCGTCGAGAACAGCGCCCACGCATAAGCCAGATGAAGCGCGTCCTCACCGCAGCCATCCTCATTCCGCTCGTCATGCTGGCGGTTCTCCGCGCTCCCAACTGGGTTTTCACCCTGCTGGTGGCGCTGGTAGCCTTGCTGGCGTTGAGCGAATACTTTGAAATTGTGGCCGGCTATGGCGTCGAACCGTTCCGCTTCCTTGGCTACCTGATCACGCTGACCATGTACGCGATCGCTTTCTGGGCCGCCGTCAGTACTGAGCCTCCCTCGGCGGTCACGGTGCTTTCCGCGCTGATTTTCCTGTTCTGTTTTTCGCCCTTTGTGCTGCTATGCGCGGCCATGCCGAGGGCGGATCTGCGCAGTGGATTGCCGGCCGCATGCTTCTCATACCTGGGCATCGTCTACGTTGGTTTTTCGCTGCTTACGCTGGTGTTTTTGCGCATGATGCCGGCGGGATGGTTCTTTGTCCTGTTCACTTTTTTTGTGGTCTGGGCGGGCGACACATTCGCCTACTACGTGGGCCGGGCCTTCGGAAGAATCCCGTTTGCACGACGTATCAGCCCAAAGAAGACCTGGGAAGGCGCCTTGGCTTCGGTGCTCGGGTCGGTGATTTTTGCGCTTCTGCTGACCCGGTTCGCAACCCCCATCGCCGCGGGGCTGACACGGGTCCACCTGCTCGCTTCGCCCGTGAGTTTTGCTCCGACACCTTTGTGGTTGGTGGCAATCATTGCGCTCTGCCTGAACATGGCGGCACAGTTGGGAGACCTGCTGGAATCGCTCATGAAGCGCGGAGCCGGAGTGAAGGATTCCGGACGTTTGTTGCCCGGGCATGGTGGAATCCTGGATCGAATCGATGCCTTGCTGTTCGCATCTCCCGTGGCACTGCTGCTTTTTGGAGGAACGCTTGAGAAATTCCTCCAGATGCCCTAACCTCAACGTGGGCGCAACTTTCCTGCATGAAGAAACTCGCCATCTTAGGTTCAACGGGCTCCATCGGACATAGCACCCTCCGCATCGTGGAGTCGTATCCCGACCGCTTCGGCGTAGCCACGCTGGCAGCGGGAAACAATCTGGAAACCGTCTTCGAGCAAGCTCTCCGCTGGCGCCCGCGGATTGTTTCGGTAGCCCTGGAAGAGGCTGCCGGGCAACTCCGTCAACAGTTGCGCCAGGCCGGAGTAACGGATGTAGAAGTGGTCTGGGGTCAGGCTGGCGCGGTCGCCGCCGCAACTCACCCGGAGGTGGATTTTGTTGTCAGCGCCATTGTCGGTGTCGCCGGCCTGAAGGCCACCTACGAAGCCGTGAAGGCCGGCAAGACACTTGGCCTGGCGAATAAAGAATGTCTGGTGGCGGCCGGGGAACTGATCACGGCCGAGGCGCGGCGCAGCGGAACAGTGCTGCTGCCCATCGACAGCGAACACAATGCCATCCACCAGTGCATGCGCGGCGGGCGCTTGCATGAGGTTGAACGCGTCTGGCTGACCGCTTCGGGAGGTCCTTTCCTGCACACTCCGGCGTCGGACTTTGCGGCCATTACGGTGGAACAGGCGCTGAATCATCCCACCTGGAAGATGGGTCGCCGCATCACAATCGACTCGGCGACGTTGATGAATAAGGGATTCGAGGTAATCGAAGCATGCCGGCTGTTCGATCTGCCCCCGCGGCAGGTACAGGTCATCGTGCATCCCCAGTCGACGGTGCACTCAATGGTCGAATTCGTCGATGGCAGCCTGCTGGCGCAGGTATCGGTGACTGACATGCGCTTGCCGATCCTCTACGCCCTGACTTATCCGGAGCGAATCGAGTCCGACCTGCGCTTTCCGGTCTCGGAGCTGCGCCATTTGGACTTTTTTCCGCCCGATTTCGACAAATTCCCTTGTCTTCGGCTGGCCTACGAGGCTGCCGAGGCTGGCGGTTCGCAAACCATTGCGCTCAATGCCGCCGACGAGGTCGCCGTGGCAGCTTTTCTGGAAGGCGAAATACCATTTCAGGACATCGCGGCTACGATCCAGGAAGTTTTAGAAGAAACGTCTGCGGGGAGACCTGAATCTATAGAAGAAGTACTTGCGGTGGATGCCGAGGCGCGATTGTTGGCTTCTCGAGTAGTGTTGCAGCGCAGTGGTGCATCTAGCAAGCCGGTGTCGGCGAAGGGTATTTCCTGAACTATGGCAGCTAATCTTTATTACAGTATCGTCTCGGTTTTCTTCGTCCTGGCGGTCATGATCCTGGTCCATGAATTGGGTCATTTTGCTGCTGCCAAGCTGTTTGGGGTGCGAGTCGAGGTCTTTTCCATCGGTTTTGGCAAACGGCTGGTTGGATTCCGCCGGGGCGAAACCGACTACCGGATATCCGTCCTTCCCTTCGGCGGCTACGTGAAAATGTCAGGGGAAAGCCCGCTGGACCAGCGCGCCGGCGGGCCAGAGGAGTTTATGTCCCATCCCCGGTGGCAGCGTGTGGTGATCGCGCTGGCCGGGCCATTCATGAACATCGCGCTCGCCATCGGGCTGCTGACGTGGGTGTACATGGTGCACTACGAGCACCCGCTTTACCTGGATCAGGCCGCCGTGGTGGGCTGGGTAGCTCCGGGCAGTGCCGCTGAAAAAGTGGGAATTCAGCCCGGCGACAAGATCATCCAGATCGGCTCGAGCAAGAATCCCGATTGGGAGTACGTTCTTTCCAAGATCATGCTCAGTCCCCATTCGGCGGTGCACTTGATCATTCAGCGTGGGGATCAGCAGTTGCAGAAGACCGTCTTTCCCGAGGTCTCCGGCCAAGACCAGCTCGGTGATGCCGGCCTGGTGGCCCAGCAGCCGTTTACGATTACCCAGATGGAGCCGGGGATGCCGGCCGCCAAGTCGGGAATGCAGATCGGGGATGACATCGTCGCCGCGGACGGAATGCCTGTCCGCTCCACCCAGAGTCTCTCGCACCTGCTGCAACAGACCAAGAACCACCCGGTGGTGCTGACCATCAAGCGCAACGGCCAGCAGATAGACGTGACCGTCACGCCGCAGCTCACAACCAGCGACGACGGCAGGCAGGTTTACCGGATCGGCATTCTCTCCATGCCGGTTCACGTCGACAAATTGCCATTCACGCAGGCGCTGTCCCGCTCCATCGACTCGAATCAGAAGAACTCGCTGCTGATTCTGGAGCTGGTAAAGCGAATGTTGCAGCGCAAGGTCTCCGTCAAGCAGATGGAAGGTCCGATAGGGATCGCCCGCGTTACCGGCATGTACGCTCAGCAGCAGGGCTGGACACCGCTGATGGGAGTCATGGCCGCCATCAGCCTCAACCTCGGTATCTTCAACCTGTTTCCCATCCCGATTCTCGACGGCGGACTGATCCTGCTGCTGTTGATCGAGTCGGTCATCCGGCGCGACATCAGCCAGCCAATCAAGGAACGCATCTACCAGGCCGCTTTCGTCTGCCTCATCCTGTTTGCCGGCATGGTGATCTTCAACGATATGATGAAAGTGATTCCAGGGATCACGCACCACGTGCAGTGAGGCGGTTGCATCTGGCCGGTGTCATCCTGAGCGCAGCCGGGGTCCCCGGCGACGACCGCTTTTGCCGTTGCTGGGGTGGAGCAGCGAAGGATCTGCTGTTCCGGTTCTGGCGGCGTGCTGACCGCTCTCAGGGTCTCGAATGATAAACTAAGCACATTCCCATGGCTTCGATTAAGCGCAAAAAGACGTACATGGCCACTGTCGGCGGCGTCCGGCTGGGCGGAGATGCGCCCATCGTGGTGCAGTCCATGACCAACACGGATACGGCGGACATTGCCGGAACCGTAGCCCAGGTGGCCGCCTTGGCTCGCGCCGGATCGGAGCTGGTCCGGGTGACCGTGAATAATGACGCTGCCGCGCAGGCCGTGCCGGAGATCGCGGAGCGGCTGGCGCAGCAGGGCGTACAGGTGCCCATCATCGGCGACTTCCATTACAACGGCCACCTGTTGCTGAAGAAGTATCCGGCGTGCGCGCGGGCGCTGGCCAAGTATCGGATCAACCCCGGCAACGTCTCCATCGGCCGCAAGGACGACGACAACTTCCGCACCATGATCGAGGTCGCCATCGAAAATCAGCGGCCGGTGCGCATCGGCGTGAACTGGGGTTCGCTCGACCAGCAGTTGCTGACGCGCATGATGGACGCGAATTCCAAGCTGGCCGAGCCTCTGGACGCCCGTGCCGTCATGATGGAAGCGATGATCGCCAGTGCCCTGCACTCGGCCGAACGCGCCGAGCAGTATGGAATGCGCCCCGAACAAATCATCATCAGCGCCAAGGTGAGCGGAGTGCAAGACCTGATCGACGTCTACCGCGCGCTCGCCGCCCGCTGCAAATACGCGCTGCACCTGGGGCTCACCGAGGCCGGCATGGGCGCCAAAGGCATTGTCAGCAGTACCGCCGGACTGGCCGTTCTGCTGCAGGAAGGCATTGGCGACACGATCCGCGTTTCGCTCACGCCCGCGCCCAATGGCGACCGCAACGAAGAGGTGCGCGTGGCACAGCAGATACTGCAATCGATGGGCATCCGCAGCTTCTCCCCGCAGGTGACCGCCTGCCCAGGCTGTGGCCGCACCACTTCGACCTACTTCCAGCAGTTGGCGGAGCGGATTCAGGAGTACTTGCGCGAGCAGATGCCGGCGTGGCGAAAGCAGTACGAGGGCATCGAGGAAATGAAGCTGGCGGTCATGGGGTGCGTGGTAAACGGCCCGGGCGAAAGCAAGCACGCTAACATCGGCATCTCGCTGCCGGGCACGTTTGAGGAACCGAAAGCCCCTGTGTTTGTCGACGGCCGCCTGATGACAACGCTGCGCGGCGACAAGATCGCGGAAGAGTTCATCGCCATCCTCGACGAGTACGTCGAGACCCATTACTCGAAAAAAGAAGCGCAAACAGCCGTCAGTACTTAGACCTCATGAATTCAAATACTTAGCATTGCTTGGCTGGCTTCCCGCAGGTAAACAACGGGCTCAGTTTTAACCAGTTTGGCACGTTTTGTGTTCGCGTTTGATGTCCGCGCTACGTCCGATAACAATGTAGCGCGGGAAGTGCAAAACTGCGGCGGACCTTCGCCATCTAAGAGATAGATTTACCATTACCGCAGCAACGTGCGGCCCCTGTCGCCGACGGATAAGGAGCTGAGATGAGAAAGTTCGTGTTGGTTTGCTGCGTCCCGTTCCTGCTGACGCTTTGCGCCCTGGCGCAGAATGCGGAGATCTCAGGCGCTTACGCGCACCTGACCGGCCCTACCGGCAAAGACGGCTTCAACTTCTCCGCCGCGTATCTTGCCACAAAGCACCTGGGACTGGAGGGTGACGTGGGCGGGTATTACACAACCGGAGACAACGTCTACACCTTAACGGCTGGACCCAAGGTAATGTTCAGCACGCGCGATGCGCTGTTCACCCCTTATCTTCATCTGCTGGTGGGCGGGGCGCACGAACTGGGCCAATACTACGTTGGAGTGCTGCCCGGCGGCGGAGTCGACGTGGGTGCCAAACGTTTCGCCGTTCGCCTGAAGTTCGATGCGCTGCACTACAACAGCGGCACGCACGCACGCGCCGGAGTGGGTCTTGTGCTTCGCTGGTAAGCCAGTGGACGCCGCACTAATAGTCCACAGGCCGGGGAGCGATGATCTCTTGCAGCAGCGGATCGATTCCGCCACACTGGTGCCATGCCTTTCAAGCGAACTCCGCGGGACTATGACGAGCAGGCACTCTACGACTACGCCGTCGGGGCGCTCGGTCGGCGCATGCACACCGTTGCCGAGCTCAAGCGTCTGATGCGAACTCGCGTGCGGCATCAACCGCTCGGCGAGCTGCTTATCGAAGTGGTGGTTGCGCGCCTGAAGGAACAGCGCTACCTGAACGACGCCGGCTATGCGGCTGCTTATTCCTCCTTTCGCAAGGAAAACGAAAAGTTCGGCAGTATGCGCGTGGTCCGCGACCTGAGGGCCAAGGGCATGCACGCGGACGTGATCGAACGCGCCGTGAAAACGGCGTATGAGGGCGTGAATGAGGAAAAACTGGCGCGTGCCTTTCTGGCTCGCAAACGCATCACCGCGCCGGTGGATCAAAAGCAGGCCGCGCGCATCTTCCGCGCCCTGGCGCGTGCCGGATTCCCGTCCAGCGTGATCATCCCAATTCTGAAGAAGTGGAAGGTCGAGGACGAAACGCTGAGTGCCCTCGAGCAGGAGCGGGAAGAAACGGAATCGTAGAGCATGCAGCCCAAGTTATTGGATGAAGCCACCGAACACCTCAAGCGGGCCGACCGCCGGATGGCGCAACTGATCGAGCGCGTCGGACCATGCACGCTGAAGCTGCGGCACGAGCACTCCATCTTCTATTCATTGCTGCGCTCGATCGTCTACCAGCAGCTCGCGGGCAAGGCGGCGGCGGCGATCCTGGGCCGCGTCGATGAGTTGTTCCCGGGAGCGCTGGCCACTCCCGAGCAGATTGTGGCTGCGACCGAAGAGCGCCTGCGTTCGGCGGGGTTGTCGCGCAACAAGATGCTGGCGCTCAAGGATCTGGCGGCCAAGACGCTGGACGGCACCGTGCCGCAGGGCAGTGCCATCGACAAGATGAGCGACGAGGAGATCATTGAGCGCGTCAGCCAGGTGCGCGGCATAGGCCGCTGGACGGTTGAGATGCTGCTCATCTTCCGCCTGGGGCGCACGGATGTGCTGCCGCTGGACGACTTTGGGGTGCGCAAAGGATTCCAGCGAACCTATCGCCTGCCCGACATGCCCACCAAGCAGCAAATGCTGAAGAAGGGCGAGCGGTGGAAGCCTTGGCGAAGCATCGCGAGTTGGTACCTGTGGAGGGCCGCCGAGGGGAAGCCTGCGCTCAAGGTGAAAAGCGGTGCGGATAAAAGTTCGAAGCCTGCGAAGCCTAAGAGTTCGCGGGCGAGCGCGAAGAAGCCAAAGAAAAAGGCGCGAAGTTGAGGCGTTGAGCGCAAATCCTCCACCCGCACCACTAGCCCACCCAAAGAAACTGCCCCAGGCTCAAAGCTTGTGACTTTTTCGGACGGTGCCCCACATCTGCCGCAGTTAGCAGATGTGGGACTTGGGCACCAGTCGAACTACCCCACGTTAGCCAAAAGCGGGCGAACGTGGGGCACCAAGCCGAAAGATTCATCAATAAAACTCAGCGCGGCACGGGACAGTCTCATGGGAGCTTCGCGTTGCTCAGCATGACGCAAGGAAAACGCTGCCTACCGCAGCTCCACCGTGAATTTCGCGTGGCACTGGTTGCCCGGGTCGAAGTAAACGGTGCGCTGTTTGTCGCCTGACTTGATATCGAACTGAATCGGCTTCTTGGAGTAGTTCGGCAGCCCCGTGAACTCCGCCTTGCCGTAGTAGTTGGTGCTCACCGTCAGGTCGCTCTTATGCGCCACTCCCCAACGAATCAGGGTGTGGATCGCCGCCTGGTACACGGGCTTGCCTTTATCGTCGAGCACGTCGAAGGCGGCAGTGCAGTCGCCGCGGTCGGCGCTGATGCTCGGAACCTGGGCGCTCGCGTCGGGAGCACTATTCTTCGGCGCGCTCTCCTGCGCAAGCAGTGAACCCGCCAGCAAAACAACCAGCAGAATCGGAACCGCAGATTTAGCTCTCATCGAGATGAATAGTAACTCATAGTTTTCGGCAGAGGAACAAAAGGAACAAAAGGTGGCTCGACTTCGCTCGCCATGACAGTCGGAGTCTGGAAGTAGTCATTCTGAGCGGGAGCGAAGAATCCCAGCACGGCGTGGGGCTGGGGCAAGGCCGAAGGATTCATCATAAAACCCAGGCCGGCGCGGGATAGGACAGTTTCCTGGGATGCTTCGCTTTGCTCAGCATGACAGCCTAAATCACCCCAGCGAGCGGTGCTCGTCAACTACCCCGCCCTAGCTTCGCTAGAACGGGGCACCCGGCTGGGCTCTGCCAAGTGCGGCCGAATGCTAAAATCAACAATTCAGTTCCCTTCTCCCGCAGCCCTTGAGCGCGGGCGAAACTCCGCCGGGAACTCGCAAAATTTATGACGCACTCAGGCAAGCCCTCAGGCAATCAAGTTCGACGCATGTTCCTGGACTTCTTTATCTCGAAGGGGCATAAAGAGGTTCACTCGTCTTCACTGGTGCCGGCCAACGATCCGACGCTGCTGTTTACCAATGCTGGCATGAACCAGTTCAAAGATGTCTTCCTCGGGCTGGAGAAGCGAGATTACCAGCGCGCTACCACGTCGCAGAAGTGTGTACGCGCCGGCGGCAAGCATAACGACCTGGAAAACGTCGGCTTCACCAACCGTCACCACACGTTTTTCGAGATGCTGGGGAACTTCTCGTTTGGCGATTACTTCAAGAAAGACGCCGTCGCCTACGCCTGGGAGCTGGTGACCTCTCCCCAGTGGTACGCCATCGACGGCAGCAAGCTCTACGCGACCATCTTCAAGGGCGAAG
This sequence comes from Candidatus Korobacteraceae bacterium, assembly GCA_050015355.1. Lineage (GTDB taxonomy): Bacteria > Acidobacteriota > Terriglobia > Terriglobales > Acidobacteriaceae > CAWBRT01. Next base: position 11,900 of record JBEKBO010000029.1, on the reverse strand, counting down.
GCGGCGTGCCGCGCGATGACGAGGCTTACGGACACTGGCTGAGCGTGGGTGTGCCCGCCGATCGCATCTTCGAGATGGGCATGAAGGACAATTTCTGGGCGATGGGCGACACAGGCCCCTGCGGCCCGTGCAGCGAACTGCACTATGACATGGGAGTGGAATCTTCGGACAAAAAGAACGCGGAGTGCGCGGCGGGCGAGTGCCGGTTCCCGTGCGAGTGCGGGCGCTACGTAGAGATATGGAACCTGGTGTTCATGCAGTTCGACCGCGACGCCAATGGCGTGCTGAATCCCTTGCCCAAGCCCTCGATTGATACCGGTGCGGGACTGGAGCGCGTGACCGCCGTGCTGCAAAAAGTGGTGAGCAACTATGACACCGACCTGTTTACGCCGCTGATCAAGCGCGCGGCGGAGCTGACGGGAGTTTCGCTGGCCACGGAAGCGGAAAAAGAAGCGAAATCGAAGAGCGCGGCTTCGCTGAGGGTGATCGCCGACCACGCGCGGGCCGCTACGTTCCTGATCTCCGATGGCGTGGTGCCCGCCAACGAAGGGCGCGGCTACGTGCTGCGCAAAATCATCCGCAGGGCCATTCGTCACGGGCGCTTGCTTGGGCAGAACAAGCCATTTCTTTACCAGATGGTTTTCGCCGTGCGCGACCAGATGCAAGAGGCGTATCCGGAGCTGAACAGCTCGGCCGAGCGCGTCGCCAAGGCAGTGGAGACGGAAGAGACTCGCTTTGCGCACACGCTGGAAATTGGGCTTAGTAAACTCGAAGAGGATCTTGCATTAACGAAGATCCTTTGGGAAAAGCTGCCCAAGCACCAGCGCCAGGGGCTTCCGCAACATGAAGCGGAAGATGATCTACGAATTTACAGCTGGTGGTTCGGCCGAGAGATCACAGAGGAGAATTTAAGGGACATCCACCTCCCGCCTAGTCCGACATATCCCGGCGCAAAGGCTTTCAAGCTTTACGACACCTTCGGTCTCCCAAGGGATTTCATACAGGATGCTTGCCGCGACGCTGGAATCGACCTTGACCAGGCAGGCTTCGATCTTGCTATGGCCGAGCAGCGCGAGCGCGCGCGGGCCAGTTGGAAGGGCGGCGCAGGCAAGCAAACGGCGAGTCCGGTGTTTGCCACGCTTCCCGCTACGGTTTTTGAAGGCTATCGGCAGACCGAGTCGCGCGGCTGCGAGGTGCTGGCCATCATCAGCAACGGACAGGGCGTGCAGGAGCTGAAGCCGGGCGAGCGCGGCGAGATCGTGCTCGACCACACGCCGTTTTATGCCGAGGCGGGCGGGCAAGCGGCCGACAAGGGCTGGTTCTATGCCGCTGATCACAACACACTCGTCGCGGACGTGAGTGGCGTTCACTACCCCGTGCAGGGAGTGCGCGCGCATCAGGTGACGGCGCGGCAGCCCATCATGGTGGGCGACCGGTTGGATGCCGTCGTCGACGGCGAGTTGCGGCGGGCGACCATGCGCCATCACACTGGCACGCATCTGCTGCATGCGGCGCTGCGCAACGTGCTCGGCATGCATGTGAAGCAGGCCGGATCGCTGGTCGACCAGAGTCATTTGCGCTTTGATTTTTCGCACTTTGCCGGCGTCGAGGACGAAGAGTTGCAGGACATCGAGGACCTGGCGAACCGGGAGGTGCTGCGCAACGAGCGCGTGGAAGTGATCGAGAACGTGCCCATTGACGTGGCCGTCAACGAGTACAAGGCGATGGCGCTGTTCGGCGAAAAGTATGGCGACAAGGTGCGGGTGATCCGGGTCGGCGATTTTTCGACCGAGCTGTGCGGCGGCACGCACACGTCGGCCACGGGCGAGATCGGGTTGATCAAGATTCTGAAGGAGAGCAGCGTCTCGGCCGGAGTGCGCCGGCTGGAGGCGGTGGCAGGCGAGGCCTCGCTGCGGCACTTCCGGGTGGATCATCAGTTGGAAGGAGTTGTCTCCGGGCTGGTGGGGCGCTCGGATGCGTCTCCGGCGGAGGCTCTGCGCCTGGAGATGGAGCGCAAGGAAGACGAGATCAAGCGGCTGCGCAAAGAGTTGGAACAGGCGCGCATGAAATCGGCTTCGTCTTCGGTGGCGACGATCGGCGAGCGAGTGCGCGAGATCAAGGGCGTGAAGGTGCTGGCGCATCGCGCCGACAATCTGGAGCGTCCGCAACTGCGCACCCTGATGGATAATCTGCGCAACAAGATCGGCTCCGGCGTGGTGGTGCTGGGCTCGGTGAGCGACGGCAAGGTGGCGATCATCGTGGGCGTGACCAAAGACCTGACGAGCCGGGTACAGGCGGGCAAGATCGTGGGCAAAGTGGCGCAGAAGGTGGGCGGCTCCGGCGGCGGACGCCCGGATATGGCGGAGGCCGGCGGCAAAGATCCGCAGGCACTCGATTCGGCTCTGAACGCGAGCTACGAGGTCGTCGAGGAATTGCTTCAGAGCGGCAAATAGCAGGAGCCTTAAGGACTCCGTCGCTGCCGACGAAACTACCCCACGTCAGTCCAAAAGCGGGACGGGACGTGGGGCACCATTACCTCCTGATTTATTTGTGGGGCATGAACCAACGACCCCGCCCTAGCTTCGCTAGAACGGGGCACCCCGACGATCACAAATCCACAACAACCCTAGAACGAATAGCGCAGGGCGAACTGCACCTGGCGCTCGCGGTAGAGGTTTGTGCCGGCAGCGCTGGCGGAACCGAACGGAGAATAACCGGTTACGTTGTCGGCGGCGTTGAGCACCGCCGGAACTCCAGCCAAAGGAGTCGCCGAGGAAGCACTTTGAACGACGTACATCGTCTGGTTGAGGCTGCTGACCTGCTGGCTATTGAAGAGGTTGAACGCTTCCACCAGGACTTCGATCTTCTGACTTTCCGCGAATTTGAAGCTGCGCGCCAGCCGCAAGTCAATGTTGGAAAAAGCCGGATAACGGAAATCGTTGCGCGGCAACAGGTGGCAAGACGGTAGGTTCCGCCCGAGCCATTGATTCCGCCGGCGATTCCGTAGTTCGAGCTGCAATAGCTAGCGCTGCAGGTGTAATCGTTGCCGCTGATCGACTCCGTGTAAGGCTTGCCGCTGGAGATGATCATCACCGGAGCCAGGCTCCAACCGTTCATCATCGTCTTAACAAACTTGCCGCTGTTCTGAAAATACCGCGGCTGCCAGATAAGCGCCGTCACGAAGCGGTGCCGGACGTCGTAGTTCGAGTTCCCTTTTTCCAGTGCCAGGTTGTTAGGATCGTAGACCTGTCCATAGCTGGCGGTCTGCGTCTGCGAGGGGTCGGCGGAGTTGTCGATCGAGTGCGAAAAGGTGTAGCTCATGTCAAACTGCAGGCCGGCGGTCATGCGCCGCTTCACCTGCAGAACGACCGCGTTGTAAGAGGAGTTGGCGCTGCTGGTTGCATCGATGATGGCGCCGTAGTTGCTGATCGGGCGGGTGCTGCCGGCATAGAACGGAACCGTAATGGTCTTCCCGTTGAAGGGACCGCCGTTGAAGATGTAAGAGGCGGTAGTGGTTGGCTCAGTGTTCGGAAGGTTCTTGTCGATCCACTGCATCATCTCACGCCCGAAGGTTCCCAAATAGCTGATGGAGACGACCATGTTGCGCGCGATTTCGCGCTCCAGCACCAGATCGACTTCGTGAATCTGCGGATTCTGGAGGTGCGGATCGAAGTAAGTAATCGAGGGAACAAAGGATCCACACGAGGTGGTGATTACCTGGGGGAAATTCGGGGCGCAGCTTGAGTTGTACTGGACAGTGTAGTTGCTCTGGGTGACTCCCGGGATGCCGCTGCCGACCAGGACGCTGCCAATGGCGCTATTGTTGATGCGTCCGAAATACATGCCATAGCCGCCACGAAGAGCCGTCTTGGCGTCGCCGAAGACATCCCAGGCGAATCCGATGCGGGGACCGAAATTATTCTTATCGGAGGGCATGCGCAGGGTTGGGTTTACGCCGTTCAAGGAAGCCAGCAACGCGCCTTGTGATTGCGCCAAAGTTGGGAAGTTGGCATTGGGATACTGCACGGCAGGCAACTGCTCGTACTCGTAACGCAGGCCCAGGTTTACGGTCAAGCGCGGCAATATCTTCCAATCGTCCTGGATGAATCCCGCGTAGTCCCAGGTATGGAACGTGGCGCCGATAGGTCCGAATCCCTGCGAAAAGCTGCTCCAGTTGGTGGCCGCTTTGCCTGCGAAGAGCGCCGGATTCTGCTGAATCGTGTAGTCTTCGACGAAGGCTTCGAGGGTGCTGTAACTGTACGAACCATATTCGTTATAAAGATAGTTCTGAATATCGTTGGCGCGATCGAGGTCGAAGCCAAACTTGAGCAGATGGTGCCCATGCATCCAGCTCATGACTTCGGAAAACTGGTTGCGGTTCTCGTTGGGATAAGCGTAACGAGTAAAAGTGCTTGGGGTGCCGATCCATAACTGCGAGGCGATGGAAATCGACGGCACGTAGCCGCTGGCGGAAACGAGATTGCTGTTCACCTCGGCAGCGGACGGAGAGCTGGCAGTTTCGTACTGGAAGTCACGCCCGAACTGATAGCGAAATTCGCTGGTGAGGTTATTGGTCAGCGTCGATCGCAAGCGTCCCATGAACATATCGGTCTTGACGTAGTCGCTGCCCCAACTGGCTATGCCGTCGTTGTAAACGGGAACGGTCTGAACGCCGTTGGGAGAACTCCAGCGCATGCGGTTGTAGCTGGCGGTGAAGGTATTTTTGCTATTGATGACCCAGTCCACCTTCGGGAAGAGGATGTCCTGAGAGCCGGTGCGCGGAACGACGCCGGTCTCAGCCAGCAGAAAGTTCTGGGCGGCGGTGTAATAGCCTTGGACCTGGCTCTGCATGGCAGGGGGAATGTTGTTGCAGCCGGAGCCGCCGCAAAGTCCCAGATACTTGGCGATCGTGTTCAGGTCGGACTTTGAGCCCAACTGGGTAGCGGTGCTGGTCAGCGTGGTTTGGGTGGTCGCAGGGGCAAAAAAAGTGCTGCCGGAAGGGGCGGAAACGCCTGCGAAGTTCAGACTCTGGCCATCGTAGTTGAAGAACCAGAACAGCTTGTCTTTGATGATCGCCCCACCAAGGTTGCCACCGAATTGCTGGCGGCGATCCAGGGGTTTGAAAGGCTGTGACGTGATTGCGCCGGAGTTGCCGGTGTACACGGTCGAGAACGGGTTGGTCGCACCGAGGATGCCGTTATCGCGGATGTAGTAGAACGCTTCGCCGTGAAGGTTGTCGGAGCCGCTCTTGGTGACCGTATTGACCACGCCACCGGCGGCGCGGCCGTACTCCGAGGAGAAATTCGAGTTGTTGACCTGGAACTCGCGCACCGAGCTCTGACTGATGGTGTGCGCCATGCGCGTGCGGCCGCGTTCTTCCGACCAGAATGCGTCGTTGTTGTTGCCGCCGTCGACGGTATTCATGTTCAGCAATCCGCTGATGCCGCGGAAACTGATCAGCCCGTAAGGACCGTCCGGAACCAAGCCAGGCGTTAGAATCGCGAAATTCGACCATTTGCGGCCATTAATCGGGAGGTTTTCGATGGCCGTGCCGTTAATGTTGTTGGCAAAGTCCGGCTGCACGGTGTTGACCGTCGGGGCTTCGCCATTGACCTGAACCGTCTCGACGGCGGTGCCCAGCTTCAATCCGACTTCGAGTTCGGTGACGCGGCCGATCTCAACGATCAAACCGGAGGCCCGATAGGGCGCAAACAACGGCGCCTCGATCACCACTTCGTATTGGCCTGGGGAAAGCGTGGTGATGCGGAACTTGCCGAAGCTGTCCGTCGTGCCGGTTTTTTTCTCGTGAGTGGCGAGATTCTGAACGGTAATCCTGGCGTTGGGTACCCTCGCCTTGAACTGGTCGCTGACCGCGCCGCCGATGGCGCCAGCCGTGGTCGATTGGGCAAGGGCCGCTACCGGCAGCAGGATGCAAAAAAGTATCGCCAGCGCAAAGCCGCTAAAGACAGTGTTTGCCGGGGACACCGGGGCCGCGAAGCACGTGCTGTTCGTTGCGTTCATCCAATGCTCTCCTGAGAACGTGCGTTGAAATCAAACGGCACCGGCGGAAAACATTCTTGATCCGATCTATTCCTCTCGATCAGTTTCGAGGGCAGCTTTTGCCGGGATTCCGCGTGCTCGGCTCTTCACTGGATATACCTTTTACGAAGCTGGTCTCTCTCAGTCTGTCGGCGCGAAAAACCCACACTGCCGCGCACTTTGGGGAAACAGTAAAATTTTTCAGAGTTGCACCTGGATTAAACCACGCAAGAACTCCCCTTAAGAAACAAATTCGTGAAGAATCTTTATCACTTTGTGCCAAAGGCATATTGGGGAGGCATTTTCTTTACAGTAAGTGAGGTGAACACCCGATGCGAATCGAGTTAAGGATGGAGGATAAACCTGAATCGACCACTGCGAGGGGACGACAGCAGGCGCAGCCCACAGCGCGAAGCGGAAGGCCTTCAAGATGGTCATGCTGTGAACGGCGGTCCGTCACCCCAACACGCGCAACTACGGCGCGTGCCGGGGACCCCGGCACGGCCGATATTATGAGCAAGCGGCAAGATAAAGATTAATGAGGTGCGGTGATACCGCTGATCACAAATACTTATAGCCCCAGGTGCTCTGCGTTGAATCTAATGGTTGAAGCCGCACGAGAACCAGGCTTGGCAAAAACGGCTGTACAAATCCGGCTTGCACATTCCGCAGGTTTCAGCGCGTTTCAGCAGTCGGCTGGGGCTTCGTTTAGAATCGGTATAGATATGCACGTACGCTCAACGAGTCAGGGCGCGTCTACGAATGAACAATAATTCCGTGAGTCAGGTGCAAGCCGCCGAGATCCTGCGGCAGGCGATTTCGCGGCATGTGCGGCGGACGCTTGTCAGGCGAGAGGACGAATTGACGACCAGCGAGTTCGTCACGCCGGTTTCGCTGGCGGTGCGCGACCAACTGGTTGACCGCATGCTGCAGACCGAATCTCGCTATCGCGCTGCCGGCGCCAAGCGGCTCTACTATCTGTCGATGGAATTCCTCATGGGCAGACTGCTGGGCGACACGCTGTGCAATCTGCGTCTGATGGATATAACCCGGCAGGCTCTGATCCCGATGGGGGAGGACCTGGACAAGGTGCTGGAGAGCGAGACCGACGCCGGACTGGGCAACGGCGGACTGGGAAGGTTGGCCGCCTGTTTTCTGGAGTCGATGGCAACGATGGGCATGCCGGGCTATGGCTACGGCATCGATTACGAATACGGCCTGTTCAAGCAGGAGATCGTGAACGGATTTCAGCGGGAGAAGCCCGACCGCTGGAAAGCTAACGGAACACCGTTCGAGATTCCGCGTCCCGAGCAGGCGATTGTGATTCCGCTCTATGGGCGGGTGGAGAATCTGCGCAATGCGGAAGAGGACTACCGGCAGAACTGGACCGACTACAAAATCGTGCTCGGAGTTCCGAACGACATGCCGGTGGTCGGTTACAACGGCGAGACGGTAAACTTTCTGCGGCTGTTCAGCGCGCGCGCGTCGGAAGATTTCGATATCGAGATTTTCAATCGCGGCGACTACATCCGGGCGGTGGAACAGAAGATCGGCATGGAGAATATAACGCGTCTTCTGTATCCGTCCGATTCGGTGGTGGCGGGCCGCGAGCTGCGGCTCGTGCAGGAGTATTTTCTGGTCGCTTGCGCGGTGCGCGACATCGTGCGGCGCTACCTGAATGAGTATGAAAACCTAGATCAGTTGGGGGAAAAAGTTGCGATCCAGATGAACGATACCCACCCGGCGCTGGCGGTGGCCGAGCTGATGCGGGTGTTCATCGACGATCACGGAATGGAGTGGGAGCCGGCTTGGAAGCTGACGCGGAAAATCCTGGCTTACACCAACCATACGCTGCTGCCGGAGGCGCTGGAGAAATGGAGCTTGTCGCTGCTGGAGCGCGTGCTGCCGCGGCACACGCAGATCATCTTCGGCATCAATCACCGCTTTCTGCGCGGACTCTCGGCCCTTAGCTGGATCGATGGCGACAAAGTGCGGAAGATGTCGATCATTGAAGAGGGCTTCGAAAAGCAGGTTCGCATGGCGCACTTGGCGATTGTGGGCTCGCACGCGGTGAATGGCGTCTCGGCCTTGCACAGCGAACTGCTTCGCTCGACCCTGGTCCCGGAATTCGCGCAGCTATGGCCGGAAAAGTTCAGCAACAAAACGAACGGCGTGGCGCCGCGGCGCTGGCTTCTGCGGGCAAATCCACAGCTCTCGCACCTGCTGTGTGAAACCATCGGCGAGGAGTGGATCACCGACCTGGAAGAGCTTCGAAAACTGGAGCAATATGCGGACTCGGCCGAATTCCAGCAGCGCTTCGCCGACGTGAAGTACAGCAACAAGGTGCGGCTCGGCAAGGTCATCGAGGAACAGACGGGGGTGATGGTCGATCCGGCCTCGATGTTCGATGTGCAGATCAAGCGCATCCACGAATACAAGCGCCAACTGCTGAACGTGCTGCGCATCATCGGCGACTACCTGCACGTCGTGGAAGACGGCCAGGAACTCGCGGTGCCGCGCACGGTGATCTTCGCCGGAAAAGCCGCGCCCGGCTACTGGGCGGCCAAGCAGATCATCAAGCTCATCCACAACGTCGCCGATGTGGTGAACCGCGACCCGCGCGTGAAAGACCGGCTGAAGGTCGCGTTTATACCCGATTACCGGGTTTCGCTGGCGGAGGTGATCATTCCGGCGGCCGATCTCAGCGAGCAGATATCGACGGCCGGGATGGAGGCCTCCGGCACCGGCAATATGAAGCTGATGATGAACGGAGCGCTCACGGTGGCGACCTACGACGGGGCGAACGTCGAGATGATGGAAGAGGTGGGACAGGAGAATATTTACATTTTCGGGCTGCGTGCGGAAGAGATTCAGATGATGCGGCAGCGCGGGCTTTATAGTCCGCGCGCGATTTACGAGAGCGAACCTGAGGTGAAGCGGATTTTGGACTGTTTCACCCATGACCGCTTCTCGCCCCAGGAGCCCGGGTTATTCCGCTGGATCTTCGACGAACTGATCAATCGCGGAGACCGTTTCTTCCACGTGGCCGACCTGCCGGCCTACATGGCGATCAATGAGCGCATCGATCAGGAATTTCTGAATCGTCCGCTGTGGAACCGCAAAGCGATCCTGAACACGGCGCGCTCGCCGAAGTTCAGCAGCGATCGCACCATCCAGGAATATGCCAGCGAGATCTGGAACTTGAAGAGTTTTCCGCCCGATTGGGTGTCTTTTCCGTTGCCGCAACTGTATGGCGAGGGGGAATGCAGCGAGAGTGTCATCCCCGATGCCAGAGCGGTTTCCGAGTAGGCGCATCCCGTGGACCGGCAAAGCGGCGCGTAGCGCGGAACACCCGCCCAACAACCCCACATTAGCCAACTGCGGGCAAATGTGGGCCACCCCACCAAAATCAAATACATAGATTCTTCGCTCTCTGCGCTCGCTCAGAATGACACTTCAAGAGTTATTACGCGAGTGGCCCATGAGCACTCACGACTTGGTTTGCAGGCCGTTGCGAGTCCAGAAGAACCAGGCGATAGTGGCACTGATAAGCTGGACCAGGACAACCAGCGCCACACAACCATTCCACCCGCCAACTTCCCACAGCCAGGCCGGAACTGAGCTGCCGGTGCCGCCGCCCACATAATAAAACGAAGCGTACAGGCCGGCAGCCAAGGCGTGGCTGTGCTCCACCACTCTGCCGATGTGGCTGTTTGCGCTGGCCTGGGTGATGAAGCAGGCCGAACTGAATACGGCGAGCCCGGCAACGACGATCCACAGCGAGTTGGCGAGAGTGAGCAGCACACCGATGATGCCCACTGCGGTGGCTCCCACGAGAGCGTTGCGATATCCCAACCTGTCGATCCAGCGGCCGGCAACAGGCGTAATCACTCCACCCACGAGGTAGACCAGGAATACGTAGCCGAGCGCCGCCGTGCCCATATAAAACGGCGGTGCGGCGAGGTGAAAGTTTACATAGGTGAAGGTCGCCAGCATGGAAAAGAAAATGCACGATCCCACCAGACAGGTCGCCAGCAGCGGACGATTGCGCAAGTGGCCGAGCAGCAGACGCAGCGACGAGACGGACTGCGCGGCGGGCACGAACCGGCGTTCCTGGGGAAGCGACTTAGCCAGCGCCACGGCCCAGACCAGGTTGATGCAGCCCAGCACGATGAAGGTCCACCGCCAGTGGTAATGTCCGGCGATCATGCCGGCCAGGGTTCGGCCCATGCATCCACCGATGATTCCGCCGGTTCCAAAAACAGCCATGGCGTGCCCGACGCGGCTCGAATCCCATTCTTCATTGATGTAGGCGACAGTGACTGAAAACACTCCGGGGGTAAAGATGCCTTGCAGAAAGCGCCAAGCGACGATCTGGCCAAGAGTCCAAGACGTTCCGGTGAGAATGGTCGAGAACGAGAGCAGGAAGGCCGCAAAGATCATGGTTCGCTTGCGGCCCCACTGATCGGAAAGCCGGCCAAGAAGGGGGGCCGCAAACGCGATGGCAACCGGCGGAGCCGTGACCGTGAGGCTCACGGCAAACTTGCTGGCATGAAACACATGCGCCAGCATCGGGAGCAGAGGCTGCGTGGCGAACAGATTCATGTACGCGCAGGCACCGGCAATCGCCAGCGGAATCATGCTGCGCGGGGAAGCGGCGGCTGCCACCAATTCGATGGCGGGAGATTCTGCGAATTGCGGAACGCAATGATCGTCCATAACAGCTTGCGAAATACTACCAACACTGCGGCGAAGAGTGCGAACGCACCTGCGTGCCCGCCGGCAACCGGCGAAACTCACCGCGCCCGAAGCATGTGCGTGAAGGGAACTCTGTTTGGGTTTCACGATACTCCAGCATGGCTCCGGACGCCAAGAGGTTTCGGCCTCGGCCCTGCGCCTCGGCTCGCGCCTCAACCCGGATACTGGCGGCGCGTTCCGGGGCTGGCAGAGTGGCCGATATTGTGAAATTTGCCCCCTCGCGGCTTCTGGCGGGCTTGCGGCGGCATCTCATTTAATCAGACGCTGTTGAGGAGCCGTCCGCCGGTGCGCCGCCAATTCGAGAAATCCATACAAGCGCTTGCCGGTTCGCCTACGCGAATTGCGTTCGTGGTGGTTCTGTTTGGCCTCTCTGCCGGGCTGCTTGACTTCGTAATTCACACGACTGTCATGCAAGCTGACGTCTCGCTGCCTATGCAAGCGATTACCGATGCCGCGGTTGTGGGTTTCGCGGCGGCATTCGCTCCTCTTTTAATCCTGCTCGCCGCCCGCGAACGGCACCGGAAACTGCTGGATGATCTCAGGAAGATTGCGCAGTTGAATCATCATGTCCGCAACGCTCTGCAAACGATTATGTATAGCGAGTACCTGCCTGACTCAGAAGAGAACAGAAAGGTCGTTCTGGAGGGCGTGGATCGGGTTGGCCGAATCCTGCAAGAGCTCTTCCCCGCCGTCGGCGAGCGCGTCGAAGACAAAAGGTGGAAGGTCGTTCAGATGAATCGCGTGCGGGCTTTCGTCCCTGATCGCAGACATCGGAGTTAGGCCAATTTCAGGATTTTGATAAAATTTTTCGGCGGCACCTCAGCCTCGCGTTGTGCCGAAATGCCGAGGTCCTTCGCTTCGCTCAGGATTTCGGCAGGCGGCTCAGACGCCGCCTCAACGCCTCAACTTCGCCTAACATGACCCTAAAGACACTGGCCCCTGGATACACCTACTCTGAAACTGTTGTAAGGCCATACGCCTCTCCCTAATCCGTCGATAAGCTAACGAACAGGCGGGGGCAAGGGTGGTTTTGGAAACTCAGTTGATTCTAGCCGACCAATGCGGCCCCAGCGGAGGTGGTAAACCTCGACTGAAGCCACGTC
>JBEKBO010000028.1:0-39252 GCA_050015355.1 Candidatus Korobacteraceae bacterium | reverse complement strand
ATCCAAGGGCGCGGCGGGCGTAACCGGAAGCGGCTTTATCGTGCTCGCGGCCACGCTTTCGGCGGTGGGTAATGTGCCGGTTGCCGGCGTGGCGCTTATTCTCGGCATCGACCGTTTCATGTCGGAAGCACGCGCGCTCACCAACCTGATCGGCAACGGTATCGCCACGCTAATCACGGCGAAATGGTGCAACGAGCTGGACGAAGTCAAACTGCACAAGGCGCTCGCCGGAGAAGCAGTGGAACTGGAAGACGAGAAGGTAGCCACGGCAACGGCGTAAGCCTCGCCGCGGGGTTCCACCCCAACACGCGCAACTACGGCGTGTGCTGGGGACCCCGGCTCGGCTCGGATGGTAAATACTTGGGCCGCGGGTCATGCCTGCGGCTCATTATTCTTTGTCCCGTTTCTTCCGCGCTCCTGCCTGCGGCAAGTTTTTCTCTTCTGAAATGCGATAGAATCTCGCGCATGGCCTTGCGGGTTGCGCTCTTCATTCCATGCTTTGTTGACCAGCTTTTTCCCCAGGTGGGGCTCGACACTACGGCGGTTCTGCGCCGTATCGGGTGCCAGGTCGAATTCCCGGAAGACCAAACCTGCTGTGGTCAGCCCGCCTTCAACACCGGACGTTGGGACGACGCCCGCCCTTGCGCCGAACGATTTTTGCAGGTCTTCGGCAGCTACGAGCATGTGGTCTGTCCTTCGGGCTCCTGCACCACCATGGTGAGGAAGTTCTATCCCGACTTGCTCCAGGGCGAGTCGCGGCAACAGGCGCTTGCGCTCGGCCGCCGGGTGTATGAATTTTCCGAGTTCCTGGTGCGCGTCGCGGGGGTTCGGGAGGTGGGCGCCGAGTTTCCCCACAAGGTTACTTATCACTCCTCGTGCCACGCCACGCGCGAACTCGGGATTACGGAAGAGCCCAGAATTCTGCTGCGAAACGTTCGCGGCCTTGAGTTCGTCGAGATGCAGCACGCCGACGAGTGCTGCGGCTTCGGAGGCATGTTCGCCGTCAAGTTCGCCGAGATCTCATCCGCCATGGGCGACGTGAAAGCGGCCAACATCGAGGCCTGCGGCGCCGAGTATGTTGCCGCGATCGATTCAAGCTGCCTGATGCACGTGGAGGGAATTCTGCGTCATAGCAACCGTGCAGCGAAAACCATCCACTTGGCCAGCATTCTGGCCGCGGGGTCCAAATGAGTACAGCCGCGCGGGAGTTTCATCGCAAAGCCGCTGAAAAAGCGCCGGACCTGGTCCACCGCCAGGTCATTCAGCGGAACATGGTCTCTTACGACATCGCGGTCGACAAAGCCAAAGGCCGTTTCCGCGACTGGCAGGCCGGGCGCCGCCGCGCGCAGCAGATCAAGTGGGAGGCGATCAATAACCTCGACAAACTGCTCGAACAGTTCGAGGCGAAGATACTGGAGCGTGGCGGCCATGTGTTCTGGGCCGCCGACGCACAGGAAGCGTGCAAATACGTGGTTGATCTCGCCCGGCGCCGCGGGGTGAAAACCGTCGTCAAGAGCAAGTCGATGGTGACCGAGGAAATCCTGCTTTCCCCCGCGCTTGAAAAAGAAGGCATGCAGGTTTGGGAGACCGACCTTGGCGAGTGGATCGTGCAGTTGCGCCATGAGCCTCCCTACCACATCGTGACTCCGGCCATGCACCTCAGCCGGCAAGACATCTCGCGGCTTTTCCGCGAGAAGGTCGACCCCACCATCGACACGGATGATCCGCAAAAGCTGGTCGCGGTGGCGCGCCGGTTTCTGCGGCGCGCGTTCTTCGTCGCCGAGATGGGCATTTCGGGCGCGAATTTCCTGGTCGCCGATGCCGGCATGGTGGCGATCTCAACCAACGAGGGCAACGCACGGCTCACGACCAGCGTGCCGCCGCTCCATGTCGTCGTCACCGGAATCGAAAAAGTGATACCCCGCCTGGAAAACCTTGGCCTCTTCTGGCCGCTGCTGGCCACCTCCGGCACCGGCCAGCCGATTATCACCTACAGCACGCTGATCGGCGGTCCGCGCAAAGCCGGCGAGGTCGACGGCCCGGAAGAGTTCCACGTGGTGCTGGTCGACAACGGACGGAGCCGGTTGCTGGCCGATCCCGAGCAGCGCGAAATCCTGCATTGCATCCGCTGCGGAGCGTGCCTGAACGCCTGCCCGGTGTATCGCAACATTGGCGGACACACCTACGGCACCATCTATCCCGGCCCGATCGGCAGTGTGCTCACGCCGAACCTGGCCGGCATCGAGGAATTTCATCATCTCCCCTTTGCCTCGTCTCTGTGCGGCGCCTGCCGCGAGGTTTGCCCGGTGCGCATCGATCTGCCGCTGCACCTGCTGCAGAACCGCCGCAAGGTAGCGGAGAGCGGGATTCCCGGACTGGCGGAAATGGCCGGATTCAAGGTGTGGAGTTGGGCGATGATGTCGCCGCAGCGCTACAACTTTTTCGGGGCGCTCAGCCGCATGGGTATGCGCATGGTCAAAGCGCTGGGGCTGAGCGGAAGCCTGCTCGACCCGATGCGCCCGTGGACTAAATACCGGGCAGCGCTTCCGGCGCCGCGGCAATCATTCCGCGAGTTGTGGAGAAAACAGCGAGTTGTGGAGAAACCGGAATGACAAAAATTGAAAATCCCAGTCGCGAGCACATTCTCGACCGCATTCGCGAGGCGCTACGCGCGCCGGCGCCGCCGGTGGATATGACGCCGGTGCCGCTGGAAGAGATTTTCGAACCGGTTGCCGACCCCCTCGGACGATTCCTTGCCGAGTGCCAGACGAATCTGATGGAAGCCGTAGTAACCGCCAATACCGCGGAGAGCGCGGAACGGCTCGCGGGGCTGTTGACGGCGCTGCCGGAGGGCGAAATCTTTCTCCAGGACGCGCCCGCCATCCGTGAGATTGCCAAGCCGCTCGAGGGCAAGCGCAGCCTGCGCTGGTCGACCGAAGGAGCGCCGAGCGAGAGCTGCCAGGCAACCGTAACGCTAGCTGAAGCCTTCGTGGCGCAATCCGGTTCGGTGCTCTCCTCGTCAAGTTGCGGTGGGCGTGGGGCTTCGGTGGTGCCGCCCACGCATATTGTCTATGGCGGTGTCAGCCAGATCGTCCCCGATGTCACGGCAGCCCTGCGCCTGGTCAACGAGAAGGGACTGCCAGAACAGAGCTCTTACGTCGGCCTCATCAGCGGCTCAAGCCGCACGGCCGACATCGAAAAGATTCTGGTGCAGGGCGCGCATGGACCGCGACGGCTGGTGGTGATTCTGCAGCGCGGGTGATGGGAAGACACGATTTGAACATTACGTGAAACTGGACTGAGGTTATTGAAACTTAGATCTTAGAGAAGGAATAGCTTTGGCCAGTATCCTGTCCCGGAAATTCCGAAATAATCTTTGAAGTGTCATTCTGAGCGAGCGTAGCGAGCGAAGAATCCCATCGCCGCGTGGAGCTAAAGACACAGTCGAAGGATTTCGTCGAAAAGCCCAGGGCCGCGCAAGGTGGGACAGTTTAACCGGGATGCTTCGCTGCGCTCAGCATGACAGCACACAATCTGTTCGACTACGCTCAATATGATACCCTAAGTTACGTCACACAATGTATGGAAAAACGCAGCCGCATGAGCTTTGAAAGAGAATTAAACCGGAAGCTGCGATCGCTATGGTTATATTCAACATTTCGTCTTCTTAGCGCATAACCTCCTTGGTTATACACAAACGCCCTGTTATAGTCCCAGGGACCAGGAGCGGCTGGCGAAGTCGGTGAGGCTCAACAGCAGCAGAATCAGCAGCCAGAGGATGCCGGCAATGATCACGATCTTGGTGATCGCGGGCGAGTAGCGCACTTCCATGAAGAACAGCGCCACCAGAATCGACTTGATGGTCGCGATGACGAGCGCCACCACGATGCTGAAGGCTCCCAGGTTGAGGTACGCGACAGTAACCGTGACGCCGGTGAGAATCAGCAGCGCAACCCAGACGCTGGTGAAGGTTTTGACCGAAGTAATTGGTTCAGACATCAGAACCCTCCTCCAACGTGCTGGTGGCTGATCAGGTAGAGCAGAGGAAACAGCCAGATCCAGACAATATCTACGAAGTGCCAGTAGAGTCCGCCGATCTCGACGGGGTTGTAATACTCCGAGTTGTACGCGCCGCGCCAGGCATTGATCATCAGGAACAGCACCAGGCCGCAGCCGATAATCATGTGCAGGGCGTGCAGCCCGGTCATGGCGAAGTACAGGGAAAAGAAAATCTGCGTGTGTCGCGGGTCGGTGCCCTCGAACTGAAATGCCGGTCCGGGGACTTCTCTCGCCACCCAGTGTTCGTGGTACTCGATGGCCTTTACGCCCATGAACGCGAGCCCGAGCAGCATGGTTATCAGCAGGAAAATGACCGTCAGTTTGCGCTGATTGATCTTGACGCAGCGGACCGCCAGTACCATGGTCAGCGAACTGCAAATCAGCACCGCTGTGTTCAGCGCGCCGAGGCGGATATTCATGTGCCGGCTTCCTTCCAGGAAAGCCGTGGGATAGAGAAACCGGTAAAGCATGTAGGAAAGAAACAGGCCACCGAAGAACATGATTTCGGTGACGAGGAAGATCCACATGCCGAAGGACGCCGTATCGCGCTGCTGGTCCATGTCGGCGAAGTGGTGGCGCAGTTCGTGGGCCGCCGTCTGGCTAGCGTGCAATGGGGACCTCCTGAAGCTTGTCCAGCTCGTCGTAGTTGTAGGCTTCCCAAGTCACCACCGGCGTCACCTCAAAGTTAAAAGTCGGCGGAGGCGAAGCCGCTTTCCACTCCAATCCGGCGGCGTTCCACGGGTTCGGAGGCGCATTCTGGCCGTAGCGTAGCGACCACAGGAAATAAATCATCGGCAGCACGTAGCCGACGGCCAGGACGGAAGCGCCGGCGGTCGAGAGCACGTTGAGCACCTGAAATTCCGGAGGGTACGACTGATACCGCCGCGGCATCCCCATGTATCCCAGCACGAACTGCGGGAAGAACGTTAGGTTGAAGCCGAAAAACACGAACATGGCCGACAGCTTCGCCCATGCCTCCGGGTACAGCTTGCCGCTGATCTTGGGCCACCAGAAGTGCAATCCGCCCATGTAGGCCATGACCATGCCTCCCACCATGATGTAGTGGAAGTGGGCGATGATGAAGTAGGTGTCATGCACATGCACGTCAACTCCGAGGCAGGCAAGAAACAGTCCCGTCAGGCCGCCTATGGTGAACAGGCCGATGAAACCCAAGGCGTACAACATCGGCGTATCGAAGCGGATCGAGCCCTTGTACATGGTTGCCGTCCAGTTAAAGACCTTGATGGCGGACGGAATCGCAACGAAAAAGCTCAGCAGCGAGAAGACCAGCGCGGCGTAAAGCGAGATGCCGGCGACGAACATGTGGTGAGCCCACACCAGGAAGCCGAGAACCGCAATGCCAATGCTGGCCAGCGCCACCGCGTTGTAGCCGAATACCCGCTTGCGCGAAAAACAAGCCACGATTTCGCTGACCACGCCCATGCCGGGCAGGATCATGATGTACACCGCCGGGTGCGAGTAGAACCAGAAGAGGTGCTGGAAGAGCAGCGGGTCGCCGCCCAGTGCCGGATTGAAGACGCCGATGTTGAAGGCGCGCTCCAATGCCACCAGCAGCAGCGTGATCGCCAGCACCGGCGTACCCAGCACCATGATGACCGCCGCCGCATAGTTCGACCAGAGGAACAAGGGCAGCCGCTGCCAGGTCATCCCGGGGGCGCGCATGCAGTGAATGGTGACGATGAAGTTCAGGCCGGTAAAGATCGAAGAGAAGCCGGCGATGAACACCGAAAGCGCTCCGGTGATGACGTGGGTGTTGGAGAATGCGGTGCTCAGCGGCGTGTAAAACGTCCAGCCGGTATCGACCCCGCCGGTGATGATCGTGTAGAGCCAGAGGCAGCCGGCCACCACGTAGATGTACCAGCTCAGCAGGTTGATGCGGGGAAACGCCAGGTCCTTCGCCCCGATCATCAGCGGCACAAGAAAATTGCCGAGCACCGCCGGAACCGACGGAATCAGGAAGAAAAACACCATGGTGATGCCGTGCATGGTGAATGCCTTGTTGTAGGTATCCGCCTGCATCAGATCGCCCGCCGGAGTCAGCAACTCCAGGCGAACCAGCATGGCGAACAAACCGCCGATCCAGAAGAAAACACTGATCGAAATCAGGTACAGCATGGCGATGCGCTTGTGGTCGGTGGTGAGCAGCCACGACTTGATTCCGTAGTCGGCGTTCAGGTAATTCGTTTGTTCGACGGGTTGTACGGCGGTTGCCATGTATCGTCTGCTCCTGCTGGCGGCAAAGTGGCGCTGCTACTTTCCGCTGGGTGTCGCCTGCGATTTCTCGGGCTGCGGCCCCACTGGATAAACTGCCGTGGGCTCGGCCATGGTGGCCGGCGGATTCGATTGCCCGGTGCCGAGTCCCTTGATGTATGCCACCAGGGAGATAAGCTCTTCCTCGCTGATCTGCCCCTGGAAGTTCGGCATGATGTTCTTGAATCCGGAAGCGATTTTCGCTCCCGGGTAAATAATCGATTCACGCAGGTACGACTCGTCGGCAATCACCGTCCGGCCGTCATCCAGCAGCACCGGCTTGCCGAATAACCCCACCAGGTTTGGACCGCGTCCCTGGTAGTCGGCACGGTGGCACATCGAGCATCCGTACTGCATGAACGCCTTTTCGCCCTCCGAGGCCAGGGAGCCGTCGGAACCACTCGCCGCCCATTGTTGGTAAGCCGCCGGTTCCATGACCACGACTTCTCCGACCATTCCCGAATGTTGCGTGCCGCAGTATTGCGAGCAGAACAAGTGGTACGTCCCCGGCACGGTCGCGTGAAACCACGTCGAGGTGTAGCGCCCGGGCAGCACATCTGCCTTGATGCGGAAAGCGGGAACGAAGAAGCTGTGAATCACGTCTTGCGAGGTCATGATCATGCGCACGTCGCGGTCCACGGGAACGTGCAACACGTTGATCTCGCGCTGCCCCTCCTGGTGCTGGAACTTCCACATCCACTGCTTGCCGACGGCGTACACCTCCATGGCATTGCGCGGCGGCCGAGTCTCGGCAAAGTAAAGCGCCGCTCCCCACGCGAAAATGAACATCGCGATGGCCGTCGGGATCAGCGTCCAGGTCATCTCCAGCGCCATGGAGCCCTCGATCTGGGTGGCGACCGGATTCTTCTTTCTGCGATAGCGCCAGGCGAAGAAACACACCATAGCCACAATCAGGATGGTGAAAAACGCCGTTGTGCCGACCAGGAAGAAGTAAAGATAGTCGACCTGGTGCGCCATCTTCGAGGCGGCCGGCGGAAACAGTGGCAAATTAGACCACATAGTCGATTAAGCCCGTCCTGTCTCTAACTTTCTGCGCGTTGCTTCACGGCGAAACATGATGAAAAGAAAAGACCCGAGAATCAGCACCGTCGCGGCTCCTGCCAGCCGCACGACGTTGTAGATCACCGCGCCATACTTGCCGGTGCGCGGATCGTAGTGGTAGCAGTACAGCAATACCTGGTCGGCCAACGATCCGATGCGGTTGCCGGAGGCTTCGATGATTCCCAGCCGCATGTCGCGCGCGGAAAACTCCACGCCGTAGTAGTACTGCGAGATTCGGCCCAGCGGAGTCACCAGCACGATGCCGGCGGCGTGGGCAAACTGATCGATCTTAGGGTCGTACTGGTAATGCCAGCCGATGGCGTCGGCCAGGGCATCGATCTGCGGCTGCTCGCCGGTAAGGAAATGCCAGCCGGCCTCCGCTCCCGGCCGGTCCAGATGCTCGATATAGGAGCGTTTCTTGGCCGCCGCCAGCTCCGGTTTTTCGCGCGGATCGATGCTGAGCGTCACCACCTCGTACTCCTTGCCCGGAGTGAATTTCAGAACTTTGAAGGCGGTGCTCATGCCGTTGAGCACCTCTCCACACAGCATCGGGCAGTTGTAGTAAACCAACGAGATAATGACCGGACGGCCGTTGTGAAAGTAGTCGCCAAGCCTGACCGTGCGGCCCTGCTCGTCTTGGAAATGCAAATCGAGCGGCACCTGCTCGTTCAGCCGCTGATCGATTCCGACCTTCGACAGCCCCGGAGGCAGCGCGCCCTTGACGCTCGGCTCGCTTAGAAACTGCGCCATCGCCGAGGTGGCCGCCAGCACCACCAGCGCTGCTGCCAATGCCCATCGTTTCGTCATTGCCATTCCGCTCATTACGCTACTTCTCTTTCTGTTACTGCTTGGGCCATTACTGGTTGGGCGGCTGCCCCGCGGATTCTACTTGCCGCGCCGGCAAACCTTTTTGCGCCACGATCCGCATCGCCTCTGCGATAGGGATATGTATGGCGCCGGTCTGGTCGCGCCATGGCTTGGCTTCCAGAAGCTGGCCCTCTTGCCATAGGAAGCGATTCATGTCGTTCGGTTCATCGCTTTGCAGGCGCGGCTCGGGAAATTGTTTGATGTTTACCGAGGTGTTTTGCAGCACACCCGGAGTCGGCGCCTGTTGTCTTGGAGCCATGGGATTCGCCGTTGCCTGACGCGTCTCGCCTACATGCACAAAGGCTTCGTAGACTCCCCATACCACCAGGTGGATCGCCGCGCCGGCGATGAACAGCACGGCGAAAAACAGCAGGATTCCGCGCGCTCCCATGTCCCGCTTTTCAAACGACACCTCTGGGT
This sequence comes from Candidatus Korobacteraceae bacterium, assembly GCA_050015355.1. Taxonomy (GTDB): domain Bacteria; phylum Acidobacteriota; class Terriglobia; order Terriglobales; family Acidobacteriaceae; genus CAWBRT01. The sequence continues at coordinate 30,573 of JBEKBO010000028.1, read as the reverse complement.
GCTGGTTGTGCTCCGGGCCGCTCCCATTCTGCTTTGGATCAGTGTGCATGACTGCTCTCCCAGAGTCTTGCAAGTTGCGGTTCGTTTCGAACCAGTAGCGGCCGCCTCGCCAGGTTCCAGGCAAAGAAGGCGAACCAGAGGCCGACCAACGCGATCGGCGCCACAATGTAGGTCCAATGCAGATAGATGTGCTCGTGCCTGGGGCCCGGCATGGGATTCGGCGCGACCAGCCAGTAGGCGTCGACGAAGCGCATGAACAGCACCAGCAGCGCCACCGGAACCAGCTTGCGCGCGTCGCGTTTCAGGTCGCGCGAAAGCAGCAGCAGAAAGGGCAGCGAGAACTGCAGGATCACCAGCATGAAGGCCACGATCTGCCAGCCGCCGTTGATGCGCGCCAGGTACCAGGAGATCTCTTCCGGCAGGTTCGCCATCCAGATGATCAGCCATTGCGAAAACGAGAAGTAGGCCCACACCATTGTCAACGCCAGCATCAGCTTGCCGCAGTCGTGCAGGCGGTCGGGCCGGACGACTTCGTCCATCGGCGGAAACTGCGCCAGCAGCACCAGCAGGCAAATCAGCAAGGCCAAGGTCGCCAGCAGGTGCTGGGCGATGAACAAGAATCCGTACATGGTCGAATACCAGTGCGGGTCCAGCGACATAACCCAGTCGGTCGCCGCGAAGTTGACGCTGAGGGCGTACAGCACCAGGCCCGGCGCCGCGACGGCCTTCAACCGGCGCCAAACTCTGGGCGAATCGTCAACGTCCTGCTCCGCCGACCAGCGCGTCAGCAGGTAGCCGAGAACATTCCACAGCGTGAAATAGATCACCGCGCGCACAATCCAGCCCGGCGTGTTCAGGTAGAACGCCTTCGCCATCAGAACCTTGTCGCCCGCAACTTCATCCGGATGCGTCCACAGGTAAAGACGGTGCATGCCAAGCAGGATCGGGATGAACATCGCGGTGACCAGCGGCAAGGTCTTGGTGGCCGCCTCAAAGACGCGCCGCCCCAGCATCCACCAGTTGCCGCCCGTCATGTGGCCGATCATCAGCCAGGCCATCGAACCCAGGGTGAAGCTCAGGCAGACCATGAAGCCGATCAGATAGCCTCGCAGCAACTCGTCCGGCGAAACGAACGCGCCGAGGATGGTGAGGATTCCGCCGGCGATTCCGGCCACCAGCGCGCGGCCGCGCCAGCGCTGGAGCAAAGCTACGGGCGGAGCAAGATCTTGCTTGGAAAATTCGGCTGCCGTCATTGATTCTTCCCTTCGCGCGGGGTGTCTCCACCGCCTTCGCCATGCATAGCCTTCGTGTTCTCCTTCGGCGGCGGCCAGTTCGCGTTGACCTGCGGAGGCTGCGTGGCGATGGCTGCGCCGGCCGGAACGTCGCTTGGCGTCGCGTTCTGGCTCAACTGCAACACCCGTATGTAGGCGGCAATGGCCCAGCGGTCGCTGACCGGAACCTGAGAAGCGTAGTCCGCCATCGCACCGTAGCCGTTTGTCATGACGTTATAGAAGTGTCCGATCGGGGCTTTGCGCAAGCGGTCAATGTGATATGAAGGCGGCCGCTTGAATCCGCGCTGCACGATCATGCCGTTGCCATCGCCGAGTTGCGAGTGGCAGGGCGAGCAGTAAATATTGAAGCGCTCGCGCCCGCGGTCCAGCACTTCCTTGGTCGCCGGAAACGGCATCACATCGCCTTCCTTGCCATTCACGAAACCGGTGTGGAGGTAGGTGTCTTCGTTCAGTTGCCCGCGCGCCACCGTCCCTCCGATGAGCGGCCGCGACGACCGCAGGTCGGAGTAAAAATCGTTCTCGCGCAGCGGCTTGAACTTCGGTTGATCGTGCATGTCAAGCCGGCATCCCGCCAGCAATACCGCGAGCACCGTAAACGCTCCCGTCCATACAAGTTTTCTGCCCATGGGAGACGGGGCGAGACTTGTGCATTTCCGCCGGAGTTTGAAGAAGGATTTCATCGCCTACTCCAGGACCTCCGCGATATCCACCGTGTTGAAAGCCGACAAGAACTGCCGCGCGCGCTCGGGGTCGAACTGCGGATCGGCCGCTTCGATACACAGAAAAAAGCGGTCACGCGAGACGGCGCTGAACCTCGGATTGTTGAACACCGGGTGATAGGGCGCCGGCAGCCCATTCAGCCCCAGCATTCCGATGACGGCCGAAAGCCCGCCGAACAGGATGGTCATCTCGAAGGTCACGATGATGAAGGCCGGCCACGAGTGGGATGGCCGCCCGCCGATATTCAGCGGATAGCTGACGTTGTTGATCCAGTACTGCAACAGGTATCCGGAGAGCCCGCCCAGAATGCCTCCCAGCAGGCACACCAGCGGAACCCGCGTCTTCTTGAAGCCGATCACGTCGGCTAATTCCTCGATGGGATACGGCGTGTAGGCATCGATGTTGCGATAGCCCGCGGCATAGGTGGCACGAGCCGCTTTCATCAGCTCGGTCGGGTTGTCGAACTCGGCCATCAGCCCGTAGAGAGGAGTCTCAGTCATGCGCCGCTACCTCCGCTTTCACGGCCGATTCCGGCAGCAGGGCTCGCACCTCGAAGATCGGAATCATCGGCATCAGGCGAACGAAGATAAACATGCAGACGAAGAAGAACCCTATGGTTCCCGCGAAGATAGCGATGTCCCAGCGCGTGGGAACGTAGATGCCCCATGAGGAGGGCAGAAAGTCGTGGCTCAGGCTGACAACAACGATTACGAAACGCTCCAGCCACATCCCGATGAGCACATCGATCGAGATCAGGAAGAGCAGGATCGGACTGGTGCGCACCTTCTTGAACCACAATACCTGCGGGATCACGATGTTGCAGGCGATCAGGATCCAGTAGAAAGCGCCATAATGACCGAACATGCGGTTCATGGACTGGAATTTTTCCCACGGGTTGCCGCTGTAAAACGCATAGAAGGCTTCCATGGCGTAGCCGTAGGCGACGATCAGCCCGGTGGCCAGCATGATCTTGGCGGCGTTGTCCAGATGCCGCATGGTGATCATGTCCTTCACCCCGTAGAAGCGGCGGATGGGGATTGCCAGCACCAGCACCATGGCAAAGCCCGAGTAGATGGCGCCGGCAACGAAGTAGGGCGGAAAGATCGTGGTGTGCCAGCCCGGAATGAGCGAAACCGCGAAGTCGAAGCTCACTACCGTGTGCACCGAAAGCACCAGCGGAGTCGCCAATCCGGCCAGCAGCAGGTAGGCGCTCTCGTAGCGCTTCCAGTGGCGGACCGAACCGCGCCAACCCATGGCGAGGATGCCGTACATCGCCTTGGCCCACGGGTGACGCGCCTTATCGCGCATGGTCGCCAGGTCCGGAATTAGTCCGATAAACCAGAACACGGCTGAAATGGTGCCGTAGGTGGAAACAGCGAAAACGTCCCACACCAAAGGGCTGCGGAACTGCGGCCAGACGCCCATGGTGTTGGGATACGGGAAGAGCCAGTAAGCCAGCCACGGACGGCCCAGGTGCAGTATCGGGAACATGCCGGCGCAGGCCACGGCGAACAGGGTCATGGCCTCGGCGAAGCGGTTGATCGAGTTGCGCCAGTTCTGCTTGAGCAGCAGCAGGATGGCCGAGATCAGGGTGCCGGCATGGCCAATACCGATCCACCAGACGAAGTTGATGATGTCGAAGCCCCACCCGACGGGGATGGTGATACCAAAGAGGCCGACGCCGCGAATAAACAGGTAGGTGGCCCCGAACAGCAGCAGCAGCGCCACCGTGGCAAAGAACGCCACGCCAACCGACCAGCCCAGAGTAAAGGGACGCCGGAGCACAATGTCGGCGATCTTGTCGGTGAGGCTGCCGAAGCTGTGGCCCGGCACCATCACCGGCGGCTGTCCCGGCAGTAACCGCTCGTCTAACAGCGTCGTCTCTTCAGGACCTTCGTGCATACTTCGTTAAGCTCCCTCACCGGACCCGAAGTCAGGATTTGGATTCAGCACGGCGGCAAGGTACGTCGTGCGCGGGCGCGTATTCAGGTCTTCCAGCAAGCCGTAATTCCGCTCCTCCGCCTTCAACTTGGCGACCCGGCTGTTGGCGTCGTTGAGGTCGCCGAAGACGATGGCATTCGCCGGACATGCCTGCTGGCAGGCGGTCAGGATTTCGCCGTCGCGGATGTTGCGGTTTTCTTCCTCGGCGCGAATTCGTCCATGAGTGATGCGCTGCACGCAGTAAGTACACTTCTCCATCACCCCGCGGCTGCGAACCGTGACCTCGGGGTTGCGCACGAACTTCAGTTGCGCGGTATTGAAATCGGAGTAAAGCAGGAAATTGAAGCGCCGGACCTTGTAGGGGCAGTTGTTCGAGCAGTAGCGAGTGCCCACGCAACGGTTGTAGACCATGTCGTTGAGGCCCTCCGTGCTGTGCACGGTAGCCCCCACCGGGCAAACCACCTCGCAGGGCGCGTTCTCGCACTGCATGCAGGGCACCGGCTGGTAGTAGGTCTTGGGGTTCTCCGGCGCCCCTTCAAAGTAATTGTCGATGCGCAGCCAGTGCATGTGCCGCCCGCGCTTTACTTCCAGTTTGCCGACCACCGGAATATTGTTTTCCGAGACGCAGGCCGCCACGCAGGCATTGCAACCGACACAGGCATTCAGATCGATTGTCATTCCCCACTTGTTGACCTTGCTGTAGTCGTAAGGCTTGTAAAGGGTCAGCCCCGGCGCGGGGGCTTCGGCCATCTCGTGCGCGAAGCCGGGGTTCTTGATGAAATCATCGAGCGAAGCGGCGCGTGCCAGCGGACGGCCCTCCATCACCTGGCGGCCCTGGGTGGAAGCAAGTCCATAATGCTCGCCCGTGCGCGTCAACTTGCCACTGGCAAACCATGGCGACGCGCTGGCGCGCAGCTTGTAAGCGCTGAAGCCGACACCGGAGCCCACACGGCCGCAGCGCTCGCGCCCGTAGCCGAGCGAAACCGTCGCCGAGTCGTCCGGGTGTCCGGGCGTGAGCCACACCGCGCCGCGCACCTTGGCTTCGCCGATCTCGATTTCGACTACATCTTCGACTTTAATCCCAAGCTTGTTGCCGGTGCGCACGCTCATCAGGACGGGATTGTCCCAGGTTATCTGGGTGATCGGCTTCGGCAGTTCCTGCAACCAGGCGTTGTTGGCAAAGCGGCCGTCGAAGATGCTGGGATCGTAGCGGAACATGATTTCCATGCCGCCCGCTGGCGCCTGCGATGCGGGAATGTTTGCCGCGCGCGCGCTCACCTGCTTGGGCGCGAACGTGGAGCCGGCCACGAATCCATCGTGCAGCGACTTGCGCCAGAACGCGGTAAAGTCTCCGCTCTTCGGGGTCCCCGGCGAGCCCCGCTCGCTGGGGTGATTGTGCTGCTCCAGCCAATGACGGTAGACAACCTGGTACGAATTGATATCCGGCTCTCCGACGAGAGATCCCAGGACTTCAAATGCCGAGCGTCCGCCGTAGAGCGGCGCAATCAGCGGCTGGATGAGGCTTATCGTCCCGTCAAAAGAACGGCAGTCGCCCCACTGCTCCAGATAGTGCGTGCCGTTGAGATGCCAATGGCAGAGGCGCGCCGTCTCATCCTGGTAGAGCCCGTGGTGTACGCGCACTCCCACCTTTTGCATGGCCCCGGAGAAGTTCACATCCGGCGGTGCGTCATAGAGCGGATTCACGCCGATCAGAAACAGCATGTCGATCTTGCCGCTCCACATCTCGCCGGCCAACTGGCGCAGCGAATCGGTCTTGTTGACCGGGTGCGACTCTATCCAATCGGTATAGAAGACTGTCTGCCCTACGTTTCCCAACGCTTGGTTCATCGCGTGCGCCAGCATGTGCACGGCAACCGGCTGGTTATCACCCGCGACGATCACGGAGCGTCCGCGATTGGCAAGCAAGTCCTTTGCCAAGGCGGCGGCAAACTTCTGCTGGCCGGCGGGGAACTGTCCTCCACCGTCGGCTCCAAGCTGTGCCGCCAGTGCCCGCGCAAATGCTTCGATTTCGCTGGCGCGCAAGGGCAAGCGATGGTCGGCCTTGCCGCCGGTGTTGGTCGGCGTGCTCTCGACGGCGTAGAAGCGCAGCATCTCCTGCCTGAGCTCGGGGCGGCGGCGGGCGGCGAACTGCCTGGCGTTACGATGGAATCCCGGAAAGCCGCTCGACAGAAAATCGCCGTCCAGCGAGAGCACCACCTTCGCTTTCTCGAAGTTGAACTGCGTCTGCACGGGCTGGCCGAAACTAGCCTGCGCCGCGGCCATCGCGTTATCGCGATTCGCCGGCTCCCACTGGTACCACTTCGCTTGCGGAAAGATCCGCAGAACCTGTTCCATCTGCGCCGTCAGCGTGGGCGAGCTGGTGGGCGCCGTCAGGAAGCGGATGCCGGCGCCTTTCAAGGCCCGCTGCGCCGTCAACGGCCCGCGCAGCGCGTTCAGAAATTGTCCCCAGGCGCTGGCGTCTCCCAGGTAGGTGACCGTTTGCGAACGGTCCGGGTCGTACAAATCGAGGACGCTAGCCTGCATGAAGGGGTCGGTGCCGCCAAGCGTTGCCGGGTGTTGCGGATTGCCTTCGATCTTGGTCGGCCGCCCTTCGTGGCTTTCCACCAGCATGGGGAGCCCGCAGGCGCCCAACGGCATCGCGGTGGCAAAGAACAGCGGCTTGCCCAGCACCAGGTTGTCCGGCTGGCGCACGTAGGGAACGATGGGCTCCAAGGGCTGCCGGGTGCAGGCGCTCAGCCCGGCCAGCGCCAACGAGGCGCCCATGATCTTCAGGAAGTTGCGGCGCGAAGGCGCGTCCGTCCACTCCGAGGCATGGCGCGGAAACTCGCGGTGCAGCATTTCCTCGAACTCGGGTGTCTGCGCCAACTCTTCCAGGCTGCGCCAGTACTGCGGCCCGCGCGCGGTGGACAGTTTTTCGCGCACCTCGCTCAATTCGAGCTTGCCGCGTTTAGTCGGGCAGATGTCCGGCGCCGGTTGCTTGCGATCTTTCTCCATTGGCTCTTTTGTTCCGCTCGTCAAAATTTCAACTGCGGGCCGCGCTGTCGCCGCCATCGGCGATCAGCGATGACAGGTGTTGCAACTGGTTATGTCGCGTTCGCTGCGCAGGTGGTACTGCTGCACCAGGTAGGCGCCCAGTTTCGCTTGGTCCGTGAAGCTCTTGCCGTCCGGCAAGGTCACCGGCTTCAGAGACGTCGGCTGCTGGTACGTCATGTTGAAAACCTGGTCGATTTCGCTCTTTGGATCATCGGCCCGCGCTTTGATATGGTGCGGACGGATGTACTTCGCCGGGTCGCGATGACAGTCGAGGCAGAATTCCATTTGCAGCGATGCTTGGTTGTACATCAGCGGCATCTTGTCGACGGCGCCGTGACAGGTATTGCAGCCCACGCCTTTGTTGATGTGAATGCTGTGGTCGAAATAAACGAAGTCCGGCAGATCGTTGGCCCGAGTCCACACCAGCGAACGCCCCGAGCGGTAACTCTCCCGCACCGGTTCCAGCATCGGCGCGTTGGTCCACATCTGCGAGTGGCAGTTCATGCAGGTCTTCGTCGGCGGAATTCCGGCGAAACCCGAGACCTCGACCGAGGTATGGCAATAGCGGCAATCGATTCCCAGTCCGGCGTAGTGATGCTGGTGGCTGAACGGGACCGGTTGCATCCGCGAAACGCCGGCGTAGGTGAAATAAGGCGAGCGCTGCAACTGCAATGCCGCCCACAATAACCCGGCGATCAGAAAAACCGCGCCGAACATGCTGACGCGAGCGATGGTGTTGGCACTGCGATGGAAGATCTGGGCCATGTCTTACGCTATCCGATGCTCTGATCCGCCTCTGGTTGGCTGCTCCGGCCAAATCGGCTGCTTCCGGACCTCTCCTCCCACCGCCGTTGCGGGCGCCGGAGCTGACACCGGTCACCCCAACAAACGCTAAAAGCGGCGTTTGCCGGGGACCCCGAGGCCGTTTACATTGCTTCGAACGGGAAGGCGGTGACGATCCACAATCCAGGAATTCCGCAAACGCTTTCCTCACCCCTGGTTAGCCGGCTATCTCATGAAGACATCTACACAAACACCAAATCAACAAGATGCGCAGCTACTTACCTTCCGTTGTATTGATGGCGGAATCGTCCGGCCGATTCATGATTCTTTGTTCCCGATTTGAACCTTGGCGCGCTCACAGGGGAATCCGAGCCGTGGAGTTCACGTGATCCCCGGTATTTAGGTAGCCCAGAGGAGGAGACTGCACGTTTTTGCGGATATATCCTGCGCGGACCTGTTTTTGGCAGCCTGCTTGCTGCCGTGCTCAAAGGCCAATGTTAGAGGAAACGGCTAATCCCACAGGGGGCAGGGCAGTACCAGAGATACTGGCGGGTGTCATCGTGAGGAGGCTCGCCGCTTTTGCGAACCGACGTGACGATCTATGCATTTCAGCGAGAGCCCCATAGTCCCGTGACTAGCGATGGTGTAGTCGTGGAATTCGATGATAGCCTGACGAAGGTCGTCTAAAAACGCAAGTTCCGCTGTGTTGTCCCTCTATCGAGCAAGCTGGAGCAGGAGATCATCGTTGTTGTCAGTAAATTCCTGCATGATCTCCGCCATCAGTCCTCGACGGGAAATACGATTGCTCTCTGCGCGGGAGACGTGCGCCCGGCGGTCAATCTGTGGATTCGATTTCACTAAAGGATTCAACTTCACCGAAACAAATTGGAGCGTAGAGGCTAAGTACGCATTCGTATTGTCTGCGCCAACCCACGGCACTAACGATGCAGATGTTGGGCTTGGAAACGCATTTCCGAGTGGTGGAAACAACTCATAGTTCATAACACTTCCCAATCAATCATAACCCCTCCAGCCGACGCGCACCATAGCCACTTGGGGTTGTAGTGTCGGGCCAGCAGGGGTCATTAGTTGTGTTTGAGATATTTGAGCTACGCGCTCAAATTCGTCGCCGCCCTCGGCAACTTCGACGACTACGACCTTTTGTTGGTTTAACAACGGCAGCTTTTTACCTGCTTGCACCGCGCCGTGAAGCAAAATTATTGGATCGAAAATCTGGCCGAGCTGCATCTCGTCGCGGAAATCGCAGAACAATTCCCACACAAGTTTTTCCAAGATTACATCATCTCCAGCTACTTGCGCACCGAGCAACTCTCGCGCCTCCGTGCGAGAGATGAGGTAGTCATGCGAACCAAGGCCACGCGTAATTTCCTGCACAATCTTTTCGATGTTCCGCTCGTCTTGGCGGTGGTATTTAATCAAAGTTCTCGCGAGGCGCTCGATTTGCTGTCGGCTCCGATATACGTCTCCCAGAGCCAACGGGTTAATCTGCTCAGCTAATATCTTGAAGGCTATATCCGTTCCGGCATCATTGAGACGCCAATCCTCTGTTACGAGCGCTCTATATCCGGCTACGCTCTCAACACTAACGGCAACTGACTGGCGCTGTCCTGGAGCAAGTTCTACGACGGGGTTGAGAGGGCCATTAACACTGGGATCAATCGGAGAGAGCGTAGCCGCTCTTGTCATAAAAATTTCATTGGCCCCTAGCGCAAACAAAGTGCCAGCGCTTTGGCACTTTTCCGGAACCAGAACCGCGACGGTGTCTGTAAATTCACGTATTAAGCGACTCAAGCCAAAAGCAGCAAGGGTGTCTCCGCCGATCGTGCACATGAGTACATCGATCTTGCGGCCTGACTGAAACTTAAGCAGCCGATTAAAAAAGACCGGAATGAAGTCTTTCGCGATGATCCCAGCGGCGTTCTGTCGGTCGGACGTGAGACAGCAGATCAGCCGCGAGCCGCGATGATCTTCGATCTGACGAATTAACTCAATACGTTCCTTACGCGCCATTGTCGGCCAAAATACTACTCGATTCCGCCGATTGTATCAACTCTTTGACCTTTCACCATGCTCTGCGATCCTCGCTCGCATGGAGGGTGTGGCCCGCCCCTGCTTCGACGCCAAAATCCTTTGCACTACTTATAATGCCGACCGCGTGTTTCAATCGTTCACTAAGAATTTACTGCGCAATCCTGCCTAAGCGTGTCTGAAAACCCCGGATTGAACCCGGCTACTCCAGCCGTAAACGACAAAAAACAAGCAGGACGAGAGCAGGTGGGCGAACTTGACAACCCCGATTTCACCAGAAGAATCGATTCGCCCCATCCTGACGGACGCGACAGATTGGCAAATCGTTCTTGGGATACACCAACTCCGGAGTTACTTCGTCCGGGTTCGCACGAGCAAATCGTTCACTTCTGCGTATGCAGCGCCTCTTCCAGAATGCGTTTGGCCCGGCTCGGATTGTAGACGCCGCAGGAGCAGAAGTTGGCCATATACAGGGCGGCTTGCTCGGGTGTGCGCCGGCCCTCCTTCACCCAGTCGATCATCTTCTTGGCGAAGCTGGCGCTGATCATGCCGTGTCCGCACATGGTCGCCAGCATCAAGACCTGTGTATTGGGCAGCTTTTCCGTCTTGCCCTCGAACCCCAGAGAATAGCCCACGCTATGACGATTCTGGCTGGCCGCGCAACAGCACTGTTGCGCCCCGCCGATCGAGGTCGAGATGTTGATGCACAGACCCAGGTCGGCCTGCTTGACGGCCTTGACGAACTCCTCCGCCGCGGGAAGATTATCGAAGACCGCCGCGGCGGTCGTGTAGGCGTTGAGGCCGTCGATCACGGCGCGGAAATCGCGTTTCAATTCGCGGGTCCAATGGGCGGCCGGGTTCATGTTGTCCGACGGCCGAACCGCGCCGCCATGAATCGCGTCGCCCAGGTTCACCGGTTTGAATGGCAGCGCCATTTCCAGAAAGCGTTTCAGCTTGGGCACGCAATCGTCGTCATTCTTGCCCTTGCTGGCCATCGCGAAGACGACGTAGTCGTCGTGAAAGCTTTCCGCGTTGCCGTAGCGATGCAGCGTGTTTGTCATGCGTGCTCCTGTAAAGCCTTGATGTTGGTGATGCGTCCCAGGCCGAGGTTCGTCTTGGCGCGCTCCGGTTTGTATCCCAGCCGTTCGAGGGCGGAGAAAACTTCCTCGTCCTGGCCCTCGTCGTCGCAACGCGCGCCCACGCCGATGGCAATCACCGTGTCCACCTGTTTCTCAACCTCGCGGACCATGCGGATGATCTCTTCCATGCGCGCGATGGGAACCTTGACTTCCACGATCGCCGACAGGATTTTCTCGTTGAGCACGTCTTCGCGAATCGTGCCCGCCACCGGATCGCTCAGCAGCGAGGTGATCGGATTCTTGGCTTCAAAACCGATTCCGGCTTTAGCCAATGCCTGCGTCATCCGCTGGATCTCGTGAAAGCGCACGCCAACTCCGGGGCGGCCGAACTCGATGGTAAAGCCGACTTCGCCCGGCTGCACGCGCCCGGTGATGTCGTTGGTCTTCACTTCCTCCGTGCCTCTTCCCGACACGCCGGTGGACTCGTGCGACACACGCGGGTCGGAGAAAGCACGCCGCACCACTCGCGGCCACACCAACTCCTGCGGCTCCAACGCCGAAGTCGGGCACACATCCGGCTCGGGATCGAAGCGCAGCCGCATCATCTTGAAAAGCGCGCGCAGCGTACGGACCACCGTCGGGTTGAGGTGCTCCTTGCTCATGCCGTTAAAGCACGTATAGCACTCAACGCATTCATCCTGATCGACAACGGCCCGGTTGAGCGACTGGTCAACGTAGATCGCGCCCATCGGGCAAACGTAGGTGCAGTTGCCGCAGGCTACGCATTTTTCCGTACTAATCTTCACAACGACCTCGCAAGCCACTCGTTTCGAATGGCGCCAAATTCGGGATCGACGAGCTGACGAAACGGCGTTGTCCTCGCCACGGCGCTCCCACATTTGCAAACTGCGGCAGATGTGGGGCACCAACTAAGAATAGATTTACATTCGCCCCCGCGGGTTTCCGAAAGACGGCGCTCTTTTGCCAGCGGCCCAGCAACACAGGCAGAGCAGCGGCCCCGCTTATCATGTCGAGCGGGGATCCCGTACGCTCGGCTGCTTCATCGGGTATACCTTGCGCGACATTGGTCTAGCGTACGCTTGCGCCGCTCATTGCCGGCTGAGACCCTGAAACCGCGGCCTTGCTCAGCACATCCATCGCCGCCTGCACGCCACCATCGCGATGCGGAATGCCGGCCACCCGCAGCGCCATCTCCACGCCGCCGAGCGAGCCCACCAGCATCAGGTCGTTGAAATCGCCCAGGTGACCAATGCGGAAGACCTTGCCCTTCATCTTGCCCAGGCCGGTCCCGAGCGAGATGTCGAACTTGTCCAGCGCCACCTTGCGGAACTCGTCGGCATCGTAGCCGGCAGGCATCAGCACTGCGGTCAGCGTGCTCGAGTATTCGCGCGGATCAAGCGCCAGCACTTCCAGACCCCAGGTCTTGACTGCCGCGCGGGTGGCCGCCGCATGCCGGTTGTGGCGGGCGAATACCTGTTCGAGCCCCTCTTCCCGCAGCATCGAAATTGCCTCACGTAACCCGTAGAGCAGGTTGGTCGAAGGCGTGTAGGGGAAGAATCCGCTGGCGTTTGGCTTCAGCATCTCCGTCCAATCCCAGTATGAACGCGGCATGCGGCTGGTTTTCGAAGCCGCCAGCGCCTTCTCGGAAACCGCATTGAAACCCAGGCCGGGAGGCAGCATCAGCCCCTTTTGCGAGCCGGAGATCGTCACGTCTACGCCCCACTCGTCGTGCCGGTAATCAATCGAGGCGAGCGACGAGATCGTGTCGACCATGAACAGCGCCGGGTGCTTGGCCCGGTCGATGGCTTTGCGGATCTCGCCGATGCGAGTCGTAACCCCGGTCGCGGTTTCGTTATGCACCACCATCACCGCCTTGAACGAGTGCGCGCGATCCTCGCTCAAACGCCGCTCGACGTCCGCCGCATCCACGCCGTGGCGCCAATCGGTAGCGACAAACTCCACGTCCAGGCCAAAGCGTTTGGCCATCTGCTGCCACAACACGGCAAACTGCCCGGTCTCATACATCAGCACCCGGTCGCCGGGCGAAAGCGTATTCACGATCGCAGCTTCCCAGGCTCCCGTGCCCGATGAAGGAAAGACTACGACCGGTCCGGAGCACTGGAAGATCGCTTTGCAACCCTCCAGAACCTCTTTGCCGAGCTCGGCGAACTCGGGACCACGATGGTCGATGGTGGGGCGCTCAATCGCCCGCAACACCCGGTCGGGAACATTGGTCGGCCCCGGTATCTGAAGAAAATGACGGCCCGCGCGATATTTCACATTGTTCTCCCGTTAAAACGTGCTTATCCCATCCTAATATTTATTCGAGTGGTTGCGAAACCCGCCTGGGCGTTTTGCCGAGTGTCTCGCCATTCTACCGCTGGCCCAGGCTCGCAATCGTCGCAACTACCGAAAAATGTAGATAAAAGTGCCATCAGACGGGTTTGCCGGGCGGGCGCGCGGAAGGCGCGATGTTCTACTTGCCGATCGGCCGCAAAAAAAACGCTTTATCGCGCCCAAAAATTGGTATGATGCCCGTTCTACTCCATACTTACCGTGAACGTCGAGGACTTTGCGCGATGAACTCTCGTGTCTTCAAGGCGACGAATGTCGTCCTAGGGCTGCTCTGCCTGATGTACTTCCTCACCTACGTCGACCGTGTCAACGTGAGCACGGCAGCAGCGGTTTTCAGGAAAGAATTGAATCTGAGCAACACGCAAGTAGGGCTCGTGTTCTCGGCATTCGGCTATCCCTATCTACTGTTTCAAATCATCGGCGGCTGGGTTGCCGACCACTTCGGTCCGCGTAAAGCGCTCACCATCTGCGGCGTCATCTGGGCCGGCGCAACCATCATGTTCGGCCTGGTTCATGGACTGGCGGCCATGATCGCGGTGCGCGTGCTGCTCGGCTTTGGCGAAGGCGCCACGTTTCCCACGGCTACGCGCGCCATGTCCTACTGGATACCAAGATCCAAGCGCGGCTTTGCCCAGGGACTGACGCACGCTTTCTCCCGCCTGGGAAACTCGATCACTCCCTGGCTGGTCGCCACGCTGATCGCCATGGTCACCTGGCGCGGGTCGTTCATTATTGTGGGCGCCATCAGCATGTTCTGGGCGCTCGCCTGGGGTATCTACTACCGCGACGAACCCGCAACGCACAAAGCCATCACCGAGGAAGAGCTGGCCGAGCTGCCGCCATACGGCCTCAAGAAGTCACAGGGAAAAGTCCCATGGGGACCCCTTATCAAACACATGGCCCCGGTCACGGTCGTTTACTTCTGCTACGGCTGGATACTGTGGATGTTCCTCGGCTGGATTCCGCAGTTCTTCGCCAATCAATTCCACCTGAACCTGAAGAACTCGGCGCTGTTTGCCTCCGGAGTGTTCTTCTCCGGCGTCGTCGGCGATACCCTGGGCGGCATCGTCAGCGACAAGCTGTTTGAGAAGACCCACAATCTGAAAGTCGCCCGCCGCAACCTGGTCGCGGTCATGATGGCCCTGTGTTGCCTCTCGATGGTCCCGCTATTGTTCTCGCGCGACATCAACGTGATCGCCCTCTCCCTCAGCGCAGGCTTCTTCTGTGCCGAGTTCACCATCGGGCCGATGTGGGCCATCCCCATGGACATTGCTCCCAGGTTCGCCGGAACCGCCAGCGGCCTCATGAATACCGGCTCGGCGCTGGCGGCGATCACCTCGCCACTGATCTTCGGCATCGTGGTTGACCGCACTGGAAACTGGCTCTTCCCGTTCATCTTCTCGATGGGCGTCATACTGGTGGGTTCCATCCTGTGCTTCACCATGCATCCCGAACGTCCTCTCATCGTCGAGGCAGTCGAGGGCATGAAACTGGCGGAACAAAAGCGCTGAGGCACGCTGCTTCCACGGCAGCTATATCTCGTTGCGCGTTGGCGTAATCGAGGCGCTGGATAAACCGAACGCATCCTGCGCCCGATGGCCTATTCACTGGAATCGCTGGAGAGGCATTTATACAAGAATGAAGCGGCGGTTGGCGGCCGCAGCCGGTTAAGTTCCCGGCAAGAGGGCGATGTCCGCCGCTCCGTTGGTGTTGTTCATGTAATCCGACATGCCCAACAGATGGATGATCGTGTGGAGCATGTCCTGGATCTGATAGGTGTTACTCGTGGTTGAGCCCGGAATCACATTGGGGCCAATCATCACGAACGCGACGTGTCCGCCACAGCCGGTGGATTGAGTCGGAGAGCACGAGCTATCGGTGGCGGAGTCGCCCGATACGCCGGTTTGTTCGGCCTCGTCGAAGACAACTATCAGGATTCCGTCCCCACCTGGCTGAAAGGGCCCCCCTTGGGCAGAGAGCAAAGGACCGATATTCGTCTGGAGCCAGGAGTCAGCCGCGGACATCAAGATCGCGGAACTCTGGATGCCGGTTCCGTGGCCATCGTCGAGAAGGTTGGGAACGATGTAGCTGAAGTTCTGAAAGGTATTGGTACTTAAATCCTGGGCAAACTGGGTGAAGGGATACATATTGTCTTGTTGCGTCACCGAGTTGGCGACATCGGAATACCATACGAAAGGATTATGTTTCTGCGCATAGTTAGCGGTGTTGCCACCCAGGTAGCTCTGCGATGGCATATCTTCGAAGTATCCTCGCCACGTCAGATTGGCGCCAGTTAAAGCTCGCACGATATTGTCGCCGGTGACCGCGCCAATTGAGGCGCAGGCGCTCTCACCGCAGTTGTAAGGACTCACCGTCCAGTCGAAACCAGAGGTGTTGTAGAGATAATCCAACAACGAACCATGGTCATTGGCATAGAAATTCAGAGCCATGCCATTGGCGGCGGCCAGACCACAGAGATAAGGCATGCCAGAGGAAGTGCAGTTGGTCGCACTCCCGGAGGGGAAGACTTGAGCGAAACTCTGGTTCTCCTCCATGACCACAAAGACGTGATTCGAACGGGGGAAGCTCTGCACGGTCGAGGTCACGGTCACAGCCGCGCTTGCGAACTTGGTGGTGTCGGCCATGCTGGTCGCAGTCACCGTGTGCGGTCCGGCACCTGAAGGCGCCGCATAAACGACGGTCGCACCTGTTCCGGTAATCGCTCCCACGCTGGTGTTGCCATTAACAATACCGTCCACGGTCCAGGTTAGGGCGGTGTTAGGCGTGTTCTGGACTGTCGCAGTGAATTGCTGCGTGCCGCTCGGCAGCACGCTCGCGGTGCTCGGAGTGATGCCGACTGCGATCGGTGGCGGCGGGGTCACGGTCACCGTCGCGCTGGCAGACTTGGTGATGTCCGCCGTGCTGGTCGCAGTCACCGTGTGAGGTCCGCTCGCCGCCGGTGCTGTATAGCTGATGGTCGCACCTGTTCCGGTAATCGTGCCCACGCTGGCGGAGCCGTTAAGAACACCGTCCACGGCCCACGTCACGGCGGTATTAGTCGTGTTCTGGACTGTCGCAGTGAACTGCTGCGTGCCGCTCGGCAGCATGCTTGCCGTGCCCGGAGTGATGCCGACACTCACGGCCGGCGCGGAAGTCGAGACCGTAAAGGTTTCAGACTGCTTTACCCAGGCGGTACCGGTGTAGAACTGCGCCGTGAGGTGATGGCTACCGGCAGCCATGGTTAAGCTGGTATTGATACTGGCGGTGTTCAAGGCCTGATCGACGAGATTGTTATCGAGATACAGGAGGAATTTTGGCACCCCGGTATTCGAGGCCGCTACCACCTGCACGTTTACCGGACTGGTCACAGTCGAAGCGGCGACAGGGCCGCAGATGGTTACCGACGGCGGAGCTGAAGTCGGCGTGCACGGGCCGCTCGCGGAGGCAGTGGTAACGGTAACGACTGCGGTGGCGCTCTTGGTTGGGTCCGCCTGGCTGGTAGCAACAACGTTATGACTTCCCGGTGACGTTCCGGCAGTATACAAACCACTGGCGGTGATGGTGCCAACGGCCGCGTTGCCGAGTGAGGAGCCATCAACCGACCAACTCACGGCGGTGTTCGTGGTGTTCAGCACCGTGGGCGTGAATTGTTGTGTCTGACCAGTAGCGAGGGTTGCCGTAAGCGGAGAGATCGCGACCGAAACTGGGGTCGCTACCGTAGAAGTCACGCTAATCGTCACCGCGCTCTTAAACACGGCTCCGCTCGAATCCCAGGCATTCACGGTGATCTGGTGCTTACCGCTCGATATGCTCAAGCTGGTACTCAACTGATTCGCTTTAGCCGAATCGACGCTAACGTTGTCCAGGTACACCTTCATTGCCGTAACCGGGTGTGCGGTGTCGGTCGTGCCGGCAACCACCGAGACCGGAGAGGTGACGGCGGCCCCATTTGCAGGTGAGCAAATCGTTACCGAAGGCGAGGTCGGATTCAGCGCACATTGGGCGGCGGAGGTGCCGGCCAGTAGCAGCAACGCCATCAGATTCAGAGCAGCCGTGAGCAGCAGGGTCCTGGGTCTAAAGCAGTTACTCTTAGTGCAACTGACAATTCCCGCAGTGTGGTTCGATCGTGAAGCTCTGGAAGCAACTACTCGCACTCTCATGTGACGTGAGATGCCGGTCAGAGCAGGTTTTTCTGCATTTTGCGGAAAATTTGCGCCAAGTCGTTTGCGCTCATCCGCAGTCTATCCGCAAATATCCATGCGCGAATCCGGTTTAGTTCTGAAGTTTCAATAGGTTATCAAAAGGTTAACAAGACAGAAAAGCTGACGAGCAATAAAGCTGACGAGCAAACCTCAACTTTGGTGGTCGAATGGGCTACCACCAGAGTGCCCAACTTAACGGTTCAAGGTCGAGAGCAGGGAAGTGAACAGGGTCGAGAACAGGTCACCGCCCGGGCTGAATGCCCGACTTCTTCGCGGGGTAATACCTTCCGCGAATCTGGGCCTAACCCGCGTCCTGCAACTTGCCGCGCAGCGGAAGCGTCAGCGGAATGGTCGCCAGCACCGTGATTGCAACCATCGTCACCGCGCTCTTGATGCCCGCGAAATCGCCGATCATCCCGTAGAGCAGCGGGGAGATTCCGCCCGAGCCAATCGTGCAGGTGTAGAAGAATGCGAAAGCCTCGTTCCTGCGATCTTCGGGAACAAGTTCGGGAACCGTTCCGTACAGAACAGACGACGTCCCATTCAGTGCAATGCCCAGCAGCGGACACAACAGCAGAGCTGGCTTGAGCGACAGTCCCAACATGCCGAAGATGCAAGCCGCGGTCGCCAGTTCCGTGACCACGACGGAGGCCAGAATGCCCACGCGCGTGGCAGCCACTCCGCAGACGAATTTCCCCAACGCTCCACCGGCGAAGAGCAGGCTCAGCGCCAGGCCGATGGTGGGGACCGTCGCGCCCTTGTCGCGAAGTAGAAACGGCAGATAGGTGAGAAATCCCATGCGCGTGGCGCTGTCGAGCACGCCGATTCCGGATAGCGCCGCGAACGGCAACGAACCTACGCCGAACAAGCCGCCCTTTTTGGTGCCCGCCGCCGCTTTTTTGCCGGTGACAGATGCCAGCGGAATGTGCAGCAGTCCCAGCAGAATCGCCGCCGCCGCCAAGAATCCGAACACCCCGAGCAGATGCAGCGCCCACCGCCAGCCCGCGTACGCAATCAGCAGCGCGGCCGATGCCGGAATGATCAGCTTGCCGATGTCGCCGGAAAAATTGTAGGTACTGAGCGCGACCCGGGAGGCCTTGCCCTGGTAAGCGCTGGAAATTGCCGACGAAGCCAGCGGGTGCTGCGTGCTCGAGCCCATTCCGCCCAGCACCAGCAACGCGCCGAGCACCAGCGGAGAGCCGGCAAAGCCAAGGGAGACCACCGCCGCGCCCGTCAGCAGCGTCCCCAGGCACAGAACCTTCAGAATTCCCAGCCTGCGCGCCAGAATTCCGGCAGGCATTTGCAGCAGCGACATCGTCCCCGAAAACGCGCTCTTCAAAAGTCCCACCTGGAAAAAACTCAACAGGAACGTCTGCTGCCAGATGGGAAAAAACACATATAGCATGTCTGTAAAGCCATCATGCGTGATGTGCGCCAGGCATCCGGCGAACAGCACCCGCCATTTCTTCCCGGCAGCAACCTCATCGTCGCGTGCTTGAACCGCGCTCTCCGGCACCGCATCTCCCTTGTCCGAATCGCCCGGCGGCGATTGGCTTGGTATCCATGGATTCGGTCGTGATCGTGATTGAAAGATATAAAGATAGCAGACAACCGCGGCTGAGTACCGTAAAACCATACGCTGGTTGGTGTATCCCAAGAACGATTATTTCAGCGTGTCACCCTGAGGTTGAGCCGTCTTGCGGGCGTCTGAGCCCGCAGGCGAAATCCTGAGCGTAGCGAAGGAACTCGGTGACGCGACGTAAGGGTCCATGTATTTGTTTTTCCGGCCTTCGGGTGACGCGCGGTGAAATGCATAGATCGTCACGTCGGTTCGCAAAAGCGGCGAACCTCCTCACGATGACACCCCCACCCGCGCACTGGGTTTCCCCGCCTCAGCAAGTGCTTTACACCCGAAGGTTTTTGCGGTACGTTCTGCTTTCGACAAATACCTTCGACCAAATACACTCGCGGCGGCGCAGCGGATCGCCGCTGGATCGATTTTGTTTCACGGACGCGAGGAAGGAGCACAGAGAAGATGTCAACTACAGCCACTGGTTCGAACCCCGGGGGTGCTGTCCACGACCCCTCTCTCGGCGGTCTCGTCAACGCAGTGAAGGAATCTTTCTTTAAGCGCTACGGACTCGTTTTCGGCATCATCGCACTCATCGTGATCTGCCTCATGCCCACTCCGGAAGGATTACCGGTGGCGGGCAAACGGATGCTCGGCATCCTGCTGTTTTCCGTGATCGTGTGGATGACCGACTCGATCTCCTATCCGGCGAGCGCGGTCGTCATCTGCGCGCTGATGGCGTTCCTGGTGGGCATGTCGCCCAATGTGGCCGATCCCAAAGCACTATACGGAACCAGCAGGGGCCTGGAGATGGCGCTGGGAGGCTTCGCCAACACCGCGGTCGCATTGGTCGGCGCAGCCCTTTTTATTGCCGCCGCCATGATGCATACCGGGCTCGATCGGCGCATCGCCCTGTTCATCCTTTCCAAGATTGGCGCCAAAACCAATCGCGTGCTGATCGGCGTCATCTTCGTCGGGTTTGTGCTCAGCTTCTTCGTCCCCAGCACCACGGCTCGCGTGGCCTGCCTGGTGCCGATCGTGATGGGCATCATCGTGGCCTTTGGCGTTCCGCTCAAGAGCAAGTTCGCGGGCGTCTTGATGATCGCCACGGCGCAGGCCGACAGCCTGTGGAACGTCGCCATCAAGACGGCTGCGGCGCAGAACATGATTGCCGTCAACTTCATCGAGAAGATGACGGGCCACACCATCACCTGGCCCTACTGGTTCATGGCGGCCGCTCCCTTCTCGGCCATCATGTCGGTCATTCTTTACTGGTTGCTGATGAAGATCATGCCGCCGGAAACCAAGGAGATCGCAGGCGGCAAGGAAGCCATCGCGCGCTCCCTGGCCGAGCTTGGCCCGATGAAGGCCAGCGAGAAAAAACTGATGATCCTCTCCCTCATCCTCTTGTTCTTCTGGTCGACGGAGAAGATTGTCCATCCCTTTGACACCTCTACCACCACGATTACCGCCATTGCCATCATGTTCCTGCCCCGTATCGGCATCATGACCTGGAAAGACGCTCAGTCTCGCGTCGGGTGGGGAACGCTGATGCTGTTCGGGGTGGGCGTCAGCCTGGGTTCGGCAATGCTGGCGACCAAGGCGGCAGCCTGGCTGGCGAAGATCATTGTGGGCATGTTCGGCTTGCAGACAATGCCGATTTTCATGATTTTGGCGGTGTTTGCGGCCTTTCTCATCTTCATTCACCTTGGTTTCGCCAGCGCCACCGCACTGGCGTCGGCCATGATCCCGATCATCATCGCCGTCTTGCAGACGGTGAAGACTCCCGGCCTGAACCTGGTTGGGCTGACCATGGTGCTGCAATATGTCGTCAGCTTTGGATTCATCCTGCCGGTCAACGCCCCGCAGAACATGGTGGCTTACGGCACGGAGACCTTCGAGGTTCGCGACTTTATTCGCACCGGCATTCCGCTGACCATCGCCGCCTACCTGCTTGTCTTGATAATGGGCGCAACCTATTGGAAGTGGCTGGGACTGGTGTAGCTTTCACCCCAGCCCGCCAAATACGGGCGTGCCGGGGACCCCGCCGATTCAGCGGGCGGCTTTCTGCCACATGGAGGAGACAACATGAGCAAGACAAGTTTCGATGAACCCGGTACCACGGCACTCAACGCCGGCCAGAAATCTCGCGTAGCAAGTCGAGGCAAGGCCGTCTCCGGTACTCGAGTGACAAGTGCAGGCAACGCCGTTTTGGGCGCTCGCGTGGCGCGCGGAGGCAAGGCTGTTTTCGGCGCTCGCCTGGGCATACTCATGCTCGAGGCACGCTTTCCCCGCATTCCCGGCGACATGGGGAATGCCTCCACCTGGCCTTTTCCCGTGCTTTACAAAGTGGTGCGCGGGGCATCGCCACAGCGCGTGGTAAGGGAGCGCGCCACCGGGTTACTGCAAGCCTTTCTCGACGCGGCCAAGGAACTGGTTGACCTCGGCGCCGATGGCGTCACCACCAATTGCGGTTTCCTGTCGCTCTACCAGGACGAGATTGCCCGCCATGTCGGAGTGCCCGTCGCAACTTCCAGCCTCATGCAGGCTCCGTTCATTCAGCGCACGTTGCCGCCGGGACGGCGCGTTGGCATCCTGACGGTCAGCGCCTCAACGCTCACCCCGGAACATCTGAAGTCCGCCGGGGTCTCTGCGGATACGCCCGTCGTCGGCACCGACGCCGGACGCGAGTTCACCCGCGTCATCATTGGCAACGAGCTGGAGATGAATGTCGAGGCCGCCGAAAAGGACATCCTGGAGGCAGGCGAAGACCTTGTCACCCGGCATCCGGAGGTCGGCGCGGTGCTGCTGGAGTGCACCAACATGGTGCCGTACGCACGCTCGCTCAGGGAACATCTCTCACTGCCGGTATTCGACATTTACAGCTTCATGAGCTGGTTCCACTCGGGGCTGAGCCCGCGCGACTTCGGCCACCCCAGCAGCGCCCCGCGTCCCTGGCGCGAACGCTAGAGCGGTTATTCAGGCTGCTGAAAAACTGTTCTCCGAGGTGTCATCCTGAGCGCAGCGAAGGATCTGCTTTTCTCGGACTTCAAAAACAAAAGCAGATTCTTCGCTCCCCATGCCGTACGGGGATTCCGAGTTCCTTCGCTTCGCTCAGGATTTCGGCAGGCGGCTCAGACGCCGCCTCAACGCCTCAACTTCGCTTCCCTCCGGTCGCTCAGAATGACACCCCTGAACATTTATTGCACGAACCTCCGGGACACTGCACCAGCAGCTCTTCGCTACTGTGCTGTCACCATGTACTGGTCGATTTTGCCATCGGGCCATTCGTAGGTGCTGACGAGAAGGTTCTTATCCGCGAGCAGCACGCGGAAAGAGCGATAGACCATTCCGCCGCGATTTTCGGTCTGCGCCAGAATGAAGCTCTGGGGCTCTCCCAGGGGCCCAAGACTGCTGGCGTAATCGGCGAGGGTCTGGCTGTCGAAGTAGGCGTTGGCATTCGCCGTGAACAGCGAGCGGTCGATCTTGCCTCGCTGCAGCTCGCGGAAAATCGCCCGCATTTGCTGCTCTTTGCTCGATCCCGGCGCCGCGGCCGGTTGCAGCAGCAGGGCGGCAATGCGCTGGCCAATCCGGCTGGCCGCCGTGGTCGCGTCCTGATTGGTCAGCACAACCACGGCAAGCCGGTCTTTCGGCAGGACGATATTTTCCGCCGTAAAGCCGGAAACCTCTCCGCCATGTTGCAGCACGAGATGTTGGCCCGAATTCGAGATGGCGACCCCGAGCCCGTACGCGGTTGGCTCGCCACTCGTCAGCCGGGCCGGCGTCTCCATCTCGCGGTATGATTCCGTTTTCATCAGCGACTCATTCATCAGGCTGATGTCCCAGCGAGCCAGGTCGGCGGCGGACATGGCCAGACCACCCGCCCCGAACAGCCAACCCTTGCCCTCCTTCGGCGCCGGACGCAGCGGCCCCAGGGCAAAGCGGCGAAATCCCTGGGCATCGGTTCTTTGCAAAGGCGCCGAGTTCGTATCGTAGGCGCTGGTCATCTTGAGTGGCTGGAAGATACGCAAGCGCAGAAAGTCAAAGAGGCTGAGGCCGCTAATCTTCTCGACGATCATCCCGGCGATCACGTAGTTGGTGTTGCTGTACTCCCACTTGGTTCCAGGAGCGAAATCGAGCGGCCCGCGCGCCCACCCGTCCAGGATTTCCTGCCCGCTGACCGGCTCGAGGATGCGCCGGGGAACGTAATCCTGCGGCCAATAATCCCGGTACCCGGAGGTGTGCGAGAGCAATTGCCGCAGCGTGACCCGATTGGCGTCCGTCAGGCCGGGCAGGAAACTGGCAACCGGGTCGTCCAACAAGAGCTTGCCGTCTCCGGCCAGCATCAGCAACGCCGCTGCCGTGAATTGCTTGCTGATGGAGCCGATGTCGTAGCGCATCTCGCGGCTTGCCGGCGTAAGCGGCTCAAGTCGCGCGTTGCCATAGGTTTGCAGATAGGCGGTCTGGCCCTCTCTGACGACGGCAATCGACGCGCTGGGAACACCCGTCTCGGAAAGGATCTGGCGCGCTATCTGGTCAATGTTTTCGCGAATGGCGGGAGGCAGCGTGGCCGCAACCTCAGCCCGCGCATTTATGGCGGACGCTGACAGCAGAGAGCTCAACAGGATCGCAGACAGCCAGACGCGCATGCGCCGGCTTCGAAGGCACCAAATTGCTGGCTTCGGCAGTTGCCGAACTGAACTTCGCCATCCGTCCGCCACCGGTACTCCTTTCCTGCTCCTGCGTCGACCACCCGGGCCTCAGGCCCAAACGCGACATTCTAGACCAATTTCGCGAACCCGGTGGTGATAGCTCCGGGACACACCTACTCTGAAGCCGTCGGAGCAAGTCCGGACCGGTGGAGTCAGCAAATTTTCTTTACACCGCACGATGATGTTTTGTGGAGAAGTCTTGCACGACGTTGCATTTTTAATCAGCAGCTACAATTCGCAACAGTCCTCATTTTATTCGACTAACCTACTGCGGTTTAACGACTTACAAAATCAATTGCCCGGCATAACCAATTGTCGTGTTAAGAAATTAAGCACCCAGCGCGATGCGGCGAATCGCATCGGATTCGGTATTTCCTTTCGCACCGAAAATGTAAATAGCTGAAACTAAACCATCTTATTGCCAATCTCCCAGATTGCTACAGCGTAGTCATTTGAAATGGCACGATGAGTGCACTTAGGAATGGCGGCAAGAGCCTGAAGGTATCCCAAGCAAGCAGGCAACGGAAACCAAGGCTCACTGGAACTCATACCTGCGAAACGCAGACTAATCTGGGGGTTGGCAATGACAGTTATTCTGGTACTCTTCACGTTCGTTACGTTCCTTGTGATTGATTATTTTCTCAGCCGGAAAAGGGTCCCGGTGTTTGCGGAGCAGCACAGACCTGTGCGCCGAGAGGCTGATCAGCCACGTTTGGTGCCAAATATGGTAAATGGGTTCCAGGTACCGGAGAATGTCAGGTTCCACCCAGGACATACCTGGGCGTTGAGCGAGAGTCCGAATCTGGTCCGGGTGGGGATCGACGACTTCGCGTCCAAGCTTATCGGCAAAGTGGAAGCGGTAAGTCTGCCGCAACGCGGGCAGTGGATCCGCCAGGGACAGAAGATTCTCAGCTTCAAGAGGAACGGGGTAGCGGTAGACATGATATCGCCAATCGAAGGCAGCGTCTCTGACGTCAACGACGCGGTTACCGCCAATCCCGAGGTCGCAAGCAAGGACCCCTACGGCGAAGGCTGGCTGGTTACCGTACAGTCGCCCGATGCGAAGACGAATTTCCGCAACCTGATGGGCGGGGCGCTGGCGCGCTGGTGGATGGAAGAAGCCGTCGGCAGATTGCAGAAGCGGCTGCCTGCCAGCATGGGTTCGCTCGCCTTGGCGCAAGACGGCGGCATCGCCAGTGACAATCTGGCGGCGGGGATTCCGGATGAAGAGTATTTGAAAATCACCCGCGAGTTCTTCCTGGCGTAGTCTCATTGCTTGGCCCGGGGGGCGCCAACCCCCCGGGCTTTTTTTGTGCGCGAGTTCACAATTTTTTCTTAACCATGTATAATCATTACTAATTAAATCAGTTTTCGCTGTGCGCCTGGAACAACAGTGACAGTGGTCACCTCCAGCGGTGACCACAATCACGGCTGGAGCGGCTGAATCCGGACAAAACTCATTTGTCCGCTACACGTTGGTTCGCTTTCCACCCGGGGCATGCGCGCCACTTTGCACGGAGCATTTCGTGCAGCAGAAGTAGAAGTAGAAAAAGGCCTTGGGAGGTGCACAATGATTCTCGCCTACCGTATGGTTCGGCTGATTGAGACGCACTCGCAGGACTTGGTGCGTTCCTTACAGCAAAAGATTAACGAAAGCAGCCGTTGCAGCGCTTACCGCAATGTCCCGGCCGAAGAACTTGCCCGGGCGGTCGGAGACATCTACCTGCACCTCGGCGAATGGCTGCTCGGAAGGACCGAGGAGGATATCCAGAACCGTTACCAGGCTATCGGCGCGCGCCGGGCCGCACAGCGGGTTCCGCTGAGCCAGGTCATCTGGTGCATCTCGCTGGTGAAAGAGAACCTCTGGGAGTATCTGCGTCGCGAAGGAAACGAAGAGCAGATTACCGAGATCTTCAGTGAGATCCAGATATTGAAGTTGCTGGAACAATTCTTTGACCGCGCCATGTATTTCTCCGTCGTGGGCTATGAGCGGGCTGCGGCGGGCAATCTCGAAGTCCAGGGTGCCAGTGTTGGGAGGTGAACCGGATGGCGTGGGAGAGTGAGTATTCCCACAAACTGGCAACCGCGGCGGAAGCGTTGCGGGTTGTCGAGTCCGGCATGCGGGTGTTCGTGCATGCGAGCAGCGGGTTTCCGGCGGCGTTGGTAAATGCGCTGGCGGATCGGGCTCCATCTTTACGGGACGTGGAGATCGTGCACCTGCTTACCTTCAGCGAGATGCGTACAGCGGAAGAGCAATATCCCGAAAATTTCCGGCATACCTGTCTTTTCATCGGCGGAGGGATGCGCCGCGCAGTGGCCGACGGCCGTGCCGACTACGTTCCCATTCATCTGGGCGAAGTGGAGCGGCTCGCCACCAGCGGAGACTTTCCGATCGACGTGGCGCTGATTCAGGTGACGCCTCCGGACCGTTACGGCTTCGTCAGCGTAGGCGCGGCGGTGGAGATAACGTTGGCTTTTGCCCGCTGCGCAAAGCGCGTGATCGCGCAAGTGAACTCCCGTGTGCCGCGCACCTGCGGCGAAACCTGTCTGCACGTCAGCGAGATCGCCGCCTTCGTGGAGAGCTCGCAGCCGCTGGTCGAGTTCAGTCTTCGCCAGCCCAGTGAAACCGAACACGCGATCGCCCGGCACATCGCCAAAGTGATCGAAGACGGAGACACGCTCCAGATCGGCATCGGCGGGGTTCCGGACGCGATTCTCGGCTATTTGAACGATCGCAAGGATCTCGGAGTCCACAGCGAAATCATCTCCGACAGCCTTCTCCCGCTCATCGAGTGCGGGGTCATCACGGGGGCGCGAAAAACGCTTCATCCGTACAAAGTCATCGCCGGGTTTGGGCTGGGGACAAGAAGGCTTTACGAGTTCGTCGACGAAAACCCGTTTGTCGAATTCCATTCGAACAGCTACGTGAACAATCCTTTCGTGATTGCACGGAACGAGCACATGGTCGCCGTCAATTCGGCGCTCGAGATCGACCTCACTGGGCAGGTGTGCTCCGATTCGGTGGGCCAGAGCTTTTATAGCGGCTTTGGCGGCCAAGTGGATTTCATCCGCGGCGCGGCCCGCGCCAAGTTCGGCAAGCCGGTGATCGCGTTGCCCGCGACCGCCCGCAGCGGAAGCATTTCCCGCATTGTTCCCATGCTCAATTCCGGCGCCGGCGTGGTAACTACGCGCGCCGATGTTCATTTTGTCGCGACCGAATTTGGGATGGTGGATTTATTCGGAAAAAGCGTGAGGGAGCGGGCGGAATTGCTCATCGGCATTGCGCATCCGTCGTTCCGCAACGAGTTGTACGAGCATTGCGTGGGCGCGCGCTGGTTCCAGCGCAATGAAGTGAATGGCCCGGCGTCGGCGGACGCCGCCGCGGCCGGGTAGTGGTTTGACCCGGGCACTGGCATTTGGGCCTGGGCGCGTAAGTTGGGTGTTTAAACACCAGAGGAAGTCATGGCTAATCAGGTTCGAGGTAACGTCGAATTCGATACTCAGGAATGCAAGGGCTGCGGCCTTTGTGTGGACTCGTGTCCCCCCAAAGTCCTGGAGCTGTCGCCGGATCTCAATCAATATGGAGTTCATCCGGCGCAATACAAGGGCGAGAACTGCACTGGTTGCGGAATTTGCTTCTATTGCTGTCCGGAGCCAGGCGGCATAACCGTTTACCGGGCGAAAGCGAACCGGCCCGAAGTGGCGACGGAGGTGGCGAATGCGGCAACTGTGTAAGGGCAACGTCGCAGTCGTCAAAGCGGCTGTCATGGCCGGATGCCGTGCGTATTACGGTTATCCCATCACTCCCGCCAGCGAAATCGCCGAGTACGCTTCGCTGCTGCTGCCGCAGGTTGGCGGCACATTCGTCCAGGCGGAGAGCGAAGTTTCGGCCATCAATATGGTCTACGGCGCGGCTTCGGCCGGCATTCGGGTGATGTCCGCTTCGTCCGGACCAGGCCTGAGCCTGATGCAGGAAGGCCTTTCTTATATGGCGGGCTCTGAGCTGCCCTGCGTGGTGGTTGACGTGATGCGCGCCGGCCCGGGGCTTGGAAACATCGGCCCGGAGCAGAGCGACTACTTCGCGGTGACCAAAGGCGGCGGCCACGGCTGCTACCGCAATCTCGTGCTGGCGCCCTCCTCCGCGCAGGAGATGGCGTCGTTGACCATGCTCGCGTTCGAGCTGGCCGACAAGTATCGCAACCCGGCAGTCGTGCTCACCGACGGTTTTGTCGGCCAGATGATGGAGCCGATCGACCTCGAGATGTCCGACGTTGAGCAACCGGACAAGCCATGGGCGGTTCGTGGAGATGCGGAGACGCGCAAGAACGTCATCAGCTCCATTTTCCTTGCCTTCGATGTGATGGAAAAGCACGTAATCAAGCTCGATGCCAAGTACAAGCGGATGCAGGAGGAGGAAGTACGCTACGAGACGTACATGGCGGAAGACGCCGATATCCTGCTGGTCGGCTACGGCATTGTCTCGCGCGTGTTGCGTTCCACGGTTGACCATGCCCGCATGCACGGCCTGAAGGTCGGGCTTTTCCGTCCCATTTCCCTGTTCCCCTATCCGTCGCTTGCCCTGGCCGCGGCCGCCAAGAATTGCGGGGCGGTCATGGTGGTGGAGATGAGCACCGGTCAAATGGTCGAGGACGTCCGCCTGGCGGTTTCAGGTGGTGTTCCAGTCGAATTCTATGGCCGGTTCGGCGGCAATGTGCCCTCGGTCGAAGAAGTTTACGTTCAGTTGCTGGCGCGCGCGACGGCGTTGGCCTAAGCGGAAAGGAAGGAACTTGTGAGCGAGTTGCAAATCGTCAATCAAAAATCGGATGTATTCTACGATCGCTTCCTCCGCAAGGACGAAAACCAGCACCAGACGCATTACTGTCCTGGCTGCGGTCATGGCGTTATCCATAAGCTCATCGCCGAAGCCCTGCACGACCTCGGTCTGCAGGACAGGACCGTGCTGGTGACGCCGGTAGGCTGCTCGGTGTTTGGCTACTACTACTTCGATACCGGCAACGTGCAGGCGGCGCACGGACGCGCGCCGGCGGTCGCAACCGGCATCAAGCGGGCCCACCCCGGCAGCATCGTCATCAGTTATCAGGGCGATGGAGATTTGGCGGCGATCGGCACGGCGGAGATTATTCACGCCGCTAATCGCGGTGAAAAGATCACGGTGTTCTTCGTCAATAACTCGATCTACGGCATGACAGGCGGGCAGATGGCGCCCACCACGCTGATCGGCCAGACCAGCACGACCTCGCCTTGGGGAAGGCGGCCCGGCAACGACGGATACCCGATCCACATGAGCGAGTTGCTGAGCACTCTGGAGGCGCCGGTCTACATCGAGCGGGTCGCGTTAAACGACAACAAGAACATCGTCAAGACACGCCGCGCGGTGCGCAAGGCACTTGAGATTCAGAAGATGGGGCTCGGCTTTTCGCTGGTGGAAATTCTCTCGCCCTGCCCGACGATCCTCAGGATGGAGCCGGTGGTGGCGCGCAAGTGGGTTGGCGAAACGCTCGCCAAGCAATTCCCGCTCGGGGTCTATCGCGACAAGAAACTCGAGAACCCGATCACGGCGGAGCCGCCTCTCAGATCGCCCGCCGAAGTGGTCGGCATCACCTCCGAGAGCGACATCTCAGCCGAAGCCAAGGAAGAGAGCCGCCGGACGCGTACCCGCGAAACGACGATCAAGGTTGCCGGCTTCGGCGGACAGGGCGTGCTGCTGCTCGGACAACTGTTGGCCGAGATGGGCCTGCGCGAGCACATGGAAGTGAGCTGGCTGCCCTCCTACGGGCCTGAAATGCGCAGCGGCAGTTGCCACTGCCACGTCAGTCTCGCGCACCAGCGGATCGGTTCGCCGGTCATCTCGCATCCCGAGGTGCTGCTGGCGATGAACGAGCCCTCGTTGCGCAAATTCGGTCCGCAGGTCGCGCCCGAAGGATTGATCATCTACAACCGCGACCGCCTGCCGGAAGATTTCGCCGTGGAGGGGAACGTGCGCGTCATTTGCGTGCCCGCCTCGGAAATCGCCGACTCGCTCGGTTCGGCCAAGGTGGCCAACGTGGTTATGCTCGGCGCAATGCTTCAGGAAACCGAGTGCCTGCCGATGGACAGCGTCATGAGCGTGCTAACCGAAACGGTGCACAACCAGAAGATGCTTGAACTCGATCGTCAGGCGTTAGAAGCCGGACGCAACTATGTCGATCAGCAGGTCCGCGTCGGTCCGGTTTCGCAACCGGATGGATTTGCGGACTAGAGTGGAACCAGAATTGATGTATCCGGATCAAAAAATTGAAGAATGTCATTCCGACCGGAGCCGCGCAAAGCGCGGCGAAGTGGAGGGACCTTTTGTTTGGAAATTGAAAACAAAAGGTGGCTCGACTCCGCTCGCCATGACAGCAGACTTGGGTGGGATACATCGTCCCTAGTGGCGCTTTAACTGGATTGCAGGGCTGATTATTTTTGGATGGAAACGGCGGGCTGTGTGCCCGCCGTTTTTTTGTCCGGGTTTGCAACATCTCAAGAGCGGATCAAGTAGTCCGGATACATCAGATGGTGATGTCAACCCTGCCGGGGCGTTGCTGAATTTCAAGATTGAAGAGAGGCGGAGATTAAAGTGGCGAGCAATAGGAAAGGCTGTGACATTGGTTATGGTCTAGCCGCCAACTCCTGCGAGGGAGTCAACAGCGTGGACACATGTACCGTCACAGCCCTTGATGCGATCACTGCTTTCGCAGTTCCAAACCCCGGCGGCACCTCGCAGAGCAGTCGGTTTTTTCAGGTCTGGTCGTT
>JBEKBO010000027.1:0-39478 GCA_050015355.1 Candidatus Korobacteraceae bacterium | reverse complement strand
CACCTCGTAGGTGCAGAAAAAACCACTCCTGCCCCTGACTCGCTACCCTGCTCAACCGCAACTGGTGCGGCTGTTCGTCAGCCCCTGAGTTTCCACATCGGCCTTATCGACGGATCGGGGAGCCTAGTCACCCCAACGAGCCGAGCCTCGTCGGGGGCCCCGACACGGGCGAACGTGGGGCACCAAGACACTTCTGTTCGAACCCCACATTCGCCAACTGCGGCAAATGTGGGCCACCGTCGGAACCTGGGGCACCGAGACAGCGCCCTTTTCGATTGACATCAATTGCGGCCTTTGGGATATTGCTTTCGGTTCCAAAAACGCACATACCGCTCATTTCCCGCGACTCGGTCTAACAGGAATCCGCGTCTACGGCAAAACCAGGGATACTATGTCCCTTTTCGTTTCGTTCAAGGTCGCCGCTCCCTGATGGTCGCGTCGACTGGGGTGCTCTGACTCCGGGATACATCATCCCTGGTTTTGCTATAGTCGTGCGCCTGTGCGCCGATTGGGGAATAACTGCAATCAAAGCGCCTGGCGGCATATTCATAACATTATCGTGAAGTCGGTAACAGGAGATCCGATGAATCCAGTGACACAGCCAGCAGCTGTTTACAAAGAAATATTGTTCGAAGTGAAAAACGGCGTGGCGTGGGTGACGATCAATCGCCCGGAGGTGTTGAACGCGTTTCGCGAGCAGACACTCGATGAACTAACCGACGCGCTACGGTCGACCCGTAACGACCCCTCGATTGCGTGCGCAGTCGTGGCGGGAGCCGGCAGAGCGTTTTCGGCCGGCGGCGACTTTTATGCGATGATGCGGCTGAACCGCGCCAATTCAAGCCATTGGAACGACCGCATGCTCGGTCTGGCGATGACGATTCGCGGGTTGGCCATCCCGGTGATTGCCATGGTTCAGGGGGCTTGCATGGGTGGCGGCCACGAACTGGCTTTGTGGTGCGATCTGGTGATCGCTTCCGACGATGCGGTGTTCGGTCAGACCGGCGCGTCCGTGGGAGCATGTCCTACGGTGGGCGCCACGCAGTATTTGCCGCGAATTCTGGGCGAGCGCGTGGCCAAGGAGATGATCTTCCTGGCGCGTAAATTCAGCGCCGAAGAGGCTGTGCGCATTGGACTGATCAACAAGGTGGTTCCCAAAGCGGAGCTGCGCAAGGCTACGGAAGAATGGTGCGAACGCATAAAGTCCCACTCTCCGCAGACGCTGCGCGCCACCAAGAAGGCTCTCAACTTCGAATCCGACGAGCTGTATGCCGCATGGCAGCATGGGATGGAGTTGCTTGCCGAGATCTGGGGCAGCGAGGAATCGATTGAGGGCATGAAGGCGTTCCTCGAAAAACGAAAGCCGGACTTCAACAAATTTCGCATGCGGAATAAGAAGCTGGTCGAGGAGTATCTGGCGGGACTGGCGGCGGACGAGAACCAGGCGAGGAAGAAGTGATGGACGAGCCCGGCGATGGCCGAAAAGGCGCTTTGGCGAAGCTGCGGGTCCTCGATCTTACCCGGGTGCTCGCCGGCCCGCGCAGGTGGTAAAGGAGATTTGGCGATGCAGGATAAGGTGATCTTAAACGAAAAAGATGCTCTCTTTTATGCAGTAGACTGGGGACGGACCAAGGGCCTGGTGGCGAAGGAATCGGTTGCGTGCTCCGACAAAGTGCAAGTGAGAATTACCGAGTACTTGCCGGGTTACGTTCACAAGCTTCACGTCCACCCTACGCAGGATGAGATCATCTTCGTCCTGGAAGGAAAAGGCGCATCGGAAACCGCCAGCGGGAAGAGAGAAATCGGGATTGGCGATGTGGTGTTGGTTCCTGCTGGAGTGGAACACGCCACCTATAACCCGAATTCCGAAGTCATGAGAGCGATCATTATCAAGTCGCCACCCGACAGTCCACCCCAGCGAGCGGTGCTCGCCGGGGACCCCGGCAAATGAGCTTGAGGTATTGCTGCGCTGAACTTGCCAGGTCAACAAGCTGACGGAAGAGTGGCGAAGGGATGGCTATTTATCATGCCGTGCCCCTTGCCCCGGTCTTTCAAGGAGTCATTAGTTTATGGAACACGCAAGCGTAAGCAGCACCGATGTTGGTTCCACTGTTTCGAGCGATGTGCAAGACCAGAAACGGACCAGCTATCGTTGGGCAGTTCTGTTCATGATTGCCATGATGGCGCTGATCACGTTTATGGATCGGACCAATATCTCGATAGCGGCGCCGCAGATGTCCAAAGATTTTGGCCTGAGCAAAACCCAAATGGGATTTGTCTTCAGTGCATTTGCCTGGGCCTACGCGCTTGGGCAACTTCCCGGCGGATGGATCACCGACAAACTGGGCTCGCGGAAAGTATTGACGATTGTGGTGCTGTTCTGGTCGCTGATGACCATGGCAACTGCCCATGCGCTCGGATTTATCTCTCTCGTCGTGATTCGCTTCATCTTCGGTATGGGTGAAGCTGCTTCCTGGCCCGCCGGGACGCAGGCAATGCAATTCTGGTATCCAAAGTCGGAGCGCGGCCTGGTCAATGGCGTTACGCATAGCTGCGGCCAGTTTGCAACGTCAATCGTGCCGCTGCTTGGCGTGGCCATCATGACAGCCTGGGGCTGGCGCTCCATCTTCCACATTTTCGGCACAATTGGCATCGTGTGGGCGATTGGCTGGTGGGTGATGTATCGTGAGCGGCCGGAGCAGCACAAGCGAGTCAACGCGGCCGAGGCGGCATATATTCGGGATGGCGCGCCGACCACTACCCCAGCAACGGCAAAAGCGGCCGTCGCCGGGGACCCCGGCGCCCAGGCAAAGAAGAAGGCCGACATTCCGTGGAAACTGATTTTGACGTGTCCCGCGACGTACATTCTGGGAATAGCGTGGAGCGCATATACCTACACCGCCTATTTCTTCTGGTATTGGATGCCGACCTACTTATTGGAATTTCGGCACATCTCGCTGAAGAACATGGGCTACCTCGCTCCCCTGCCGCTGTTTGCGGGCGCGGTTGGCGTGGTGGTGGGCGGCATCATAACCGACTACGCCTATAAAAAGACGGGAAATCTCAAATGGTCTCGCCGCGGCATCTGTATCGTCGCGATGTTAGGCTCGGCGCTTTTTGCCATACCCGCGGGCACGATGGATAAAGCGGTGCCGGTGGTGATTTGCCTGATTCTGTGCAATTTCTTTGTCTCACTGTGCTCGGCGGCGACCTGGGCTGTCTCCATTGATATCGCGGGCGGATATGCCGGTTCGGTATCGGCCATCATGAACATGATTGCCCAGTTAGCCGGCTCGTTATCGGCGATTATTTTTGGAATGCTGGTGCAGAGAGGTTACTGGGTGGCGCCGTTCTACCTCACCTCCGCAGTGACGATTACATCCGCACTGCTGTGGGCATTTGCGATTAATCCCGAACGGACGGTGCTGGAGAGGAATTGAGATCACCCCAGCGAGCTATGCTCGCGGGGAACTTCGACCGTTCGAACCTGGGGAAGCAGTGAATCGAATCCAAGTCCCACATCTGCTAACCGCGGCAGATGTGGGGCACCGTCGGGCTCGATGGAGAATCTGGGCGCGATGCCAGGAACCCCATATTAGCCAACTGCCGGCAAATGTGGGCCACCATTGGATTCATTGGAGGAAATTGTGAGTGAGATCGTCGCACCCGTCCAAAGGAGCGGAGTGTCCCAGCCGACGAAGACGCGTTGGTGGATTCTGTTCCTGATCAGCCTGATGTACCTGATCTGTTATATGGACCGCGGCAATATTTCAGTGGCCGCGCCGGAGATCGCGAAAGAATTCCATTTGAGCAAAACTCAGATGGGGCTGATCTTAGCGTGCTTCACCTGGGCCTATGCGGCTGGACAGGTACCGGTGGGCTGGCTGGGAGATCGCTTCGGCCCGAAGAAGGTGCTCACCCTCATCGGATATGCGGTTGGCATTGCGCCAATTCTCAACGGCTTGACCATGGGCATGCACTCCTTGATGGGAGCGCGTCTGTTTCTTGGAGCAGCGGAAGCGGGCGCATTCCCGGTGGCCAGCCGAGGCATGCAGACGTGGTTTGCCA
Source organism: Candidatus Korobacteraceae bacterium (assembly GCA_050015355.1). Taxonomy (GTDB): domain Bacteria; phylum Acidobacteriota; class Terriglobia; order Terriglobales; family Acidobacteriaceae; genus CAWBRT01. The sequence continues at coordinate 35,410 of JBEKBO010000027.1, read as the reverse complement.
AGTCGGAGCGTGGCCGCATTCAGGGCATTACGCACCTTTTCAGCCGGGCTGCGGTTGCGATCACGCCCGCCATTGCAGCGGCCATCATGCTGGCCTTTGGCTGGCGCGCCATTTTCTATGTGTTCGGATCGTTCGGGATTCTATGGGGAATCGGGTTTAACTTCTTCTACCGCAATAATCCCGAAGAGCACAAAGCCGTGAATCAGGCTGAGTTGGCGCACATACGAGGGCTGAATGCGGACGGCACGATTAAGACTTTCGATGTGAGAGAACGACTGAAGACTCCATGGCGGCGGATTCTGGGCGCTGCCAACATGTGGTATATCGCGGTCGGTTGGGGCTGTTTCTTTTTTGGAAGCAATTTCTATCTCACCTGGTATCCGACATACCTGCGTGAATATCGCCATATGTCATTAAAAACCCTCGGGCTGCTGGGCGCGCTTCCACTGATTGCGGGGATGCTCGGAGATGTTGTGGGGGGCGGCATAAGCGACGCAATCGTGAAAAGAACCGGCAGCGCCAGGCTTGGGCGTCGCATCGTGGCCGTGCCAGGGTTCCTGCTGGCGGGGCTTTTCGTCATACCGGCGGCAATGACGACCAGCCAGTTGGTGTCCGTCCTCTGTCTGACGGCATCGTTTTTCTTTCTGGAAGTGGTGCTTGGACCTGCATGGGCGGTTTGCATGGATGTGGGCGGTCAATTCAGCGGTACCGCTACCGGCATCATGAACATGGTGGGCGCCTTGGCAGCTTCGCTGACCGCAGTTATCTATGGAGCCCTTTTCGACAGAGGCATGTGGATTGCTCCTTTCTTTGTTACCGCCAGTGTGATGGTTGCGGGCGCCCTTATCTGGATATTCCTGATTGATCCGGAAAAGTCCGTGGTGGACGCTCCGGCCCTGAAGGGATAGGACTGAGGCCATTCCCGGCATCCCGCAACACGGGATGCGACCATTTCAGGCAGCTCACCATCTACAATAGAGTTGCATGGCCCATCACCACCAATCGCAAGGCAGTCACGAAGAAGAGGTACTCGGCAAGGCTTACGACGCCCGGCTGATGCGGCGGCTGCTGGCTTATCTCAAGCCCTACCGTCTCCAGGTCGTGATCGCGCTGGTGGCGATCGTGCTCAAGGCGGGAGCCGACGTGCTCGGTCCCTATCTGACCAAAGTTGCCATCGACAAGTATCTGGCGCACAAGCCCGGCGCCGGGCATTCTTTTCTCGACCGCTTTCTGAGTTCGCAGCCGCTGACGGGAATCGCGCAGATCGGCATGGCTTACATCGCGCTGCTTTCCTTCAGCTTCCTGCTCGAGTTCGCGCAGACCTACCTGATGCAGTGGACGGGCCAGAAGGTGATGTTCGATCTGCGCAGCCAGATCTATCGCCATCTGCAGCAAATGCACGTGGCCTTCTTCGACCGCAACCCGGTGGGCCGGCTGGTTACGCGCGTCACCACCGACGTGGATGCGCTCAACGAGATGTTCACCGCCGGCGTGGTGTCCATCTTTGAAGATGTTTTCGTGCTCGCCGGAATCATAGCCATCATGCTCAACATGAGCTGGCAACTGGCGCTGATCGCCTTCGCCGTGCTGCCGCTTATCTATATTGGAACCGCGATTTTCCGTAAACACGTGCGCGACAGCTACCGGCGCATCCGTGTGGCCATCGCGCGCATCAACGCCTACCTTCAGGAGCACATAACCGGCATCGTCCCCTTGCAGTTGTTTAACCGCGAGGAGAAGGCCTTCGCCGAGTTCAAGGCCATCAACGCCACGCACATGCTGGCGTTCAAAGACGCCATCATGGCCTATTCGCTTTATTACCCGATGGTGGAAATTCTTTCGGCCACCGCCGTTGCCTCCATCATCTGGTACGGAGGACACAGGATTCTCGCCGGAACGATCACGCTCGGCGTGCTGGTTGCCTTCATGCAGTACGCGCAGCGCTTCTTCCGGCCGATTCAGGACCTGAGCGAGAAGTACAACATTCTGCAGTCGGCCATGGCATCCAGCGAGCGCATCTTCAAGATGCTGGACACCAAGCCGGAGATCGCGTCGCTGCCCGGTGCCAGGCTGCCCGATGGCCCCGGACACATCGAGTTCGAGCACGTATGGTTCGCCTATCGGCGCATCCCGCTGGAAGACCCGAAGCGATCGGGGGCTGAACCAAAGCTCTACCCCCAGGTTAGCGCCGAACAGCCCAAGGAGCTATTAGCTACAGGCGGCACAGCCAGTCAGGCGGTGCCGATTGTCTCAAAGGAGTTTCTTGGCGGCGCGGAACCTGGGGCACCCGTCACCGGCGGTTGGGACTGGGTGCTGCGCGATGTCTCGTTTACGGTGAAGCCCGGCGAAACCGCCGCCGTGGTGGGCCACACAGGCGCGGGCAAAACCACGCTGATTTCGCTGCTACTGCGCTTTTATGACGTGCAGCAGGGCGCAATCCGGCTCGACGGCGTCGATATCCGCCAACTCGATCTGCAGGCCCTGCGGCGCAAGTTCGGCGTGGTTCTGCAAGACCCGTTTCTGTTCTCGGGCACCATCGAGAGCAACATCCGCCTCGGCTCAGACGATGTCGATCTGGCGGCCGTGGAACGCGCCGCCGAAGAGGTGAATCTCTCCGAGTTCATTCGCTCGCTGCCCGAGGGCTTCCAGTCGCACACCAAGGAGCGCGGCAGCACGCTCTCCACCGGCCAGAAGCAGCTCATCTCGTTTGCCCGCGCCCTGGCGCACAATCCCAGGATACTCATCCTCGACGAGGCGACCTCGAGCGTCGATACCGACACGGAGTTCCGCGTGCGCGAGGCGCTCTCGCGCATGGTCGAGGGCCGCACCTCGCTGATCATCGCGCACAGGCTTTCCACCATTCAGCGCGCCGACAATATCATCGTGATGCACAAGGGCAAGGTGCGCGAGATGGGAACCCACCAACAACTGCTCGCCCAGCGCGGCATCTACTACAAGCTTTACCAGCTCCAGTACAGAGACCAGGAGCTGGCAAGCGTGCCGGTGCCGCCGCCACTGGAGACCCCGCGCGAGGTGGGGGCGGGAGACGACTAGCCGGCGAAGGCCTGCTGTCACTGGTGAGAATGTGGGTGGCCCACATTTGCTGCAGTTGGCAAATGTGGGGTAGTTGCTTGAAGGGTTCATTTCGCCAATTCGCCGGAAAGCAGGGTGCCCCAGGTTCCGCGCCGCCAAGAAACTTCTTTGAGACAATCGGCACCGCCTGACTGGCTGTGCCGCCTGTAGCTAATAGCTCCTTGGGCTGTTCGGCGCTAACCTGGGGTAGTTTCTTGGGTGGGTGGCCCATTCAAGCTTCTTTTGCTTGAGTGGGGCAGTTCTCTGGTGGGTGGCCCATTCAAGCTTCTTTTGCTTGAGTGGGGCAGTTCTCTGGGCTAAGCTGGCGACGTGCCTTGGGGGCTGAAGCGTTTTCACGAATCCGGGCAGACTCACTTTGTGACGTTCGGCTGCTATCATCGCCGACCGTCGTTCACCGAGGCGTCGGCGAAGTATGCCTTCGAGGCCGCGCTCGAACGCGTTCGGCGCAGTTTCGGGCTTCGCGTCTACGGCTACGTTGTGATGCCGGAGCACGTTCACCTGCTCATCGGCGAACCGTCACGTGCGACGCTCGCGGAAGCGCTCAAGTCGCTGAAGCAAGGCGTGTCGCGGCGATTGATCGGCGATGCCGAGCACTTCTGGCAAAAGTGGTACTACGATTTCAACATTCGCAATGATCGGCAGTTCGTCGAAAAGCTTCGCTACATCCACCGAAATCCGGTGAATCGCGGGTTGTGCGAGCGTGCGCAAGACTGGGAGTGGAGCAGCTTTCGCCAGTACGCGGCAGGCTGCGGAGGGCGCGTGGAAATTGAATCCGAGTGGGCTGCAAGAAAGCGCGAACGAGCGACTGGGCGGCTCTGCCCAGCAATGGAACTGCCCCACTCAAGCCAACAGAAGGCTTGAATGGGCCACCAGCCCAGCCAGCCAGCCATCCAAGAACTGCTAACGGTCGCTTAGAGAGACAAAGAAAGAAACGCAACCGTTGGACGCCGCGAGGAATCCAATGAACTGGGATTTCTTGATTTAACAAACCTTTTACTTGTATATCCTTAACGCTTTGTTCTATATATGGGGCATGTTGACCAAGTGCTCTAATCACAATACGATGTGCATTCCGGCAGTTTCTCAGAACAACAAGTCAAGTGGTAGTCCTTTCTGGTCGACGAGAAAACAAAATGGCTAAGCGCACAATCAATCTTGGCGGAAAGCAGTTTAGCGCTGAGGACATACCGTTTGAAGCTGAGCGCGAATCTTGGAATGTCTACGTCTTGCATGATGGCACGACACTCAAGATAAAGACGGTTCTGGCAGAAGTGTTAAGGGTTGAAGGCGCGTGGGCACCGAACGGTGATCCTCTATACGTCGTCAATGCGTCCCCCGTTGTATCATCAAATTCACCAGACAGCTTAAAGAAAAAGGCCGAGCAATGATGAACGGTTTCACAAGCAATGCAGCCGAAATCACCATGGAGAGAATTCTCCCGTGGGATGAGTTTCTGTTTACTAAGAGCGGGGACAAACTGGGCAGCAATAAAACGCTGTATCAGTGGAAGAACGATAGCAAGATCACAATGTTCGTCAATCCTGAGGTTTTTATCGGGCTAGAATTGTCGCTTGTCCCTGAAGTGGAATCTGTTTTTGTAGAACGAGGTAACGGAAAAGAATTGCGCGTCCTGTCCATAGTAAACGAGCGTGATCCCGCTATACGCGCAACCATCTATGCTAGAGAGCAGGCAATCATCGATGCTTATCCAGACCTCGTGTTTGATTTTAATATCATAGCTCGAAGGAACCGTGATCTGAAAGACGTTGTCACTGAGGCTGGGAAACTTGCATTTCAAAGGTAATTCGCGTTGCCAAACCCAACTGAACATAAGACCAAGGCCGAGCATAACGAATTTTTGGTCTCTACTCTCCAGAACCCCTTCTGGGACTGGGCAGTAATAGCTATTTTTTATGCGGCTTTGCAATATGTCGAAGCATATTTATCCAAAAAGGTTCCTGCGGTACATTCTCCAAATCACGCCGCTCGCGACAGTCATGTCCAGAACGACGCCAGCCTGAGGACGATTTATGTGGATTATAGGGAGCTGAAAACCGAAAGCCGCGATGCGCGGTATGATGCTGCCATAACGTTCTCCCAATCTGATGTTAAAAGACTCCAGCAAAACCTAGATAAGATAAAACGAGTCATCGTTCCGCTCCTCTAAGAGTGTTTCTTGTATCAAGAGATTCAAAACAGCCCACTACCGGAATTTCACAATACTTGTCAGATAAGCAGCTAGGACGAGCGCCTTTACGCATTATCGGACGCAAAACCGTTATCGGACACTGAACGGCTGCGCAATCGGTGGCTTTTTATGTCTTCTTTCCGCCCTTTACGGTGGGTTTTTCGTCCTTCCCCGTGGGCCTTTTATCTCTGCGCGACGGTGGGTGTGCGGCGGGTTTCGCCATCCTGGCGCTGGTCGAAGGTAAAGCGGCGATCCTCGTAGCTGAGGCGTTCGATGGCGATCTCGACATCGCGTTCACGGACCAGGCGTTCGAATTTTTCTCCCCACTCGATCAGCAGGATATTGCCTTCCTCGCGGATGAGGTCGTCGAGGCCGAGCGTCTCCAGTTCGCGCAGGGTTTCAATGCGGTAGAGATCGATGTGAAACAGATTGCGTTCGGGACCGCGGTACTCGTGGACAAGAGTAAAGGTTGGACTGGTAACGTCTTCCTGCTCGGCGGCCTCGAAGGCTTCGGCGATTCCCTTGACCACGGTGGTTTTGCCGGTTCCGAGATCGCCGCGCAGCAGCACGATTCTGGAGTCGCGCAACAGCGGAGCGAGTTTGCGGCCCAGCTCAATCGTCTCTTCCGCGGAATGTGTAAGAAATTGCTTTCGCATCCTGCCGACTCGCAGCTCCCTAGAGTAGTTCCACCGAAGGTGCAGCCCCGCTTTTACAGGAGAAATGCATAGACCCTCACGTTGCACCGCCGAAACGGGCGGCGCTCCTCAAGGTGACACGCTCAACGGTCTGCGACCATGCTCTGGACTCTACCGCCAAAAAACTTGCGCATATCTTATGAGATGCGCATCAGCTTCTGGCGTGACCAGGCAATCGTGCGCCGCATCGCTTCCGGCAAGGTATGCAGCAGGTCGGTGGCGATCAGCGCCAGCTCGCCCACCTGGTCGCGCGCCACGTCGCCGGCCATGCCATGCAGATACACCGCGGCGCAGACTGCCAGTTCGGGGCGCTCGGGAAACTGCGCCAAAAATCCGGCGACCATCCCGGTGAGGACATCGCCGGTGCCCCCGGTTGCCATGCCGGCATTGCCGGTAGGATTAATCCAGGCCTCACCGTTCGGCAAAGCCACGACGCTCCTGTGTCCTTTGAGAACCAGGATGCAGGCATGCTCGCGACTGAAGCGGCGCGCCACGCCCAGCCGGTCGCCCTGCACCTGGCTCACCGACGTTCCCGTCAGTCTGGCCATCTCGCCGGGATGCGGAGTCAGAACCAAGGTTCGTTTCTCCCCGCTCAGCATCTTCGCCAAGCCCTCGAATGCGTTCAGGCCATCGGCGTCGATCACGGTGGGCACGGTGGTGCTCAGTGCGACATCGCGCACCAGTTCGGCGGTCTCGATATGGCGGCCGAGACCGGGGCCAATGGCGATCACGGTCTTGGCCTTTATCACCTCCGGCAAATCGCCCAAAGCAAGCCGTCCGAGAGCGCCGGATGCGGTCTCCGACAGCGGTTCGGTCATCAACTCGGGTGCATGGCCGGCCACTAGCGGCAAGGCCGAACGGGTTGTGGCCACCGTCACCAGCCCGGCTCCGGCGCGCAATGCCGCCATGCCAGCCATGGCAGGCGCGCCAGACTTTCCCAAGGAACCGCCGATCACCAGCACGTGACCAAAGCGGCCTTTGTTGGCATCGGGGGCGCGCGGAGCAAGCAGCGGAGCTACATCCTGAGCGGTGATGGCGAACAGATTCAGAGCGGATACGATTGCCTCCGGGGGCGAACCGATGGGAGCCACTACGACCGGACCCGGCGAGAGGTTTCCGAAGAGATGCGCGGGCCGGGGAGCGGTAAAGGTCACAACCGCGTCCGCGCGGGCAATGGTGCCAGCCTGCTCCGTAAGCGCGTCGGCATCGGCGCCGGAGGGAATGTCCACGGCCAACACTTTGGCGGAAGCGCCATTGATTGCCTCGATTGCCTTGGCGTAAAGCCCGGAGACCGGCGGACGAAACCCAGTTCCGAGAATCGCATCGATAATCAGCTCGGCATTGCCCAGACCGCGCGAAAGTTCGTTGGCGAGTTCCTGCTCGTTGCGGATCACGACCGCACGCAGAGGCAGCCGGGCGAACATCTTGGCCGCATCGCCGCGCAGTTCAGCCGGGTCGGCGAGCAGCAGCACCTCGACCACTTTGCCGGCCTGGTGGAGCTTGCGGGCGGCGACGAATCCGTCTCCGCCGTTATTCCCTTTTCCGCAAACGATTGCGATTCGCGACGCCTCGGCGAAGTGCTCGCGCACAAAGCTTGCGACCGCCGAGCCGGCGTTTTCCATCAGCGTCAGCGAATGCACAGCGAAGCGTTCGGTGGTTAGCCGGTCGATTTCCCGCATCTCCGCCGCGGTTGTAATCTTCATGCGCGTGTCCCCGCCAAGCTCAGCCATCCGCAGCGTCGATCTTCTTGATGTCCGGGTGTAATCTTCATGCGCGTGCCCCCGCCAAGCTCAGCACCTCGCGGAGTTTGGCCGGATCTCCCATGACCACCAGGAAGTCGCCCGCCAGGATCGGGTCGGTCGATTTGGGGTTGAATTGCATTTTTTGGCCCTCGCGCTTGATGGCCAGCACGATGATTCCAAAATCCTGCCGCAACTTCGAGGTGTGAACTGTCTTGCCGACAAAAGCGCTGCCCTCGCCCACGCGGACCTCTTCAATATCGAGGCCCAACTCTTCTTCCTGAATCATGGCCAGCTTCATGAAGTCCAGCACGTTGGGACGAAGGAACGAGTGCGCAATGCGGTAGCCGATAAATGCGTAGGGAGAAACGACCTCGTCGGCCCCAGCCGAGCGCAGGTGCTTCTCGGCGTGTTCCTCGCTGGCACGGGCAATGATCTTCAACTTGGAGTTCAAGCTGCGCGCCGCCAGCACGATGTAGGTATTGGCGGCGTCGGTGGTGGTTGCCGCCACCAGGCCGGCGGCGTGCTCAATTCCCGCCTGCCGCAACACGCTTTCGCGCGAGGCGTCGCCGGCAAGTATCAGGAACTCTTCGCGGTAATGAGCGGCTTTCTCTTCGTCGCTTTCGATCATGACGAAAGGAACCGGACGCCGCGCCAGTTCGCGCGCCACGCTCCGCCCGACGCGGCCGGCACCGCAGATTATGTAGTGATCCCTCAGACGGCTGATGTCGCGCTCCATTTTTCGCCTGCCAAGCAGTTCTCTGAACTCGAATTCTAGCAAAGCCTGGGTCACCGCCCCGAGCAGCAGGAAGACCAGTCCCACACCAATAATAATGAGAAAGCAGTTGAACACACGGCCGGCGTGCGATGCCGGCCCCTGGTAGCCGATGGTGGTGAAGGTGGTGAGCACCAGGTAGAAGGAATCGAACAGGGACGCGCCCTCAAGGACGTGAAAGCCGAAGGTTCCGATGCACATGACAACGACGATGGCCGCAGTCAGAACCACGATCTTGCGCCGAGCCCTCACGCTTCCCCCTCTGGACCGGCGTAGCGCCTGATCCGAGAAGCGGATTTTACACCCACTGCGGCGGGTTAACACTGATAGGACGAGCAGGGGTAATCGGTCGGTTACCAGGCGGCATCTGTTGCATAACGCATCATCCAATTTTGCCATCAATCACAAGCTGTTATGACTACAGTCACGGTTATGGCAACAAGGGGAGTTATATAGATAGGCACGGTTCGCGGGAGAGCAATCGACCGCTTATTGTTGCCCGGAAGTTGAAAAGGTTAATACCGTCCCAACGGGTGCGGATGGTCCCAAGACTCTGTACGGAGTGAGTTCGCCGGTGAGGGGATTCACGGTGGAGGGGATCAGATGTTCGGCCTTATTCTTATCGGCTGCTGGATGGTCCTGCTCATCGCGGCAGCGTTTATTATCAGCAGGTATCGACGGCAGCGCTTAAGAACGGTAGACGAACGAGCCAGGGAACTGGGCTTTTCCTTCGACGACAACGGCAGCCCCTTCGAGGGCTCGGAGGTTCGCGGACTCTCGGTTTTGCGGTGCGATCCCTCCGCCATTGTCAGCCGGATGATGACCGGCAAGATCGGCGGCAGCCCCGCCGTCATCTTCAACCTGATTTGCTACGGCCAGCACTGCCAATCAGTGAACGCGGTCACCATTGCCGCGTTTCGATCTCCCGCGGGACGGCTCCCACTGTTCCGGATCGGCGGGAAAGACGTGCTGCAAGGTCTGAAGATGCGCATCGCCGGCCAGGACGCGAACGCCGAAACGGAATGCGAGTTCGGCAAACGCTGTCTGCTGCAGTGCGCGGCGAAAGACAACGCCCGTGACTTTCTCACGCCCGGTAAACTCTCGCAACTTGAAGGATATGCCAAGAACCTCTGCATTGAATCGAGCGCCGATTGGGTCTTCGCCTATCGTCCTTGTACCCGCCTGAAGCTTGAGGCATGGCCCGAGTTAATACGAGAGGCAAGCGCCATTGCCGGCGTCTTGTTTGGCGCGGGCTCTCAGAGCCCTATGCAAAAGGCTCATGCGGTCGCCGCTGGAGCTCGATAGCTCGAACGCACCGCTTATACGGTCCAAGAAACTACCCCACGTTAGCCCAGTCACCCCAACGAGCCGAGCCTCGTCGGGGGCCCCGACACGGGCGAACGTGGGGCACCCGGCCTTAAACCTGTAAAGAATGTGAGTGGGTGGCCCATGTTTGCCTTCTGTTGGCAAACGTGGGAAGTTCAGGAAACAGCCCCACATTAGCTCCGCCTATGGCCCGCAAATGTGGGCCACCACGGCTGAGTCCACACGCGCAGGCAGCAGTTCGCTAGCGCGTCGTTGCCGCGCGCGATTTTGCTTTCAGGCTGCGCTTACGCTTGACCCACAAGTACCCAAGCACCGCCGTCACAAACAGCAGTGCCGCATAACCAAATTGCGGGTGCGTTCGCATAAAACCCCAGATGTAGGCGAGGCTCACGCCGAAGAGAATTATCGTGAGCATGATCTTCAGATAGACCGCCGGAATGAAACGCTGGGTGCGTGCGCCGAGGTACATGCCGGCAATTCCGCCGATGCCGAAGCGGATGCCCAGAGCCCAATCCGGGGCCACCAGCATTCCGTGTGCCTGATAGAAAGGCGCGACCGACTGATAGAAACCTACTCCGACCACTGAAGTGGCGAACGTGCCCATCAGGGTTGCGCCGGCGATGGTATGCACGGGCAGGCCATAGATGGCGACGAAGAACGGAGCGATGATTGCGCCTCCGCCGATGCCGTAGATGCCACCCACTAAGCCGACGACCAGGCTCAGCACGAAGATGCCGCCCGGGCTGCACTGGTACTGGTGCTGACGAAACTCAAACACCAATTCGCGGGCAGTGAACTTCAGCAGGCGGACGCGCGATTCGCCTTGAGCGATGGGAGCATCGGCTTTCTTGCGCGATTTCAATATGTCTCCCACCATGCGCACGCCGACCCACAGCAACACGCAACCGGCGAACGCCTTGAATCGCTCGGCGTCGGCCAATACGGAAAGGCGGATGAATCCGCCGGCGATGACGCCTGGGGTTGTGCCGGCGACCACGATCAACGCCAACGGCCAGAGGATGCGCTTCTCCCTCCAGTAGCGGTATACGCCTGCGGGAATCGCGATCAGGTTAAACACTAAATTGGTGGCGCTCACGGCCGGGCCGGTGAGACCCAGGAAACTGATCTGGATTGGCAGCAGCAGAAATGCGCCCGAGATACCAACCATGGAGGTGAAGAAAGAGATGACAAAAGCAGCAATCGGAGGCACCCACCATTGTGCGTCCATTCTTCCTCCATCAGCGATTCGGAAAGGACCACAAGCTTAACCCCGAACCCGCACGCGTCCGCGTGATAGTGATCACCCACATAGTGTGATGTGACTCAGCTCACCGAACAAGTTGATCAATAGGGGCAATATGTCACCACGGTCAACTTGAAGCTGCCGGAGGTTGGATGTCCGTATTCCGCGGGCACGTTTCGAAGTCCTCCCGGCGCGGAGTACGCATCAGCGGTTCTCTGCCCGGCGCCGATTCCGCCTTTCTTTCTTGGGGGTGGTATGAATCGGCGTTCCCGGAACAGAGCGAGGGCGACCCCGCAAGGCCGCCTCCTTGATCGTATCGCACATCATCCACCCCTCTCCGGATGTCCGGGTTCACGGCATAAATGGCGGCAGGGTTTCTTTCTTGTCTCTTTATCTTATTGCTGTTCGGCCGCCGGTAGTGGGCACGCTGCATGCCTCGGGCAATACGGACTTTGAACAAGCACAACGAGGCTCGACTCTATTCGGCCGGTCTAAATCAGGGCTTCATCGATCAAACGATGGCCTGGAGGTGATTAGTGCCAAGTTATGTAATTCCTGATAAGTGTGACGGGTGCAAAGCACTGGACAAAACTGCCTGCCAGTACATTTGTCCCAACGACCTCATGGTTCTTGATAAAGAAAAAATGAAGGCGTATAACCGCGATCCCATGCTGTGCTGGGAATGCTACAACTGCGTCAAGATCTGCCCGACGCAGGCAGTGGAAGTTCGCGGCTACGCGGACTTTGTTCCTCTCGGCGCTTCCGCAACGCCTCTGCGCTCCACGGACTCCATCATGTGGACGGTGAAATTCCGCAATGGAAACCTGAAACGCTTTAAGTTCCCCATCCGCACGACGCCCGAGGGCACTGCCGTGCCAAACGGCGGGTTCAAGACTCACACAGATCTCAAAAGCTCCGCGCTCTGTACCGAGCCGGAGGCCCTGGGATTGCCTGCGGTCTTCACCCTGAAGGGAGGCGCCAATGCCTAAGTTTGAGACTGTCATCGTCGAAACCGATCTTCTTATCGTGGGCGGCGGCATGGCCGCTTGCGGAGCAGCCGTCGAAGCGGCTTACTGGGCCAAGGCGAACGGGTTAAAGGTCACGCTGGTCGACAAGGCCGCGGTAGACCGCTCCGGCGCCGTATCCCAGGGCCTCTCGGCCATCAACCAATACGTCGGCCTGCGGGACGGCGCCAACACCATCAAGGACTATGTGGACTACGTCCGCAACGACCTGATGGGTGTCACACGCGAAGACCTGGTGGCCGACATTGCCCGCCACGTTGACTCGACCGTGCACCTGTTCGAAAAGTGGGGCCTGCCGATCTGGAAGGACGAGAAGGGCGCCTACGTTCATGAGGGCCGCTGGCAGCTCATGATCAACGGCGAGTCCTACAAGGTCGTGGTGGCGGAAGCCGCCAAGAACGCACTGCTGAAGACGGGCGTGGGAGAAATCTTCGAGCGCGTCTTCATCACCGGTCCATTGATGGATGGCGACCGTTGCGCGGGCGCGATCGGGTTCTCGGTGCGCGAGAACAAAGTGTACGTCTTCAAGTCCAAAGCCACGCTGGTGGCCATGGGCGGCGCCGTGCACGTGTTCAAGCCGCGGAGTTCGGGCGAGGGCTTCGGCCGCGCCTGGTATCCGCCGTTCAACACCGGCTCATCGGCTTATTTCACGCTGAAGGCCGGCGCGGAAATGACTTGCCAGGAAGTACGCTTCATCCCGGTGCGCTTCAAGGATGCATACGGTCCGGTAGGCGCATGGTTCCTGCTGTTCAAGTCGCGCGCGACCAATGCCATGGGCGGCAACTACATGATCGAGCGCAAGGACGAGTTGCAGAAGTGGGGCCCCTACGGACGAGTAAAGCCCGTCCCGGCGAACCTGCGCAACTATCTCGGAATGCTCGATATACAGGAGGGCAAGGGCCCGCTGTCGATGCGCACCGAGGAAGCCATGGCGGCCATCGCCGAGCAGTACAAGGGCGATCCCAAGGCTTACGCGAAGAAGTTGAAGGAGCTGGAATCAGAGGCTTGGGAAGACTTCCTGGATATGACGATTTCACAGGCTCTGCTGTGGGCTGGAACCAATGTGCAGCCCGAACAGAAGTCCTCCGAAATCGCCCCCTCTGAGCCGCTCTTTATCGGCTCGCACTCCGGCGCTTCCGGCGCCTGGGTCAGCGGTCCCGAGGACCTCCAGACTGCCGAGACCAAGTCTCAGTACTTCTGGGGCTACTCGAATATGTCAACCGTGAAGGGCCTGTTCTGTGCGGGCGATGCGTCCGGCGCTTCGAGCCATAAGTTCTCATCCGGCTCGCATGCTGAAGGCCGCATGGCTGCCAAGTCCGCGATTAAGTTTGTCGTGGAAAACAATGCCGCGCCCAAGTTGGACCAGGCGACGGTAGACGCGCAGATCAAGAACATGATGAAGCCGCTGGAGACTTTCGAGCAATTCCAGAAGGCTACATCGGACGCCGATGTCAACCCCAACTACATCAAGCCGCGCATGTTCATGATGCGTTTGCAGAAGATCATGGACGAGTACGCGGGCGGCGTTTCGGCGCAGTTCACCACCAACAAGCCTTCTCTCGAGCGGGCGTTGGAGCTGCTGACCTTCCTGAAGGAAGACTCCGAGAAATTAGCGGCGGCGGATGCGCACGAACTGATGCGGTGCTGGGAAAACATTCACCGCATGTGGCAGGCCGAAGCCCACGTGCACACCGTGTTGTTCCGCGAGGAGACGCGTTGGCCAGGCTACTACTTCCGGGCCGACACGCCGAAGCTGGACGACGAAAAGTGGCATGTCTTCGTCAACTGCCGGTGCGATCCGAAGAGCGGAAAGTGGGACGTGTTTACAAAGCCCATTATCCGGATCTTCGAAACCAAAGCCGCGACGGCTGGAGCTGACTAGTGTCAAGGGCGGGGCTTTCCACCCCACTACGCGTAAAAGCGCGCGTAGTGGGGGCCCGGGCTTGCTCGCAGGTCCCGCCCGTTTTTTCAATCGCCCGAGATTTTAAAGAGGCCCCTTGGATAAGTTGAACGAACCCCGTTGTCCCCACTGTGACGAACCACTGACAAAGTGGGAAAACCCGGAATTAAACTCCTGGGGAGGCGAATACCAATACGTCTGCTTCAACGACGAGTGTCCATACTTTACCCGCGGTTGGAATTGGATGCGGGAGCAATTCAATGTGAACGCTTCTTACCGTTACCGCTTCGATCCGGCCACGGGAGAGCGCGGTCCGCTGCCCGTGTGGTCCAAGCAAGCGTTGCGCACCAGTATTCTCACGACTGAATAAGAATTAAGGAGGCCCTGCTCATGGCTGAGGCTGAATTTCCGGAACCAGAAGTCTTACAAAACACGCCTCGGCTGGGCCCCGACGACCGATTCACATTCCATTGTGATCCGGCTCTCGATTGCTTCGGGCATTGCTGCCAGGACGTTTCCATCCTGCTGACCCCCTACGACGTGCTGCGCATGAAAAAAGCGCTGGGGATCACGTCCTCCGAGTTCATGGAGCAATACACCTCGATTGCGTACTCCGCGGAGAAGCGGGTGCCGGTGGTGTTTCTCAAGATGAACGACGGCGACAAGAAGTGCCAGTTTGTGAGCGAAAAAGGCTGCGGGGTTTATGGCAACCGTCCATGGGCATGCCGCATGTATCCGCTGGGAATGGCCGAACGGGCAACTTCGCAGGCTGCCGCCGAGCGATTCTATTTTGTGGTGAAAGAAGAGTTGTGTCACGGTCACGGCAAGGGCGGCGAATGCGCGGTTCGCGAGTTCATCGACGGCCAGGGAGTCGAGCCCTACGACGTGATGCAGTCACCGTTCCGCCGGCTGCTGGCGTTGGCCGCGGAGCAGAAGGAAGCGCTGACGACCGACCAATGCGCCATGTATTACATGGCGCTGTACGATCTCGATCGCTTTCGACGCTTTGTCTTCGAGACACGCTTCCTCAACATGTTTGACCTGGACGAAGCGCGGGTCGATGCGCTCCGCACCGATGACGAAGAACTGCTGGAGCTGGCGGTCGAGTGGCTTGCCTTCAGCCTGTTCCAACAAAGAGCGATGCGGATGAACAAGTCCGCAGCCCAGCAACGGCGAGCCACTGGGCCCGCGGCATGCGGTAACGAAGTCTCGCCGGCCTAAACCATCATGCCTACTACGGAAACCGCGAACGGAAACAGCAAAGCCCTCCTCGTGATCGGCGGCGGCATCGCGGGCCTGACTGCGGCGCTCGATGCAGCCGAGACGGGACTCGATGTCATCCTGATTGAGAAATCACCTTACCTCGGCGGCCGTGTGGCCGGCTTCCATAACTATTTTCCCAAGCTCTGCCCGCCCTCATGCGGACTGGAAATCAACTTCAGGCGTCTGCGGAATAACCCGCGGATTACCGTCCTGACGCTGGCGGAGCTGGAAAAGCTGGAAGGCTCGCCGGGGCAATACGACGCGGTGATCAAGATCGCGCCGCGATACGTGAGCTCGGCTTGCACATTGTGCGGCGACTGCTTCGACGTCTGCCATTCCGAAATTGCCGACCCGCTGGAATTCGGATTCAGCAAGACGAAGGCGGTGCACGCGCGCCGGTTGGCCGCGTTTCCCGCAACGTATGTGTTGGATCGCGCCGCTTGCGCCACTGACTGCCATGCCTGCGTGGATGCGTGCAAGTACGGGGCAATCGACCTTGCCCAGGGCACCGAGCGCAAGACGTTTCGCGTCGGCTCGGTGATCGTGGCGACCGGGTGGAAACCGTATGACGCGGCCAAGCTCGACAATCTCGGCTACGGCAAGAGCGCCAACGTGGTCACCAACGTAATGCTGGAGCGGCTGGCGGCAATGGATGGTCCGACCGGCGGAAAGTTGCTGCGTCCCTCCGACGGCAAAGCGCCAAAATCGGTGGCCTTTGTGCAGTGCGCCGGTTCGCGCGACGAGAACCACCTGCCCTACTGCTCGACGGTGTGTTGCCTGGCTTCCCTGAAGCAGACCACCTACGTTCGCAAGCTCTACCCGGAAGCCAAGGTCACAATTTTCTACATCGATGTCAGGACGCCCGGACAATTGCAGGAGTTTGCTTCCAAGGTGCGCTCCGACGAAGCGGTGGAACTGGTCAAGGGAAAGGTGGCCAAGGTCGAAGAGGACGCGCAGACCAACGATCTGCGAGTCACGGTGGAAGATGTGCTCGGCGGCAAGAAGATGACGCGGACGTTCGAGCTGGTAGTGCTGGCCACCGGGATGGTTCCCCAGACTGCCGGATTGCCCGCGGATTTCAAGCTGGACGAGTTCGGCTTCGTGATGAATGGCTCACCCGGACTTTTTGCCGCCGGCTGCGCCAAACGGCCGGCTGAAGTTTCCGCCACCGTTCGCGATGCGACCGGGGCGGCGCTGAAGGCGCTTCAGATCGCAATGGGGGCCGCGCACAATGGATAAGAAACTGGGACTCTACATTTGCAGCGGTTGTTCGATCAGCGACTCGGTGGATGTGGATAAGCTGGCGATCATGGCGCAGGCGGAGTACAAGCCGGCGGTGTGCCAAACCCACACATTTCTCTGCGGCGATGAGGGCGTGGCGATTATCCGCCGCGACGTTGAGCGCGAGAAGGTCGATGCGGTCGTGATCGCCGCGTGCTCGCCGCGCGCAAAAGCCGAGAGCTTTTCATTCGATCCCCTGATGGTGCTTGAGCGCGTCAATTTGCGCGAACAGGTTGCCTGGTGTCACGAAGCGAAGCACGAGGATACTCAGGCGCTGGCCGAAGACTACATTCGGATGGGCCTGGTGAAGGCCGGCAAGATGGAACCGCTGGAGGCGCTGCCGGAAGACACCATCTCCCGCACCGTGCTGGTCGTGGGCGGCGGCATCGCCGGCGTCAGTGCGGCGCTGGATTCGGCCGCTGCCGGATACGACGTTGTGCTCGTCGAAAAACAGCCGCAGCTCGGCGGATTCATGAAAGGCCTCAAGAAGGCTTTCCCGACGCGCGCCCCTTATACGGAAGCATCCTCCGACGGGCTCACGAGCAAGCTGCAGGCGGTGGTCTCGAACCCGCGCGTAAAAGTGTTCTGCTCGACCAGGATCGTGAAGACCGAAGGCCAGCCCGGGATGTTCGACGTGACCATGGAAGGGGCGTCGGGAACGTCGGTTCACCGCGTGGGCTCGATCGTTATGGCAACCGGCTGGCAGCCGTACGATGCGGCCAAGCTGGGAGCGCTCGGCTACGGATTGCCGAACGTGATCACGAATGTCGAGCTGGAGCAGATGGCTGCACGCGGGCAAATCACGCGGCCATCGGATGGCAAGCAGGCTAAGCGCGTGCTGTTTTTGCAGTGCGCCGGCTCCCGCGAGCAGGATCACCTGGCCTACTGTTCCTCGGTCTGCTGCATGACAACCCTGAAGCAAACCGAATACATCCGCGAGCAGGACTCGCAAGCCGAGGTCTACGTCATTTACCGCGACATCGTTACCCCGGGACCTTACGAGAAGTATTACCGGAAGGTTCAGGATCACCCGTTGAATTTTTTCATGAAGGGCAAGGTAACCCAGGTTGCGGCGGCAGCGGATGGCCGGGTGCAGGTGAGCCTCGACAGTGAATTGCTGGGCGCGCCGATGCAGGTGACGGTCGACTTAGTGGTGCTGGCAACCGGCATGGTGCCAAATTCCGCCGATGGTCCGGCAATCCGCGCTTTGCGTGACGCCAATGCCAAGCTGGCCCGCAATGAGTCCGCGACGCAGTGCAAGGATGCGGAGGCGGTCATCGCGCAAATGAAGCCGCACGAGGGAACGGAGATTCTGAATCTCACCTACCGGCAGGGTCCCGATCTGCCCGTGCTGCAAGGTGGGTTCCCCGATTCCAAATTTGTCTGCTTCCCTTACGAGAGCATGCGGACCGGCATCTATGCGGCGGGAGCGGTTCGCGCGCCGATGGACGCGGCGTTAACGGAAGAGGACGCTGGCGGAGCGGTGATGAAGGCCATTCAGTGCATTGAGCTGGCAAGCCGCGGCCAGGCGGTGCACCCGCGTACGGGCGATCTCTCCTACCCCAGCTTCAACCTGCAACGCTGCACGCAATGCAAACGTTGCACCGAGGAATGCCCGTTCGGTTCGCTCGATGAAGACGAGAAGGGCACGCCGAAATTCAACCCGTACCGTTGCCGGCGCTGCGGAATCTGCATGGGCGCCTGCCCGGAACGGATCGTTTCCTTCAAGAATTACTCGGTGGACATGATCGCCAGCATGGTGAAGGCGATCGAAGTCCCCGACGAATTCGAAGAGAAGCCGCGTGTTTTGGTGCTGGCCTGCGAGAACGACGCGTATCCCGCGCTCGACATGGCCGGCCAGGCCCGCCAGCAGTACGACGCATCTGTGCGCATTATCCCGCTTCGCTGCCTGGGCTCGATGAATATCGTGTGGATCGCCGACGCCTTATCGCGCGGCATCGACGGCGTGCTGCTGCTCGGATGCAGGTTTGGCGACGACTATGAGTGCCACTACATGCGCGGCAGTGAACTGGCAAACCGCCGCCTGGAAAACGTGAAGGAAACCTTGCAGCGGCTGCAACTGGAATCCGAGCGCATTCACCTGACACAGCTCGGCATGGATGACTACGGCCGCCTGCCGGACATCATCAACGAATTTGCGGCTCGTATTCGCGAGATTGGACCGAATCCATATAAGGGCTTTTAGCCATGGGAAACCCGATCCTGGTCGAACCCGATACTGAATTAATCCGCGACGTGATGGAAGCGGGCGGAGGCGACCTGAAGAAGTGTTTTCAGTGCGCGACGTGCGCTTCCACCTGTTCGCTCTCGCCCGAAGAGAGCACCTTTCCGCGTAAACAGATGCTGCTGGCGCAGTGGGGCCTGAAGAACGAATTGCTGAAAGACCCCGCACCCTGGCTTTGCTTCTACTGCGGCGAGTGCTCGAAGACGTGTCCCCGGCAGGCCAACCCCGGCGAGACCATGATGGCGCTGCGCCGGTACCTGACGACGCAGTACGACTGGACAGGGCTTTCGCGCCTGATGTACCGCTCGGCGGTTTGGGAGATCGGGATACTCGCGCTGGTGGCGGCGGTGGTCGTGGCCCTGTTCACGCTGCCGCAAAGTTTCGGCTTCGGGCTGTTGAGCCGTTCCGGCCCGCTGCCTTTGTCGAACGTGATGCTCGACAAGTTCGCCCCGAAGGAAATGGTGCACCTGGGCGATACGATCATGGCGGCGCTGCTGAGTTTGCTGCTGCTGGCGAACGCCGCGCGCATGTTTCTCGGCCTGACGCGCGACCAGCAGATCCCGGCCCGCCTCTATTTCGCGCAGATCGGGTCCCTGATTGTTCAGGGCGTCACGCAAATGCAGTGGAAAAACTGCAACGACAGCGACGCGAGCAGAAACTGGATACGCCATCTCTTTCTGGTTAGCGGCTACGCAACGATCTTTACCCTCGTTGTGGTGTTCCTGCCGTGGTTCCAGATCCAGGACAGCAGCTTTCACTGGACCAGCATTCTGGGCTACTACTCGACGGCGGTTTTGCTGGTTACGACAGCATGGATGGTGCTGGACAGAATCGGCAAGCGGACTGAGATGCACCGCTTCAGCCATCTCTCCGACTGGCTGTTTCCCATACTGCTTTTTCTCACGGCGGTGACCGG
The DNA here is from genome assembly GCA_050015355.1 of Candidatus Korobacteraceae bacterium. Lineage (GTDB taxonomy): Bacteria > Acidobacteriota > Terriglobia > Terriglobales > Acidobacteriaceae > CAWBRT01. Next base: position 15,721 of record JBEKBO010000027.1, on the reverse strand, counting down.
TATTTTAGTTAACATCTTTCGGCTGATGAATCTGCCCATGCCGACCTACGTAACGTACGTCGTGCACATGGCGATTGCGGTGCCGATGCTGGTTGTGGAAGTTCCGTTCGGCAAGTGGTCGCACCTGCTATACAGGCCGCTCGGAATCTTTGTTGCCACGGTAAAAAGAAAGGCGCTGGAATCCGCGAGCGAGGAGGCGGCCGTTACCGGCCAAGCCCTGGCTAGCAATGGTTGAGATCGAATCGCGAAGGAGGACCGAGAGGCGGCATGGGAAACATTCAAGACGCCAGGTTGCTGCTTGAAAGTATTTCCCTGACCGGGTTGGTATCGAAGGTTTGCGGCTTATGGCAGTTTGAGCCGCCGATGTGTGGTGTTTCATATTCGCTTAGTGCCGTGCGCGCCGTCTTGCCGGCTTTTCATTTCCGTACCGGTAATCGCGGTGGCGTAGGAAAACAACACCGATAGGTGTATGCCGCTCCTGTCACGGAGTCCATGGGGCCGTCGTTGGCCTGAAGGAATCTCGACATGAACGGGACTTCATATCTTTAGGAGAACTTATGAGTAAGCTCGTTCCACCGCATGGAAGCTCCGAACTGAAACCCCTCCTTTTAGAGGGCGCGGCAAGAGCCGCGGAAATCAAGCGTGCGCAAACAATGAAAAAGGTGCCGGTCACCAGCCGCGAGAGCGGCGATCTGATCATGATGGGCATCGGGGCATTCACGCCGCTCGATGGCTTCATGGGCAAGGCGGACTGGCAGGGCGTCTGCGACACCTTCCAGATGCCGAGCAAGAAAAACTTGTTCTGGCCCATTCCGATCACGTTGTCGACCACAGAGGAAATCGCGAAATCAATCGGGCCGAACGAAGAAATCGCGCTCATCGACAGCGAGAGCCAGGAACTAGTGGCCACGATGAAGGTCACCGAGAAATACAGCATCGACAAGGCTCATGAGTGCAAGCAGGTGTTCGCGACCAACGACCCGGCACACCCGGGCGTGCAGAAGGTGATGGAGCAGGGCGCGATCAATCTGGCTGGCCCCGTCAAGGTCGTGTCGGAACTGGATTTCCCGGAGACTTTCAAGGGGATTTACGAGCGTCCGGCCGAAGCGCGGAAGCAGTTCGAGGAGCGCGGCTGGAACTCGGTGGCCGCCCTGCAGTTGCGCAACCCGATGCACAATTCGCATGCCTATCTGGCTTGGATTGCCATCGAGATTTGCGACGGCGTGTACGTCCACCAGTTGCTCGGCAAGTTGAAGCCCGGCGATATCCCGGCCGATGTGCGGGTGCGCGCCATTGATGCGCTGGTCAGCAAGTATTTCCGCAAGGAGCGGGTGATTCAGGGCGGCTACCCCATGGAAATGCGGTACGCCGGTCCACGCGAGGCATTGCTGCACGCGTTGTTCAGACAGAACTACGGCTGCTCGCACCTGATCGTTGGGCGGGATCATGCCGGAGTTGGCGATTATTACGGCCCGTTTGACGCGCAGAAGATATTCAAAGAAATTCCAGCCAACGCGCTGCAGATTCAGCCGCTGCCGCTGGATTGGACATTCTACTGCTACGAGTGCGGCTCCATGGCTTCGATGAAGACCTGCCCGCACACGACCAAGGCTGTGATCGACGATAACGGGCAGTACAAAGGCGGCGCCCGGCTGATGCTATCCGGCACGCTGTTGCGGAAACTGATGAGTGAAGGCAAGCCGGTTCCGGCGGAGTTCTCGAAGCCGGAGGTGATTGCCGTCCTCAACGAGTACTACAACAAGCTGGAAGTGAAAGTGGAAGTAAAGCTGCACTCGAAGGCAACAGGATCGTAACTAGAGCGGTTTCAAAGCAGGTATCCCGGAGCTAGCAACGCCGGGCCTAACCGCCCGGCTGCTTCACGGGCATACCTTCCGCGAAACCGGTTAGGGCTTTCAATCTGCGAAACGATCCGCAGGTCCGGGCCGCTTGCCGTTCAGGCGGGCGGCCTTGTTTCATTAGGGAGGAAAGGAGGAGCCATGACTAAGTATTTTTCAAGGTTGTTGGGCCTCATAACAGTGCTACTGCTTTTGCCGACGCAATTATTCGCGGCCGGTGGGGCAGATTTACCGGATCTAATGGTCTTAGTGGCTGATACGCGAAAGTTTAAAGGCTGGGAAGCGTGGTGGGGGAACATATATAACGAAGGTCATCTTGCATTTGCCCTCATCACCACGCTCATCATTCCGGTGGCTGGAGTGATTCTGGGTTTGCTGGCGGATGTGGTGATGTCCCGATTGGGAATCGACCTGAAGAACAGAGCGCTGGCCGAACATTAACCGTGGCGCTTCGGCAAGGAGATGAATATGGATTGGCTGCATACACTCATGCCTATCGCCGGCGTCCCAATTTTTTGGCCAGGGCTGATTATTCTGGGTTTCGGCGTGGGCATTATCGGAGGTTTTTTCGGGATGGGCGGAGCTTGGATGGTAACGCCCGGCCTGAACATTCTCGGTTTTCCAATGGCCTTTGCGATCGGCACAGATGTAGCGCACATGGCCGGCAAGTCTCTCATATCCACGATGCGGCATTCGAAGTTTGGCAATGTGGATTACCGACTGGGTTTCATCATGGTCTTCGGCACCATCGGCGGGTTTGAAGTCGGCGCCCAAATGATCATGTGGCTGGAGCGCATCGGTCAAATCAACATTGTTGTCCGCTGGCTGTACGTGGCGCTGTTGACCCTGATCGCCTGGATGGTTTTTACCGATGTCGCCAAGAGAAAAAGAAAAGAGCGCGAAGCGCTGGCGACCGGCCAAAAACTGGATGCCTTGGCCACCGGGCTGGAATGGCACAAGAGACTGCATAAAATCAACATTCCCCCGATGATCAACTTTAAGGTTTCGGGGATTCGCTGCTCGGCCTGGCTGCCTATCAGCATCAGCTTCCTGACGGGATGGCTGGCGGGCATCCTGGGTATCGGTGGCGGACTGGTTCGCATGCCGGCGTTGATTTACCTGCTTGGAATTCCGACGCATATCGCCGTCGGCACCGACCTGTTTGAAGTGGCTATCTCGGGTCTCTACGGCGCGGCTACCTATAGCTACAAAGGCCGGGTTGAGCTGTTCGCAGCTCTCGTTATGCTGTGCGGCGCGGCGGTCGGCGCGCAGATCGGTACCGTGGCTACCAAGTACGTCAAAGGGTATGGCATCCGAATCTTCTTCGGCTTGGCCGTAGTGGGCTGTGAGCTGTCGATCATTATGAAGTTGCTCTCGGGCATTTTTCCAAACGTCAAACAGATTACGGACTCGGCGGCAACGGTTATAGTTCTCGGCGCGGTGTCGGCAATATCACTCTACATTCTGATTGCGTTCCTGAAAGGCGTCCGGGAGGAACGGGCGCAAAGGCGGTCCCAAAAAGTGTCCTCAGCTCATGCTGACTAGAAAGGAGCGAACCATGACAATTAGCAAAAAGATGTTAACGCTGCTTCTGGCATGTGCCCCTGTGCTGTTCACTTTGGGATGCAGTGATTACGGGAAGGTCGATCAGGGGCGGGTTATCGCATTCGATAAGCAAAACGGGTTGGTCACCGTGATTCGCGACTCGGCAGGTACGACGAACAAGCCCAAGTATGACGTGCTGCCGCCCATCACTGTAAAGGTTCCAACCGATCCAGACGAGATGGGGCCGCACCCGGCGGCGGGTAAACGGCTGTTATTCGATACGGACAATAAGAAGATCGTGGTGTTCGACGCGGTCGCCGGCAGCATTAAGACAATTACCTACACGCCGCTGATGGAAGCGTCGAACGTAGCCAAAGACGATGTTCGGGTTAAGGGCGTCCAGTTTCCCATAGTCGATCGGCAGAACAAGGCAATTACTATTTATTCATCTCGCGACAGGAAACTGGTGAAGTTCACGCTGGCTGACGAGTACTTTGCGCTTCCCGATGACACCTGGAAAGCGGGAGACGACGTCCGTTACTACTACAAGCAGCCAGGCCAGGCACTCCGCATGATGAATGTCAGTGCAACCGACGTAATGAAAGGATGAGACCCAGAACGTAGTTGCGGTGGACTAAAATTGTTGTGGTTCTGCCTGCAACCGGCCGTCTCTCCCTGCGACTCGGTGGAATTTTGCCCTGTGGAGCAGGTGCAGTTGTCTGTATTCACTACGCCGGGCGCAAATGCATTGGGGCAGACGGCGGCAGCACCGTGGCTGTGGCACGATGCTGGCCGTGCGGCGGTGGTAAATTGATTTGCCCTCGGTGGGAACTGCGAGACGCCCGCACTCGCGGGTTCCGAACGGTGGGCATTGCGGGTTATTCAACGAGCCTGTTCGCACGGCGAAGCTGAACCAGGGGTGATGTTCGATGCCATGGTGGTGGAAGAAGAAAAAGCTGACGGAAGCAGCGGGTTCTCTGCAGGACAGGATCCGCGGCCGTTACGTCAGCTTTCGCGAACTGCTCTCCCTCAATAACGATTGTTTGGAGTTGCTGGCCAGTATTCAGGAGGACCTGCAATACGCTCCGCCCACACGGGAGTTGCTGAGCGATCGCGTGGGTTCCGTCTTCGACAAGACCGCCGAGGTGGTTCGAACGCTGGAACGGCTGACCGGCTACGACCATCAGTCGCTTCTAACATCGGTGCAGGCGCAGCGTCAGGAAGTTGAGCGGTACATCGCAGCCGATGACTTGAGACCCACGAACCTTTCGGCCTCGCTCTCCGAGGTTAATGCAGCCTCCGGCGCCGAAGCGGGAGCCAAGGCCGCCGTGTTGGGCGAGATCAAGAACAAACTGCGATTGCCCGTGCCTGACGGTTTTGTCCTCACCGCACATGCGTACCGGCAATTCTGCGGGATACCACTGTGGCAGCAGTTCCGCGATACCACACGAAACCTCGACCTCAACGACCTCAACGTCCTGCGCAAAGTTTCCGCCGAACTGACTGAATTGGTGTTGGCTACGCCGGTGCCGCGAGCGATTGAAGTCGCTCTTACTGAGCGCGCCCTTGCTTTGCAGCGAGCCGGCCTGGCAATTGCGGTCCGATCCAGCGCCGTGGGCGAAGGCGGCGAAAGAACATTTGCCGGCCAGTTCACCAGTTATCTCAATGTTCCCGTCGATCAGGTTGTCGATGCTTACAAACGAGTGGTGGCCGGGCGTTTCAGTGAACGAGCGTTGTTCTACCGCTTGTCCGCCGGGCTGCCGGAAGTGGAAAGTCCGATGGCGGTGCTTTGCCTCGGGGTGGTACGGGCGCAAACGGCGGGGATTCTCTACACCAGAGACCCGAAGGATCGCAAGCTCGATGCCCTTTGGATCACCGCCACGAGAGGACTCGGACTGGACATCGCCAGCGGCCAGGTGCCCGCGGACCTTTTTGTGGTGGAGCGCAAGTGGCCCCATCGAGTAGTGGAGCAAAGTATCGTCACCAAAAATGAAGCAGTTGTGCTGGCGGAGAACGGCGGGGTGCTTCGCCGCCCCACATCGCCTGAAGAGGCTTGCGCCCCGAGCCTCAACCCGCGAGAACTGGCGCTGCTGGCGGATTGGTCTCTTCGCATCGAAAAGCACTTCGGCGTCCCGCAGGATATCGAATGGGCGCGAGATGAGCGCGGACAGGTCTGGATTGTGCAAGCACGGCCCCTGGCTCTGGTGGACTCGCCGCAGACACGAAGCAAGGCGCGGGTAAAGGAAGAGCCGCTTCTCGCCGGTGGCCGTACTGTTTATCCGGGCAGGGTTTCCGGTCCTGCGTTCCTGGTCACCGACTTGAAGGCTCTGGGCGATACGCCCGAGGGCGCCATTTTGTTTTTGCGCAAGTCATCGCCTGAGATCGTGACGGTTTTCCCCCGCATTTCGGGAGTGGTGGCCGAGATGGGAAACGTGGCGGGCCACGCCGCCTCCTTGCTGCGGGAAGCCAAGATTCCTTCGATATTCGAGTTGGGCGGCGCCTTCGAGCGTGTTAAGGACGGCGATCCCATCAGTCTGGATGCAGTGCAGCCGAGAATCTATTCCGGAATGTTGTGGTCGCCCAGGGTCATTGAATCGCAAATCCAGGAACGGTATCAGGACTCCCGCGTCAAAGCTGACCCGATCAACCGGCGGTTGCTGGTGCTTCATTTACTGGACACCTCGTCTTCCGATTTTCGCCCGGCAGGCTGCAAGTCGGCGCACGACGTGCTGCGGTTCTGTCACGAAAAGGCGGTTGAGGCGATGTTCGCCGTGAACGACAACGCCCTGGAAGGCGATTTGACCTGCTCGAAAAAGCTGATGACGCCGGTGCCGGTAAATATCTATGTGCTTGACCTCGGAGGCGGTTTGGCGCTCGAGGATCCATCGGCAACGGAGGTCCGGCCATCGGAGATCGTCTCCTGGCCTTTTCAGGCGCTATGGCGCGGCTTGACCCATCCGGGCGTTACCTGGCAGCGCCAGATGCCTGCCAGCCTGAGCGACCTGGCGTCGGTCATGGCGAATTCGCTCACCGCGACAACGGGAGCCATGCGGGCCCTGGGCGATCGCAGTTACCTGTTGGTGGCCGACGAGTATATCAACCTCAACACGCGGTTGGCCTATCACTTCACGCTCGTCGATGCCTGTCTGTCTCCGAACGCGAGCCACAACTACATCTCTTTTCGCTTCGCCGGAGGAGGCGCTACGCCCTACCGCCGCAATCTCAGGGCCTGCTTCGTCGAGGCTTGCCTGGCGCACTATGGATTCCTGGTGGACCGCCGGAATGACCTGGTGAACGCATGGTTCAAGAAGGCGCCCGCGGACGAGACCGACGCTCGACTGAATATTATCGGGCGTCTTATGGCTTGCACCAGCCAACTGGATATGTACATGACCAGCAATGCGGTGATGCGGCATTATGTGCAGCAATTTCTGGACGGCAACTATGCCTTTGCGGTTGCCGATGATGCCGGCGTAAAGCCGACAGCGGCTGACGTTTGAGTTTGCACGGCCGATCCCGCACCGGATAGTATCTGCAACCCTCGGCTAAACCCGATTCGCGGAAACCGCGCTGGGAGCGTAAAACCGCCGAGATGCCGCGGAATGTTGACCGAAAATCTACATCGTTTGCTCCAGTAATCCTGACCTGTTTTGAAGGTGGCGCGCTCCTGTCCTCTTCGAGTAATTGATTACCACCCCACTTCGGTGATAAATTCGCTGCAATCAATCACGTTCTTCCGACTGGAAGATCCCCTGTATCGATATAGCCAGAGTGGCTAAGCTTTTGGAAAAGGAATTCCACGAATGAGCGGCAGCTATCGTACTCCCCACGAATGTGAGGAGATTTTCTCTGCAATCGATCCCGAGAAGGTGCGGGCGGCGGCGGCGCATCTGCGCGCGTGGTTGCCGGAACCGGACCGTCAACACCTCTGTAAGATCATTGCTGAGCACGGACATTATGGGTGGATTTTTCACTTACACGATGAGGAAGTGGCGGCGGAGCCCAGCCATCGTTCGAAGGCGGTGATTGCGGCCAGAGGACATTTTCAATTCGCCACGGTGGTTCGTAATGAACTTCGGTGCTCTGGCTTTGGCGAGAGGGAGTTGGGAGTTCAAAACCTGGACGATGTGTATCTGTTCATTGTCGAGGAAGCGTTGAAAGAGCAACGCTGAAATTGGCGAAAGCCCCGAGGGTTGGCGGAAGAGGTCTTCCTCAAGGTCTCATCTCTCTCTGCTTGTTAGGACTCTGGACACAAGTCTATTTCTTCCAGCCGCGAGAAAAAGCAGATACTTCTCGACCGCCGGAAGCGTTCCGATCTGTTTGTTGACACGCTGCGGCACATGGTTACTGCCGATCCGCTGACGTTTGAAAATCTGACGGCATAGGGAGTATTACGCATCCTTTCGAAACTTCACGCAACCGTCTGGCAAGTCTGGAAATTCCCCAATCTTCCTAATCCCGAACTTTTGGTCAAATTGCTTTTTCATAAACGTGAATCCAGCATTGGTCAGTTCGTAAACAGCGACATGCGTGCTGCGTTCTTTAGGCGGAACCAGAATATCTATCGAATGCGTTTTGCTGACCGTTCCCACTCGTCTTGATGCAATATGAAGAGCCTCCCACACGTGGTACACAGCGAGCGCAGCCGGGTCTGATGATTCATGCTTTCGGAAGTACAGCATTGCTTCTGCCACATAGGTACCTTCGCCAATAAGTGCAAAATTGTCCCGCTCCTCCACATGCCCACTGCGCTCTACTTGGAAAATGTACTGATCGTTGCCAATGAAGGCGACGATTATTACTTCGCATTCCAAGTCTTTTTGTTCGATAGCCCGAAACACACCATTCGCGACTTGTGGTGTTATCTCTCCCTTTTGAATTGCCTTTCTGAATTCCGCATATTCCAGTCCCGTCGCAAACGTCACAATCTCATCGGCGATATCCTTCTTAAGCAGCCGTGGGCCAGCCTTAATAAATTTACGAATGTTTCGGCGGTTTAGTTTTTCCTTCTTTTTTTCCATTTCGTCCAATACAGTGCGATACGCATCCCGCAACTCTACTGCTCTGGTAACAACTCCGGACACCAATACAGCTATATCCGGATTAATCCAGTACAGCTTGTCTTGAATGTCCGCTCCAGCGGCTATTTCTCCAGAAACCATCCAGTCGGTTCCGATAACGACTCGATCTCTGTCTTTGTGATCCCGACAAGCTGCTGCAATACAAAGGGTCAATGTCGTTCTCCTTGAGGCCGCTGTATTTCGCTACTAAACCCCAATCACCCCAGCGAGCGGGGCTCGCCGGGGACCTGGTTCGCTCAGGATGACACTCACGAGCTTTATTAATTGATGCGAAGTATTGCAGCCATCACTTCACTGCTTTTGTTCTCTTGACCAAGTCTTTAATATCCTGGGGCTGCTTATCGTAAATCGGCTTCATGGCGGCGACAAAGGCTCGCTTTTGCTTAGGGGTCAGCGTGGTAATCACGCAGCCGGCTGCGACTACTTTATCCTTTGATGTCTGCACCGTCTCAGCCCACAACTTAAACTGCATGGCCTGAGCATCTCTGGTTGCCTGCTTGATGATCTCGATTTCTTCCGGGGACAACTTCGAAGCCAGCGATTTCCTGCTGCCGATAATGATGTCCGGATTCCTGGTATGTTCGTCTTCGATGAAATACTTAGCGAGCTGATAATGGTTTGTCTCGTCGTAGGTCGGATAATTGTTTTCCGCTCCGTCAAGCCTTCCGTCCTTCAAGGCCGCATAGGTGTCTCCGTGAGGCATTGGGATGGCTTTCGCGCCGAAGGAGTCAACCATCGATGTCATCAGCTCGTTCTGCAAGGTTCGTATCTTCAGGCCTTTCAAGTCAGCGGGGACCTTCACGAGGGTTTTCGTATAGAAGTTTCTCGTCCCGCCATCGAACCAACCGAAGCCTATAAAATCATTCTTCTCGGCGGAGGCGAGAACGTCATTGCCCACCGGCCCATTTACCACCTTGAGCATGTGATTCACATCGCGAAAAATATACGGCAGCAAAAACGCATTCAAGCTCGGTACGTATTTGGTTACAGGTCCGATATTGATTCTGGTTAGATCAATCTCTCCCTCCTGTACCTTCTTAATTACGACGGCTTCGTCGCCGAGCTTCATGCTGTGATAGATATCGATGATGACTCGGCCCTTGGTTCTCTCCTTGACGAGCCTGGCAATTTCAAAATCTCCGACCGTGGTTGGATAGCTGGCCTCGTGAATCTCAGCAAACTTCAAGGTGACCGGCTGCTTTTGCCCGAAAGCGGCACCGGGAAAACCGAATAGAATGACGACAGAGACAAGAGAAATCAGAACCAGAATCGATCGCTTCATCGCAATTCTTCTCCCTGCTAAGTTTTTGGGAATATTCAAGCGATCAATATTAGGCCGCACGGCAGGCTATTGCAAAACTATTTGGAGCCTCGTGGTCAACACCAGGATTACCAACGAAGCCTCGGCAGACTCGAGTTTGTCTTCGCAAAAAAGAAGGCACGCCACACGGCGTGCCGAGTCATAGAGGAGAAGTATTCTAGCGCGGTTCCCCTTCCGCGAATCCGGTCTAGAACCCTGGGCCCCTGGCGCCGGGGGGAACCCTTATTTCGTTGAGCCCGCGGATAATCTGCTGCTCCTGTGGGCTAAAACCGGACTTGAACTGTCCCGACTCAAGCGCTTTGCTTCTTTGGTCTGGCGGAAGACCGCGCAGTTGACGTAACTGCTGCACCACGGCCTGCCGGCGATCAGGCCCGAGGCTTCGAAACTGCTGGAACAAACCCTCCACCCGCTGCTGCTGCTCCGGGGGCATGTGCTCGAGCAACTCCATGCGGTTCAAAACCTGCTGCCTCTTATCAGGTGGCAAACTGCTGAAGCGCTCGAGGCGTTGCCGTAGCATTTGCTGACGTTCCGAGGGAAGACCTTGGAAGTCTTTATCCTGTTCGAGCTGTTTCCTCATCTGGTCGGACGGCAAGCTGCCGTACCTGCGAAGCCAATCGCCACGATGCGGCCCGGGGCCGCGCAACTGGTATCCCTGCTGTCCGTTGGAACCGGGCGGAGGGCCTTGCGGCCCGGGACCTCTGCCCACCGATTGCGCAATTTGCTGTCTCCGGCCCTCTGCCGGGCGCGGCACCATCGGCGGCCTGGCTTGCGTCCTGACCGCTACATTCGCTCTTGCATAACTCGTGGATACCGCAGACCTGTGGGTAGACGCCGCCGTTGGCAGCGGGACGGTAAGGGCGCAAGACAGCACCAACAGCACGATGGGGTGAGACGTGATCACTTTCTCGGATCCTTCAGCTTCAATAGCCTATGCCCGGCTCCTTCGCGGGGTACACCTTTCGCGAATCCGGCCTAATTTGCAGCGCCTCCGCTGTCGCTGTTGTCCAAAACGTCAAGCGCCTCGAACTCTTGTAATAGGTCAGAGTGCTTTTCCAGGTACTGCAAATCGCCTACAGCGGTACCCCGAACTGCCGGAACGGCATGATCCGCGCTCTTCGTGTCGCCTTGCCGGCCCAGGAATGAGCCCACGCCCAGGGCAAGCAGAACGGTGGCTGCGAGCCCAACGGCAGCCGGCTTGCGAAACCAGCCGAACCATCCCGCCGCAGGCTTTTGCTGCTCTTCGCGGAGCCGGGCCTGGAGCTTGACGTCGAAATACGGCGACGGCTCCGGCGCCTGCCACTCGTCGAGCAGCGCCATCGTCCTCTTCATCTGCTGCAATTCGAGCGCGCATGGATCGCAAACCGAGCAATGCGACTGAATTTCCGGTGAAGCCGGTCCGCCTTCCACCGCTACTTCCAACAGTTGTTCGCGAACATCCCTGCAATTCATAACAGCCCCTAGATAAAGTCCTTCAGTTTGTCCCGCAAAGTCTCGTACGCGCGGAATAGTAATGATTTAGTCGCCGATTCGCTCAGGTTCAGTACTCCGGCAATCTGGCGATAGTCCATGTTCTGATACTTATGCATAATGACGGCCATGCGCTGCCGCTCCGGCAGTTCTTCCACATGACGACGAATTGCCGCCAGCCGCTCACGACGAAGTATTCGTTGTTCGACATTCAGCGTGGTATCGGCCACATCGATCGAAAGCCCGGTTTCTTTGTCGGTTTCGTCCAAACTAACCTTGGTCTCCGGGCGCTCGTGCTTGTTGTCGCGAGCGTGATTCACGGCCAGGTTGGTTGCAATCCGGTAGAGCCAGGTGGTGAACTTTGCGCTTGCGGCATAGCCTTCCCGCGAACGGTAAACGCGCAGGAAAACCTCTTGCGCCAACTCCTCGGCGATGGCCGAGTTATGCACCATCCGGTACATAAAACTGATCATTGCGCGCCGGTATTTCTCGATCAGGTAATTGAATGCGGCGTCATCTCCGGCTTTGACCCGGAGCATAATCTCAGCGTCACTCAGGTCAGCAGCAGGAGCACCACCCGGTTGGACTCGAACCGCATTGCCTGGGCCTTGCTGACCGGCGCCGACATATCCTGCAGGCATTACCCGCTCAAACGCTGCGCTGCCCATACCCGATGGAACACCCTCCGCATCGGAAAGTTTCGGGCTGTTTCCACTCGGAGCAGAGTCGGTTCCGGGGGGGAAATCGGCAGCGGGCCGTTTGGTGTCTCTCAAGTCCATCCAGAGTCCGGGGTGAGAAGCGGAATATCTAATCAATTATGCCTGATCGGCGGCAAGTCTGAAGGCCGGAAAGTGCCATCCAGGCGATGCCGGAGCAGCTCCACTCTTGCAAGTCGTTGATTACTAAGTCATTGCTTGAACTTTCCAGGCCGTCGCAGACGGTGCTCATCGTCATTTGCTCACCCGCCGCTCACAACCGGCAATAACATCACCTCATCGCCTTCCCTGAGATATGTCTCCGCTGGGTTCTGCGGATTGACGAAGGCCCCATTGAGAATGACCAGGACCTCCGCCCCGAATTCCAGGTTCTCGCTATCGAAGACAATCTTGCGGAAAACGTCATCCCGTAACGCGAGCTGACGGGCCATATCGCAAATGGTTTCGCCGCCGGTTATGGAAACAGAAACTCCCTCCGGATTCGTCCACGCGGCGTCCAGGCCGGCAAGCGACCAGCCAGCGAGCTTCAGTTTCACCGTCGGCATCGACCCCTCAATTGCGCACTACACTCAGCAGCTCAGGCAGATGTTATTTTGGCTCCAGGTCAGGAATGAGTTTCTCCAAGCCAAGGGACTTCAAAGTGTGAGGAAGCGGCCTACCCGTTGCTGTGTCCCATCCCATGAGCTGAAAATAAAAGCTCTTCATCCAATCGAAATACGGGGCAACACTCTTTCCTTGCGCCGGTCCGTCGGTCGGCGTCGAGCCGTAACGCGGAGACGGAGCCTCGAGCGCAGGATCCAAACCATGCCGGAAGTTAAAGACCCGGAGCTGGTTGACGATCCGGCGGCCGATGATTTGTGCATCGGCCACCTGGAAATCGCGGCCGGTGATGGCGTTCACACACTCAACGGTCAACTGAGGATTGAGGGTGATGAAACGGCAAATCGACAAGCTATCGAGAAAGACCAACCAACCCTCGAGCATCCCGTTGACGCCGGCGACCTCCCACGGCGAGAAGTGATTAGTGACGGGCGGCTGACCAAAATAGGCTGGGGAGGTGAGGCGAGCACCGCACTGAATAGTGCCGGTGGCGGAGACACAGGTGTCCAGCATCTCTCCCCAAATGGCGCGATGATCATGCCCTCTCGGAGTCGCTCCCTTGAGGACATACACGCCCATATTAGGAGCATCACCGCCGACTTTTTTCGCAGCACGCATGACCCCTTCGGCCAGCAGGTCGCCAACTCCTTCCCGTCTGCTTATCTTTAGCAGGAGTGCATGGGCGGCCTCGGTATTGCCCCAGCGCATGTCCAAGCCGTCCAAGTCGTTGGCGGTGAGAATTCCCTTCTCGTAGCACTCCATGACCCAGCCAACAACCCAAGTCGCTTCATTAACGTCAAGGCCGAGTCGATCGGTGACGTTGGAGAGTTTGACATAGGCTCCAGGGTCGTTGTTGCCGATTTGCGGCCCCCAGCCCGACATGCCCTCGTACTCGGGTTCCTCGCCCTCATAGCCGGTGTAGGGACCCTCCGTAACCTTCATATACTTCGTATGCACCATCCCGCATGCCCAGCACGGCTTATTCCGGTGCTCGAAGTGGGTACGAATATACTGGGCGTTCATCTGCTCGTGTTCAGGAAAAACATTGGTTGTATAGTTGCGAATTGGAAGACTGCCCGCCTGGGCATGGACGGAAAAGGCAGCGCCAGTTCCCCACTTATACATTTGTCCGCCTTTAGCGGCCTTCGCGTCTTCCAGCAGGGCTCTCGATTTCTCTCGAAACAGCTCCTTGTTATACAGAGAAACTGGTTGGCGCCCCTGAGTGACCGCGACGGCCTTGAGGCGCTTTGCTCCCATGACACATCCACAGCCGCCCTTCGAGCAAAGATGCCCCCTGTCGCCCCCGACAAGCGCAAAGCGAACCTTGTTTTCTCCGGCAGGGCCGATCCCGTACACGCTCAGCCGGGCTTTCGTGCCAAGGTCCTCCCGGACCGCGTCCTCGGTTTCCCAGGTGTCCTTTCCCAGCAGCGTGGAGGCATCGCGCAACTCAACCTTGCTATCCGTAATACTCAGATAAACCCAACGGGGCGACTGCCCTTGAATAATCACCGCGTCGTACCCGGCAGACTTGATGTAAGCCCCCCAAAAACCATTGGCCTGCGAGGCAACCGCCAAGTTGGTCATCGGACCCTTGGTGACCAGGGAAAACGTCCCACTGCCCGCGAGAGCTGTACCCCCTACGGGCCCGGAAGCCATGACAATAAGGTTGCGAGGATCGTCCCACTCCACACCAGGCGGGACCTCGCGGTATAGATATTCCGCGCCGAGTCCCGTGCCGCCGAGATAGTTCTCCACCAACGCGGGCTCCAGTGGTTCGTCCCAATGAGTTCCGCTGGTCAAATTAACCCGCAGGATTTTTCCCATATAGCCCCACAGTGTCTGGCTCATCACGCCTCCCTTCTACTACTGCGCGAACCTATCCGTCCCTAGCAGGCCCCGCCCGCGCTAACATCGCCGCGGATGGGTGTCAGGCGTCATGGTAACTAACAATACGACGCCGATGAACACAATTCGAGCGATTCAGAACTGAAACAATCCGCTATATTGACAACGCAGGCGCTTCGGATTCAAATTCGAGGTCGACCTTCCCATCGTGCAGGAGGAACAGTGAACCTGGCCCGGCAAGCGACGCCAAAGCGTCTGATCGTGGGCATCAGCGGCGCCAGCGGCGCCGAGATCGGCATTCAACTGTTGCAGGCAATGCAGCGCCAGCCGGAATGGGAAACCCACCTGGTGATTTCAGAGGGGGCGAGACGGACGATCAGGCTGGAAACCACATACTCCGTCGAGCAGGTAGAGGCCCTGGCGACGCATTGCCATTCTCTGGACGACATCGGCGCCGGCATCGCCAGCGGCACCTTCAAGACGGAAGGCATGGTGGTGGCGCCGTGCAGCATGAAGACGGTTGCGGGCATCGCGCACGGCTATTCGCAAAACCTGCTACTGCGCGCCGCCGACGTGGTCATCAAGGAGCGCCGCAAACTGGTGCTGGTCGCCCGCGAGTCCCCGCTGAGCAGCGTGCACCTTAACAACCTCCTGATACTGGCCAACGCCGGGGTCGTCATTCTGCCGCCGGTGCTCACCTACTACCACCGCCCAGCCACCATTCAGGACATGACGGCACACATCGTGGGCAAGATTCTGGACGTATTTGGAATCGAATTCGCGGATTTCAAGCGCTGGGAGCCAAATCCGGCAAGCCCGCAGCCGGACTCCTGAGCCCCGAACTCCCGGCGGCCAGTATTTCGTCCGACAAACTTGGAGGAGCCGTTGTGGAGTAAGATTCTCGACTTCCCGATATCTTTACCATCTCTAATTTACCGTATGTAAGTGATTAGAGATGGTGGGCGCTACAGGATTTGAACCTGTGACTTCCACCGTGTGAATTTACAAAGACTAATGTTTACAATAACTTACAGGAACTCCGAAGGGCTGCCAAGTGCTTGTAAGTGATTGCAAATACAGGAATCGGGTTATTGACTGCGGGTTAGGCTGCGGGTTGAGTCGTCCGGCCAAGCTCGCTGCGGACGCCCGGTAGTCCGCTGACCATTGCGGCAACGATTGCCAGGTACACAAACTTCCACAGCGTCCACGATGCCGTGATCGAGCACGTGAAGATCAAGCCGACTGGTCAAGCTGCCAAAAATACCGTAACCAGCACGAACTAATCACCAA